>CALGRC010000150.1 GCA_937959315.1 uncultured Clostridia bacterium | reverse complement strand
GGCCGTTCCCGGTATAGATCCCAACATGGCTGATACCGCCGCTGGTGTTGAAAAACACCAAATCGCCCGGCTGCAGATCGCTCTTTGCAACATAAGTACCCTGGTTGGCCTGCGAAGCCGCCGTACGGCTGAGCGATACGCCCATTTGGCTGTATGTATAGCTTGTCAGCCCCGAGCAGTCAAACCCGCTGGGGGAAGAACCGCCATAGCAGTAAGGGGTTCCCAGATACTGCAAGGCAATGTCCGCCGCCCGCTGCCCTTTGGTGCGGTCGCCGCCGCCCCGGGAAGCCGGGTTTGGTACGCTGATATAGTCGCTGTGAACAAAAGCCGAAATCCCCCAGTAATTGATTTCATACCATGCGCCTGAAACGCCGATAATTTCCACTTGGTTGCCGCGGTAAATCTGTGTGATAATGCCCGAATCGGTTGTAGCTGCAGCCCGGACATTTAAGACGTCTGTGGTGACATAGCCGGTGTCAGATGCAAACGCTGTAATGGTAAACAACATACTAAAGGCCAGGATGGCTGCAACTGACAATGATATCAATTTCTTCATTCGTTTGTTCCCCCTGTTTCTTTCGTCCCCTTTTTGCCTACGCTCTCTATTATACGTATAAAGATTAAAAATGTCAAACTTTTTTAACAAATATGAAATAATTTTTGATAATCTGCATAGAATATTAGGTTGGATTTGTAAAGATTGCACAAGAAACAGCGGTGATTTTGACGAAAAATGGAATGAACGGTTTTTTTGCTGGACGGCGGGCGCAAATTTTTTATCTTTTTTTATCACAAAGAGGAACTTTTTTATCCTGTTTGCCGTCTAAAAAGTATAAAAGAAAATATCCCCCATATTTTTCTTTTATGTTACTTAGCTACATGCGAATGCCTGCCGGATGGGATTCCCCCTTCTTTTGCCTGAAGCTTTCCGCCCGGCAGGCCACAAAACCCCAAAAAAGGGCGCCCATCGGCAGAGTACGCCGGCGGGCGCCTTTTTTATGCCTGCTTTACCATCCGGACGTGGGGGACCCCCTCGTCATCATATACGCTGCCTACCGCGGCATAGCCCAGCGTTTCATAAAAATGCCGGGCCCGTACTTGGGCGGACAGGGTAAAGGATATAGCCCCCTGCCGCTTTGCTGCGGCCTCTAATTCCTGCATCAGGCGTGTGCCCAGCCCTGCGCCGCGCCAGGGCTTGCGCACTGCTACCCGGCCGATTGCCCATATGCCTTCCCCGGCTGGGTAAATCCGCCCGGTTGCGGCTGGGCTGCCCTCGTCATACAGCACAATGTGGCAGGCGATGGGGTCGGTATCGTCAAATTCCTGTACAAACCCCTGTTCCTCTACAAATACCTGGGTGCGGATGAATTTGCAGTCGTCAAAAGCCTGGGTACCGTGTGTCATGGCCGCCGTTATCATATTGCTTCCCTCCTTTGTATCAATGACAGTATATCATATTTTCCGCCAAAAGGGAAATGCTATGATGACAGGAGGGAGCTTGATGCGAAAAAAAGGGATGCTGTTACTATTTTTGGCGCTGTTTGCCCTGCTGGCCGGCGTAGTGCTCCATATTGCCGTGTTTCAAAGCGAGCGGTACGCCAGCCGCGCCGCCAGCCAGCGGCTGGATGAAAAAACGCTGAAGGTTTGGCGGGGCGGCATTGTCGATAGGGATTTTGTGCCGTTTGTGGACGGGCGGGGCGAGGCGGCAGAGGAGGCGGGCCGGACGGTGCGCATCCCCCGCCGGTATGATGGGCAGTCGCTTGCCCGCCACCTGATTGGCTATACCGATGCGGAAAATACCGGGGTGAGCGGGCTGGAAAAGGCGTTTGAAGACATATTGCACACCGATGTTGCCTACCGTGTGACCGGGCTTAAGGATGCGCGCAGCAACCCCATTTCCAGCGTGGGGATTAGTATAGAAAATGCCAATTATACGCCCGAAAAAAATTTGCAGCTCACATTGGATTATCACATACAGGAGACGGTGGAGCAGGCGATGGACACCATGGCGCACAACGGCGCGGTGGTGGTGATGGATGTGCAGACTTTTGACGTGCTGGCTATGGCCAGCCGTCCAAACTATGACCAGAACAATGTGCAGGCCGCGCTGGAATCGGATGGGACGCAGCTGATGAACCGTGCGCTGTCGCCGTATAATGCAGGCAGCATTTTTAAGATTGTCACTGCCGCCGCCGGGCTGGAGGCAGGCGTTTGTACGCCCGATACCCACTATTGGTGTGAGGGGAAAACCGGCGTGGGCGGGGTGGAATTTTTCTGCCAGCACCGGGACGGGCACGGGGAACTGCCGCTGCACAGCGCTTTTGCGCTGTCCTGCAACATGGCGTTTTATGATATCGGCGCAAAGACGGGCGGGCATGCGCTGATGGATATGGCGCGCCGGTTTGGGTTGGGGCAGACGCTGCTGGGGGAGATTGGCCTGCCGGAGAGCGCGGGCAATGTGCCGGAAAAGGAGCAGTACCCAGAGGCAGAGGTGGCAAATTTGTCCATTGGGCAGGGGGAACTGCTGCTCACCCCGCTGCAGGCGGCCAATATGGCGTGTATCATTGCAAACGGCGGCTGGCAGCGGCCGGTCAATTTGGCGGCGGGCATTGTGGACGATCAAGGGTATACTGTGCAAAACCTGCGGCGGTTTGGCGCGCGCCGTGTGGTAAGCGATGAGATTGCCGGCGCCATAGGGCAGATGATGCTGGAGACCACCACGGCCGGCACTGGCACCAATGCCCAGCTTCCGCAGGGGGCGGCGGGAAAGACCAGCACGGCAGAAACCGGCTGGGAAGGCGGCGCCGGGCTGATGGTACACGGGTGGTTTATTGGGTATTTCCCCTATGACAGCCCCAAATATGCCATGGCGGTACTGGCAGAGGACGGCAGGCAGGGCAATGCGGCCTGTGCGCCCCTTTTTCAACAAATTGCACAAACCCTGCTGGCAGAGGAAAATTAAAATTGTAATTGGCGTTGGTTTATAGTATAATAAAAACCAGATGATTTTGGAATAGAGGAGCGGGCGCATGGAAACCTATCTGATCATAGACGGCAATAGCATCATCAACCGGGCGTTTTATGCCATCAAGCTGCTGACCAACCAGCATGGGGTATATACCAACGGCATTTATGGTTTTTTATCCATTTTATTTAAACAGCTAGACGAGCACAACCCCGATTATATTGCAGTGGCGTTTGATATGCGCGCCCCTACCTTCCGGCACAAGCAGTACAAGGAATACAAGGCGCAGCGCAAGGGCATGCCGGATGAGCTTGCTATGCAGATGCCCATTTTAAAAGAGGTTTTGTCTGCTATGAACATTACCATTTATGAAAAAGAGGGCTATGAAGCGGATGATATCATCGGTACGGTCAGCCGCCTGTGCGACCAGCAGCAGGTGGAATGCCTGATACTCACCGGCGATAAGGACGATTTGCAGTTGTGCAGCGATACCACCAAGGTGCTGCTGACTGTGACGCGCGCCGGGCAGACCGCCACAACGGTGTATGACGCGGCGGCCATGCGCGCGCAGTACGGCGTGACGCCGGCGGAGTTTATCGACGTCAAGGCGCTGATGGGGGATGCGTCCGACAACATCCCCGGCGTTAAAGGGATAGGCGAAAAGAGCGCGTTTTCGCTCATAGGGCAGTTTCACAGCCTGGACAACCTGTATGCCCATTTGGATGACCCGGCGATTAAGCCCGCCGCACGCAAAAAGCTGGAGGAAGGCCGCGATATGGCGTATATGAGCCAGTCGCTTGCCACCATTGACCGGCAGGTGCCGGGGGAATTTGCGCTGTCCGGCGCCAAACGGCAGGCCTATGATACGCCGCGGCTGGCAAAGCTGTTTCAAAATTTGGATTTCCATGCATTTTCCAAGCGCATTGGCGGGAGCGGGGACGATATGCCGGAGGGGAACCGGCTGCCCAGCCTGCCGTTTGTGCGTCTGGACACCAGGCAGGCATTGCAGGACGCCATTGCGGCGGCGGGAAAACGGCTGGTTTACCGGCTGTATACGGTGGGCGGCGAGCTGTATGCCATGGCGGTGCTGTCGGACGGGAAAGCGGCGTTTATCAGCCGTGACATCACGGTGACCGACAGCGATATGGCGGACGCATTCCGCGCCGCCGCGGAGGACGGGACGGTTTGCAAGGTGTCGCTGGACTGCAAGGAGGACATGGTGCTTTTGCACCGGTATGGCATTGGTTATGCAGACCATTATTTTGACGTTTCGGTGGCCGGGTATATTTTAAGCCCGGCGCGTACGCGGTATGACATTGCCGGTATGGCCAGCGAATTTTTGGGCTGTACGGCGGTGGACGCCAAAGAGCTGTTTGGCAAGGGCCGCGGCAGGCGGGAGCTGGACGGCCTCAGCGCCGGGGAGCTGGAACCGCTGGTGTGCAGCGAGCTTGCGGCGCTGTCGGCCCTGCAGGAATATGAGGAGGCGGCCATTGGAGAGCTGGGTCAGCAGAAGCTGTGTTACGAGATAGAATTCCCGCTGACAAAGGTGCTGGCCAGTATGGAGATCCTGGGCTTTGCGGTGGACCGGGAGCAGCTCCTGGCGTTTGGCGGGCTGCTTTCGGCGCGTATGAAGGAGCAGGAGACGGCCATTTACGCGCTTGCCGGCGGGGAATTTAACATCAATTCCCCGCGGCAGCTTGGTGAAATTTTGTTTGAAAAGCTGGGGCTTCCTGCGAAAAAGAAAACCAAGACCGGCTATTCCACCGATGCGGAGACGCTGGAAAAACTCAAAGACAAGCATGAAATTGTGGGGCATATCCTGTCCTACCGGCAGGTGGCGAAACTCAAGTCCACCTATGTGGACGGCCTTTTGGGGCTGATTGACCCCAAGGATGGCCGGATCCACTCCAAATTTATGCAGACGGTGGCAGTGACCGGGCGGATCAGCTCCACCGAGCCCAATTTGCAGAACATCCCTATGCGCACTGATTTGGGCCGGGAGCTCCGGCGGATGTTTGTGCCGCAAAGCGGGGATGTGCTTGTTGACGCAGACTATTCCCAGATTGAGCTGCGGGTGCTGGCGCACATTGCAGACGACGCCAATATGATTGCGGCGTTTGCCGGCGGCGAGGACATTCACACCGCAACCGCCATGCATGTGTTTGGCGTGTCTAAGGACGAAATCACCCCGCTTTTGCGCAGCCGGGCCAAGGCGGTCAATTTTGGCATTGTGTACGGTATGGGCAGCTTTTCGCTGTCGCAGGATTTACACATATCCAATGCCGAGGCCAAGGATTACATTGACCAGTATTTTGCAAAGCACCCCAATGTCAAGGCGTATATGGACGGCGCGGTGGAGCAGGCCAAGAACGCCGGTTATGTTGAGACGCTCTTTGGCCGCCGGCGGTATCTGCCCGAGGTCAAGTCGTCCAACTTTATGCTGCGCGCCGCGGGTGAACGCATGGCCATGAATACGCCGATACAGGGCACGGCGGCGGATATCATCAAAATTGCAATGGTGCGGGTATATCGGGAGCTCAAAAAACGCGGGATGCAGTCAAGGCTCATTTTGCAGGTACACGATGAGTTGATTTTGGAGTGCCCGCCCAATGAAGCAGAGCAGGCCAAGGCGCTTTTGAAGGAGTGCATGGAAGGGGCGGCGGATTTGAAGGTGCCGCTGACCGCAGACGCACAGGCTGGGGAAAGCTGGTATGACGCGAAATAGGGGGAAGGTATATGGTTGTGGGGCTCACGGGCGGTACCGGTGCGGGGAAAAGTACGGCGGCGGCCCTGTTTGCACAGGCTGGCTGGCGGGTGATTGATTTTGACCAGATTTCCCGTGAAGTTTGTACCGCGGGAAGCCCGTGCCTGGGGGAACTGGCCGCGGTGTTTGGACAGGGGATTTTGCAGCCGGACGGAAATTTAGACCGCAAAAAGCTGGGGGGTATGGTGTTTGGGGATTCTGAAAAACTGCGCATGCTCAACCAAATTACCCATAAATATATCATAGAGGCTGCAAAGGAACAGATGAAAAAGGGCGGCAATATCCTGTTAGATGCGCCGCTGCTGTTCGAGGCCGGGCTGGATCGCTGGTGCGATTGCCTGGTGTGCGTGACGGCGGATGCCGAAACCCGGGTACAGCGTATTATGGCGCGGGATGGTATTTCGCGGCAGGAAGCGCTGGCGCGTATAGGCAGCCAGCAGCAGCAGGCAGACCTTGCCGCCCGCTGCGATATAGTATTGGAAAATAACGGAAGTGCGCTGGAGGAAGCTGTGGCGGCGCTGGTACAGAGGCTGGAGGCGTAAATGCTGGTTGTTGTCAACAAAAAGCGGTTGATTGCCATTTTGGTTGTGGCGGCATTGGTATTTGCCGGGCTGTTTTGCTATGGCCCGGTCATGCGGCTTGCCTTCCCGCTCAAATACCGGGACGAGATTATGTCGTCGTCGGCCCAATACCAGTTGGACCCTTATCTGGTCATGGGGGTCATCAGCGCCGAAAGCCGGTTTGCCGAGGATGCCCGCAGCCACAAGGATGCACACGGGCTGATGCAGCTCAAAGAAGATACGGCTAAGTGGTGCGTGGAGCAGTTTGATATCCAGGCAGACGGTGATTTGTATGCGCCGGCGACCAATATTCACATTGGATGCGCGTATCTCCGGTATTTGATAGACACTTTTGACGGCGAGGAGGACACCGCGCTGGCGGCTTATAATGCAGGGCAGGGCAATGTGCGAAAATGGCTGTCGGATCCGCAGTACAGCGCCGACGGCAGGCAGCTTTCTGCCATCCCGTTTCCGGAAACCGAGCAGTATGTAAAAAAGGTGCGGGCGCGCAGCGATATTTACCGGGATTTATATGGAAAAGAGGGGGAATAGACGAATGAAAATGGTACAGATTGCAGGAATGGCATTCAGCCAGATTGTACTTGGCACCGATGTGTATGGCACTGATATGGATAAAAAAACGGCATTTGCTATGCTGGATGCCTATTTAGAGGCGGGCGGCAATGTGCTGGACACCGCGCATATCTATGGCCGGGTGGATGACCGGGAACTGCAGGTGAGCGAACATACCATCGGCGAATGGATGAAGGACCGCGGCTGCCGCAGCCAGGTGCAGCTGTGCACCAAGGGCGGGCATCCCAACCCGGCCACTATGGAAGTATCCCGGCTGTCCCGCGCAGAAATCGAGGCCGATATGGACGACAGCCTGCGTGCGCTTGGCACCGACCATGTGGAGCTTTATTACCTGCACCGGGACGATGAACGGCTGCCGGTGGGGGAAATTGTCGAACCGCTCTCTGATTTGGTCAAGGCGGGCAAAACCCGTGCCTATGGCCTTTCCAACTGGAGCGCCCAGCGGGTGAAGGAGGCGGACCGCTATGCATTTGCACACGGGCTGCCGCGGGTGGCTGCCAGCCAGATCCAGTTTTCACTGGCCCGGCCAAATAAAGAGGATATCGACCCCACGCTGGTGCTGATGGACAAGCAGGAAGGGGCATATTACAGCCAGGCGGCGGTGCCGGTATTTGCGTTTGCGTCGCAGGCAAAGGGGTATTTTGCAAAGCTTGCCGCCGGAGGGCCGGAAAATTTGAGCCGGAAGGCGGCGCAGCGGTATGACAATACCATTAGCCGGGCACGGTTTTCCCGGGCGGCGGAAATTGCCTGGCGGATGGGCAAGCCGGTCAGCCAGGTGGCGCTTGCCTGCCTGCTGCAAATCGGCGCTTTCAGACGCTGCCCATTATCGGCTGCAAAAATGAGCGGCAGCTCTCTGACTCATTGGCGGCGGATACCATCGAGCTGGAATTTGAAGTGCTGGCGTATATCTGGAATGGCTGAATGATTGACAGGCAGCCCAAACAGTGATAAAATATAAAGATTAATAGGAGCAGGATTCCATCAAGGGGGAGATACATATGAAACTATCGGGAGCCGAAGCCATCCTGCGGGTTATGGCAGACCACGGGACAGACGTATTGTTTGGGTACCCGGGCGCGGCCAATACCCCGCTGTTTGATGCGCTCTATTCCTTTGAAAAAATCAAGCATATCCTGGTGCGGCAGGAGCAGGGCGCGGCGCATATGGCCAGCGGCTATGCCAAAGCCACCGGCAGGGTAGGCGTTTGTACCGCGACTTCCGGGCCGGGGGCTACCAACCTCATTACCGGCATTGCAACGGCTTATGCCGATTCCATCCCTATCATAGCCATCACCGGGCAGGTGCTGAGCAGCTTAATTGGGAAGGACGCTTTTCAGGAGGCGGACATTACCGGCGCGACCAACCCGTTTACCAAGCACAATTATCTGGTCAAGGACGCCAACCAGCTGCCGCAGATTGTGGAGGATGCGTATTATATCGCCTCTACCGGGCGGCCGGGGCCGGTGGTCATCGATATCCCGATGGATGTGCAGCTGCAACTGATTGATTATCAAAAGCCGCATCCGGCTAAGCTTCCGGGTTATAAGCCAACCTACAAGGGGAACGATTTGCAAATCAAGCGGGTGGCCGAGGCCATCAACGCCGCCAAACGGCCGGTCATTTTGGCGGGCGGCGGCTGTGTAAACGGCGGCGCGTATGAAGCCTTGCGCAGCTTTGCGGACAAGACCGGCATCCCAGTGGCCAATACCATGATGGCGCTGGGCGTCATGCCTACCGACCATCCGCTTTGCCTCGGCATGCTGGGCACACATGGGAAAAAGGCCGCCAACCGGGCGGTGCATAGCTGTGATACGCTCATAGTCATCGGCGCGCGCATTGGCGACCGCACCATCAACAATACCGATGTATTTGCCAAACGGGACATCACCGTTATCCACATTGACATTGACCCGGCGGAAATTGGGAAAAACCTGGCGGCGGGTATCCCTGTGGTGGGCAATGTGCGGGATATTGTGGAAAAGCTCAACGGGTTTTCCTATTCCATCCAGATGGACGATGATTGGAAGTCGGAAATTTTGGCAATCCGCAATACGCCGGCTGCCTTTTCCAAGCAGGATGGGTTTGTCAACCCGCGGCGGGTGGTAGAGGTGGTTAATCAGCTCACCGGCGGGGAAGGAATTGTATCCACCGAGGTGTGGCAAAACCAAATTTGGGCGTCCAACCAGGCGCTGATTCAAAGCCCCAACCTCTTTTTGACATCCGGCGGGCTGGGCACCATGGGCTTTGGGCTGCCCGCGGCCATCGGGGCCAAGGTGGGGTGCCCGGACAGGACGGTTCTTTGCTTTGCCGGCGACGGCAGTTTCCAGATGAATTTGCAGGAGATGGCAACCATGCGCCAATGGGGCGTGGATGTCAAAATTATTTTATACAACAACGGCCGGCTGGGTATGGTGCGGGAATATCAGAAAAATCATTACCAGGGCCGGTATTACGGCGTGTTTTTGGACGGCAACCCGGATTTCCAAACGCTGGCCGCCGCATATGGCATCCCGGCGGTGCGGGTGAGTGACGAGGACAAGCTGGAAGGGGCACTCAAAGCCGCGCTGGAGGCCGAAGGCAGTTACCTGGTGGAAATTATGGTGGATCCGATGGAGCCAACATTGTAATCTGAGGGAGGGGCAAAGCGTATGAGCAAGCATATTTTATCGGTGCTGGTGGAAAACAAGGCCGGCGTCCTTTCCAAGGTGGTGGGGCTTTTTTCCCGGCGCGGGTTCAACATTGATTCGCTGGCGGTCGGCACCACCGACGATTTGGGCCGGTCGCGCATTACCATCATTGCCAACGGCGACGAATACCTGTTGGAGCAGCTCACCAAGCAGCTCAATAAACTCATTGACATCATCAAGGTGAAAAACTTAAAGGACGACGAGGTGGTGTGCCGGGAACTGGCGCTCATTAAAGTGCTGGGGCTGGACACCAAATCCCGTCAGGAAATTATCCAAATCAGCAATATCTTCCGCAGTAAAATCATCGATGTGGCAAAGACGTCGCTTACCATCGAAATTACCGGTACCACCGACAAGATTGACGCGCTCTACGATATGGTGGAGCCATACGGCCGCATTGAAATGGTGCGCACCGGGATGATTGCCATTGAACGGGGCGCACAGACCATCAACTGACCGGGACCTCTCGGCCGCTTACATAAAAATTATATATTTTAAGGAGGAACCAGGAACTATGGCAAAAATCTATTACGAAAAAGACTGTGACATCAATATGCTCAAAGGCAAAAAAGTAGCCATCATCGGCTACGGCAGCCAAGGGCATGCACATGCGCTCAACCTGCATGACAGCGGCGTTGATGTGGTTGTCGGCCTGTATGAGGGAAGCAAGTCGTGGGCAAAGGCAGAAGCTGCCGGCCTGCCGGTTACCACATCGGCAGAGGCGGCAAAGCAGGCGGATATCATCATGATCCTCATCAACGATGAAAAGCAGGCTGCGCTGTATGAAGAGAGCATCAAGCCAAACCTCAAGCCGGGCAATATGCTGATGTTTGCGCATGGGTTTAACATCCACTATCAGCAGATTGTACCGCCGGCTGATGTAGATGTTGTGATGATTGCCCCGAAAGGGCCGGGCCACACGGTGCGCAGCCAGTATCTGGAAGGCAAAGGCGTGCCTGACCTCATTGCGGTGTACCAAGACGCGACCGGGCATGCAACTGACATTGGCCTGGCGTATGCGGCGGGCATTGGCGGCGCGCGTGCCGGTATTTTGGCAACCACCTTTCAAGAGGAAACGGAAACCGACCTGTTCGGCGAGCAGGCAGTGCTGTGCGGCGGCGTGACGGCCCTGATGAAAGCGGGCTTTGAAACGCTGGTGGAAGCTGGCTATCAGCCGGAAAGCGCCTATTTTGAGTGCATCCATGAGATGAAACTGATTGTTGACCTTATTTTCCAGGGCGGTTTCAGCATGATGCGCTATTCCATCTCGGATACGGCGGAATACGGTGATTATGTGACCGGGCCGAAGATTATCACCGAGGATACCAAAAAGGCCATGAAGCAGGTGCTCAAGGACATCCAGGAAGGCACTTTTGCGCGCAACTGGATCAACGAAAACAAGTGCAACCGCCCGTATTTTATTTCCAAACGCCGCATAGAGGCAGACCATCAGTTGGAAAAGGTGGGCGCCGAGCTGCGGAAAATGATGAGCTGGGCAAAATAGTACTGGCCGGCAAGCGTTTAGGCGTTCCTAGTATGGAACGCCTTTTTTACAGTAATGACAGGCCATCTGTCTGGAATTTCGCGGGAGGGGAAGCTATGGGGCAATCAAAAAGGCCGGCGCAGGGCATTCCGGCACAGGAAACACTGGCAGTAGGGCTGCTGCTGTCTATGGTGGGTGGTTTTTTGGAAAGTTACACCTATTTGCTGCACGGCGGGGTATTTGCCAATGCGCAGACCGGGAATCTGGTGCTGATGGCGCTTTCCCTTGCCGCCGGAAATGTGCGGCAGGCGCTGTTTTACCCCACGCCCATCCTGGCGTTTGTGCTGGGTATCCTTATTTCCACCCATATGTGCCGCAAATATAGTGCGCGCCAGCTTTTGGCATGGGAACCTATCCTAATGGGGATAGAAATTGCCCTGCTGTTTGTACTGGGGCTGCTGCCGCGCTGGGTGCCAAGCAGTGTCACGACTGTGACGGTATCTTTTTTGTGTTCTATGCAGTACAATACCTTCCGAAAAGTGGGCGGCGCGCCTTATGCCACTACTTTTTGCACCAACAACCTGCGGCAGGCGGCGCAGGGGATTTACACCTGGGTGTGTGAAAGGGACCGGGCGGCTGCTGTGCGCAGCGGGCGGTACTTGCTGGTTATTCTAGCGTTTGCCGCCGGCGCGTTTTTTGGCGCGCTGCTCATTGGCGTATTTTCGCTGCGCGCCGTTTGGGCCTGCTGTATGCTGCTGGCGGCGGTGCTGGTGCTGCTGCTGTGGCGGCGCTGATGGAAGGGCATATGTAAAAAAGACAGGGTGCTTGTTGCACCCTGTCTTTTTGGCGGAACAGGTTTTTACCGGATGACGACGATTTCCTGTACAACGTCTTTGTAGATACGGACGAATACACGTTCCGGATCCGATTCGTCATACCGCTGGATGTCGCCGGCGTCGCCGACCTGCACCTGGTTTTTGGATTTGGTGGTGTCAACCACGTAGATGTCTGCGTCTCCAATGCTGTAGTTGTTGACAGCGTCGCTGTTTACCTGCAGGTTGAAGGAGTCAGAGAACTTTCTAACCACTTTCCCGTAAACGGTTTGCAGGTCTTCCGAAATGGTGTTTGCCTCTTCGGTTTCCTTGGTGGTGATATCGAACAATACCGTGATGGCGTCGATTTCGCCTTTGGCGTTGGTCTTGAACTGAATCAAGTCGCCCTGCTGTAGCGGGGTAGTGCTGCGGGTGTCGTCGCCTTTAACCAGGATACCGGTTTCGCTGGTATTCACTGTGATGAGCTCGCCGTTCTGGTAAGCGTACAGCTTTTCAATATCCATACCGTCTTCATTCTTGGTCTGGGTGATTTTATCAACAACTGCAATCGGGGATTCCTCGCTTGCCTGGCCGGTTGCATTGGTTACAATGATAACCCCTGCATTCATGTTTTCTTTCACGTCGAACACAAGTACGTCATACTGGTCGTCGTTGGTGAAGAAATCCGGCTTGCGGACTGAGAAATCTTTGGTATCGGTTTTGCCTTCCGGGATGTCGAATACAATGGTGTCGCTGGTTACGTTGACACTCATGGTAGAACCGACCAGCTTCTTGGAAGCGGCTTTGTATACTACACCGTCTTCGCTCATGTTGTTTACAAACTGATCTTCGTTGATCTCTCCTTCGGATGCAGTGTTGATACGGTATACATTGCCGTCGCTGTTGGTTTCAAAGGTAATCAGTTGCCCAGCCGCAGCGTCTCCTTCGCCCTGGATGGCGGTCAGTGCCGCTTCCGGCGTCAGGTTGCTCTGGCTGTTGACGCGGATTTTTTCGCTGGATTTGAGCACCTGGGTTTCGCCGTCCATGGTGAACAATTTGATATCCAGTACTTTATCCAAGCCGTTGGACAGGCCGATATCTGCCAGGTACGCATAGTTTCTGCTGATGGTGCTTTCCGAGTTGACAGCGGCAATTTTGCCTTCTGCGTCGAGGTAGAACGTACCTTCGTCTTCCAGTTTTACACCTTCGGTGTAGTTAGCTGCTACTTTGTAGCCTTCGCCATTGATGAACACACGTTCGTCGTCTACCTCGGTGACTTTCCCGGTGACGCTTTCGTTGCTCACTACAATGTGAATCAGCTCTTCATCCTTGCTCTTGGTCAGGGTCAGGACATCCCATTCTTGGAGGTCTTCAATGCCGATGAATTCGTTGCCTTTTTCAATGGTGAAGGACAGGTTTTTGTCTTCCGGATCCAGCACCAATGTTTTCTGGCCGTATTTATCGGTGACCTTGTGGGAGCTTGCGATGACTTCGTCAACCACGTGGTTGGTGGTTTCATTTACAAATACTACATTGTATTTGCCGTTGTCTTCTGAATCCAGCAGCGTGATGGAACCAGATGCAATATCTTTGAAATCTTCAAAGCTGCCGGTTTTGCCGTTGTACATCACTTTTGCGTCAGTTTCAATGGTTGCTTTGGTGGGTTTCTTGTCGGTTTCTTCGTTGATCCAGTAGTGCAGTTCTTTCTGATCGTCCTCATTGACAATTTCCGCGATGTTATCTGCCGCTACTCTTACAACGTTGTTTTTATTTGCTTCCGGGCGCGCCAGCAGCAATACCATGTCGCCGGTGCTGGGGTCTTCCCGGACATAGGCTGCAACATTAAAGCCGAGGATCTCACGGACGTCTGCATTACCGGTTTTGTACACGGTGTCGCCGATTTTGATTTCATCGTCGTTTAAGTTGCTGTCGCCGGTGATGGTGGAAGAACCAACCGCAGTAACCTGGCCCAACACCTTGGTTACATCCAGTTTATCTTCCAACAGGGTTTTGTCAACCACTTCGTAGTTGATGTCGCTGCCAAAGCCCACCTGCTCCATCAGGTTGATGGTCAGGGCGTTAAACGCCAGTTGTGCCACGTCGCCGCGGGAAATGGGCTGGTCGGCAGAACCGGAAACGTTTTTGGTTAAGCCGATGTCAGAGGCCGTTACCAGGTACCCGGTCGGGAACCCGCCCTTGGCTTGTGCACGCGGTTCGTAGCCCAGCGCGCGGACCAGGATGGTGACTGCTTCGGCGTAGGTGATTTGTTCGTCAGGACGGAAGGAACCGTCATCGTCGCCGATGATTAAGTTCTGGTTGGAAGCAACATTGATGAAGCCGTTTGCCCAGTGGTTTTCCACAACGTCCGGGAATTTCGTCGGGCCGTTGGAAACATCTGCTACACCCAGCAGGCCCAGCGATGCAACGCCGACTTTGGTAACCTCAGAACGGATGATGGCATCATCCGGACGGAACGTACCTTCGTCCTTGTCGCCGACCATAATGCCGAGGACGCCGAGCACTTCGGCTGCTTCTTCATATTTGGTGCCTGCCACGTCGTTTGGGACTGCCGCAAAAGCGGTGGTCGCTGCGATTGTCAGTGCCATGGAAGATGCAACGAGAGATGAAACGAATCTTCTAAACTTAAACATGAACAAAACTCCTCCTTATAAAAGTTACGGTGTGTTTGGTCCTCTGTATCACATTCCTGTCTGCTGAAGCTGTCCCTATCGCCAATGCAACAGATGTGTCACACAAAAGAGCAAACCCATACTGCCCCGTCACAATGTGTTCCGCTCTCTGTGTCAACCCGTCGCCCCGGCTGATGTATATATCATAGCGTATATCGTAAGATATATCAACCATCAATATCTGGAACGGCTGGGCAATGGAACCACCGGATATGGCAGGCGGGTTTTGCGTGTCATATCGATACGGAAGGCACAGAATGATATGGCCCCCTCCCCCCGGTTCTGCTGCATACAAAAACCACCGTCCCTTTTGGGACGGTGGTTTTTGTATGGCGGGAATTAGAACTCCAGAATCCCGCCGGTCAGTGTACGGAGGTCTGATTCCTTCCATTTAGCTACCGGTTGCGGCGCCTGGAGCTTGGTCTGTTCTGCCTGTTCTTTGGTAATAACGCCGCGCGTGATCAAGGAATCAGCCAGGGAAGCGCCGTTTGCGCCCGCTGTTTTGAGCGCGCCCCACGACAGTTCTATCATACCGCCGCGCGAAAAAGGCGCTGGCGTTTGGAGCAGCCGCTGCAGCTGGGATTGGGTCAGCATACCGTGTGCGGCAGCTTCCTGCAATGCTGTGTCTGGCTGTGCTTCGGTATATCCCATGGCGCGCAGCAGCAGTGCGGCATACTGGGCCCCGGTCATTGGCTCATCAGGGGAAAAGGTGGTTTCGCTGGTGCCTTTGGTGATACCGTTGCGCGCGCAATAGCTGACATATGGCGCCGCCCAGTGCCCGTTGGGCACATCGGAAAAACCGGTGCCGGCAGATGAGCCCATTGCCGCTGTTTCCATCCCCATCAGCCGTACCAGCATGGCGGTCCCCTGTGCGCGGGTAAAGGGGCTGTCCAAATCAAATCCGGTATCGGTGCCTGCAAACAGGCCCAGCGATTGCAGCCGTTCGGCAATTTCATCTGCATCCGGCGTATCTGCCGTTTGCTGCTGCGGGTTTAGCTTTTGTATCAGCTGCTGTGCTTCGCTTCCATATAATACGGGCAGGTAGCGCTCTATGAAGTTGCCCGCGCAGGTAAGCTGGGTGATGGGGATATGGTATTCGTTGCCGTCCGTCCAGTAGAGGACCGCTTCTTTGCATACCGTATCCGCTGCGCTGTCAAAGACGAGGTCCAGCACGGTGCTGGGGTTTTGCGGCTGGAATTCAAACAGGCCGGGTTCAAACTGCTTGGCGAGCCGGTAGCCAACGCGGATGGTGCGTTTGGTGCTGCCAGCGGTGTATGGCAAAACGGCCTTCCAGTTGGCTTTGTACAGCCGTTCGCCGGCATTGCCGCGGACATGGAGCAACTGTGCGTCGGCGGCAGGTTCGCCGTTTTGCGTCCTTGCGGCGTTGACCGCGGTGAAGGTCAGCCGCTTGTTATTGGAAAGGGTGGTATCCTGCTCTTTGGTATCGGTGGTAAACTGCCCGGCGCCTGCGGCAGAAACGGCATATGTAATGCCGGTCAGCTCCCCTTTGAGCGGGTCAATGTAGACAGGCTTCTTTGCTACGTGTTCTGTGTATGTTTGGTTGAAAATATTATAACTTGGAGCTTTTTTTACGGGGTCTCTGGGAATATAATATCCGTATCTTCGTATTTCCTCTGTTTTATGGGCAAGTATTTTCTCATCCTGTTCTTTATAGGCGAGGACGTCAATTGGTTCCCGGTCGATTTCTTCGCTTTTGATGTATTTGTATTCCATTGCCGTTGCCGTGACAACAGAGGATTTGGCGTCTGCCGGGTCGGTATTGGTTTCGTCGTCACTCATCCACAGCCGGATGGTTTGGGTATCGGTGCTGCCGTTTATCACTTCTGCCATCAAATAGTTGGAGGTTTTTGCATCCCGGGGAACCGCATAGTCTGAAGGGCCCCGTGCGGATTCTGCCATCTTTAAGTTTTCCAAGGAAAACCGGAGGTTCCAAAAGGCATCCAGGTTTGGACGGTAGCCAATACAGGAATAGCGTGTATTGCTGAGTTCTGCCGCATAAGGAGGGCCGTACTCGGTACCGTAGGTTTTCAGCTCCAAAATAAGCAGCCCGTTTTCTGATAAATCAAATACCCATGCATTTTCCGGCTGCAAGAAGGAGTCGTCTAACTGTGCGCGCCATATAAAGTCTTCCCTTGGCCTGGATTCTGCATATGCCGGGATGACTCCCAGCCCTGCCGCCAACAGGCATACAGCCAGCAGCATACAAACGGTTTTTTTCATATGTATCCCCTCCGGAAATAATAGGATGCCATTATTTTATCATATTTCTGCGGGAATTTCAATCGCTTACGACGGTTCTTTGATATACCAATCCAAAAAGCGGTAGAGCAGGATTTTGAGCATGCCGGCGGCGGGCACGGCAAAAAACAGGCCGGCGACGCCAAACAGGGCGCCGGCTGTCAGTACTGCCACCATAATGGCCACTGGATGGACGCCGACGCTGTCCCCGACAATCCGGGGGGACAGGATATTGGATTCAAATTGCTGAAGGGCAAGGAACAAAAGCGCCGCCAGAAAGGCGCGCAGAGGGGAGCCCGTCCATGCCGCCAGTACTGCCGGGACGGCGCCCAGCACGGCGCCGAAGCAGGGGATCATATCCAGCACGCCGGCGATGAAGCCCAAAAGCGCGCTGTAGCGCACCCCCATCAGCGCCAGCCCGATGGCAGATGATATACCAATGAAAGCCGCGACCAAAAGCTGCCCGCGCAAAAATCCCGATAGCACAGCGCTCAGGTCCCGGAACAGCGAGACCCACCACCCGCGTTTATTGCGGGGGATGAGCGACAGCGCGGCGTCGCGGAAGCGGGTAGTGTCCAGCAGGATGTAAAAGGCCACGACCATCCCGGCCACCAGGTTGGCAGCAAACAGCACGGTACCGGTGACGCCGGCGGCGACGGCGGACAACAACTGCTTGGCAGAATTTCCGAAATCCAGCGCATCCATCCCGCGGCGAATGAGGTCCTCGCCCAGCAATTCTTTGATGACTGTATGATAAAAATTGCTCCATTTTTCCATATAAATGGGTAAAACGGAAAGCAAATCGGATATATTCCTGATAATTTGCGGAATCACCAGCAGCCCTACAAGCCCCAGGAAGCCTAAAAACAGCAGGAAAAACAGCAAAATCCCCCATACGCGCGGAACGCCGCGGTCGGCCAGCCACCGCACAAACGGCGCTGCCAGGTAGGCGATGGCCAGCCCCATAAAAACTGGTTCCAACGCCTGTAACAGCGGTTTCCAAATAAAGAACAGGACGGCGGCTGTAATCAATAGCAGCAGGCCCATTGCCAGCCGTTTTCCTGTTTGCCCTGTCATGCGCCGGAATCCCCTTTCGTCTACTATATGTACCGCCGCGGAAGACCCGCGGACGAAATACCGGCTGTTACATATGCATCAGGTCGTCAATGGCGCTGCCAATCATTTTAAACATGTGGTTTTTGTCTCGCATCATTTTTTTATGCTGTTTGTCTTTGACAGGGTCTGCAATCATCCCGACGGCAGCGCCGAGGACTGCGCCCGCAATCAATCCGGTGGTGAATCCTTTGCTTGACATGTCCGTTTGCTCCTTTCTACAAAACCGTTGGTATCCGCTTTCAGTTCATCCGGCCGGATGGTGCGCCGGCCGCCGGTCACATCCTGTGCAATGCCATCGGTGACCACCACCCCTGCAATATGCGTGAGCTCGTCGGAGAATTCCAGGTTGTAAATGCTGCCAATGCGTTTGCCGCAGATGTCGTATACTTTTTTCCCGCGCAGGTCGTTTTGCCAGCGCAGCGCCTGGCTGTTGCGGTATGGTTTGAGTACCGCCGCGTTGGGGATATCAATGGCGTATACAGACAGGCGCAGTACGTCGGACGCCTTTAAAAACCGGGTTTTTTTCATCAACGTCCCGCTGCGCACCAAAAACCCCAGCAGGGCGCCGTCCCCCAGCGAAACCACCAAATCTGCGACGACGCCCATAGTTTTGCCGGTATCCTGAATCCGTACCGGCACGCCGGTAAAATGATTGCATTCCATGTACCCATCCTCCCAAAGCCGCATATCCGTAAACATCAACTGCCGGTGATGAACTGGTTATAGTATTTGCGAAGATAGGAAAATCATACAGGCCAGGATATGATTTGTGCAAACAAAAAAGAGGGCCTAAGCCCTCTGTGCCGGCGGGGTTATCCCGCCTGCTGGGTATCTACCAATATGATATCTTCCCCCAGTTTGCAAATACAGTTCCAGGGGATGACCAACCCTTCAGTTTTGGAAAATAGTTTGGGGCGTTCCCGCCCTGGGACAATAATGGAGCGGATATGCCCGGTTTGCATGTCAATTTCCAGGTCGTATACAAATCCCAGCCGTTCCCCGTCTGTGATATTGATAACCTCTTTGGATTTGAATTCCGATGCGCGAAACATAGATTTCACCCCTTGGTAGAGTGTATGCGGCGGCAGAGAAGGTTATGCAAGCTATACGCCAAGATAGGTGCGGATGACTTCGCGCGCAATGGGCGCGGCAATGGAACCGCCGGTATTGCCCGCGTATTCCAAAATGACCGCTACGGCAATCTGCGGATCGTCGTAGGGTGCGTAGGCCACAAACAGCGCATGGGTGCGTTCGGGGTCGTCGGCCGTTTTTTCGTTTTCAGCCGTGCCGGTTTTGCCGCCCACTTCTATGCCCCGGATTCTGGCATTGCCGCCGGTACCGTTTTCCACCACATCCAGCATCATATCCTTTACCTGCCGGGCAATGGTTGGAGTCACTGGCTGTGCCAGCGTAGACGGCTTGGCGGTTTTTACGGCAAATCCGGTGGGAGCGTTGACTTCGGATACCAGATAGGGACGCATCATAGTGCCGTCGTTGGCAATGGCTGCCGTAATCATAGCCAAATGCAGCGGGGTCAAAAGTGTTTTGCCCTGCCCGATGGAAGCCATGGCCGTTTCCACTTTGGACATATTTCCCGTTTGGTATTTACTTTTGTTATAGGGGAAAGAAAAGCCCAAATCCTGATTAAACTGGAACCGTTTGGCAATATCCTGGTGCGCGTTTGTTTTGATTTGGCTGCCCACATCGGCAAAATAGACGTTGCTGGAATTGCGGAAGGCGGAAGCCAAACTGGTTTCCCCATATACATTCCCGCGTGTGTTTTTAATGGTATGCCCGCTGATATCCACACTCCCGGTGGTATCGTTTACGATGGTATCGCCCAGCCCTTGCTCTAAAATGAGCGCAGACGTAACCATTTTATAGGTGGAGCCAGGCGGATAGAGCCCCATGGTGGCGCGGGTCAGAAAGGGGGAATCGGGGCTGTTGGAGAGGGTGCTCCAGCTCTCGTTTAAATAGGTTTCATTGGGGTTGAAATCGGGCTTGCTGACCATAGAAATGATAGCGCCCGTCTGCGGCTCTATGGCCACCAGCGCCCCATTGTAGCCGCTCATCAGTTCATCCGCCCTTTTTTGTGTCGGGTGGTCAATGGTTAGCGTCAGGCTATTGCCAGTGGATATTTCCCCTTTGAGCAGGTTTTTGAGATTGAACATGGCGTTAAGGTTATCCTCGCCCAGCAGGTCGGCATTGTATGATTTCTCCAGCAACGATTTGCCATAGGTTTTGGAGGAATATCCGATAACATGCGAATAAAGGGATAAATGGGGGTAATAGCGCTTTTGCACATCCCCGTCCATTTTGCTGTAGGCCAGCGGTTCCCCGTTTCGGTCGTAAATGCTGCCGCGCAAAATATTGGACTCCCGTGCGACGGAGCGTGCGTTGAGGTTGTTGGAAGCATATTCATCGCGGTAATATAAATCGATTGTCGTTAAGTAGACAATCAGCAATAAAAACAGGGCGCTGAAAAAAATGAGGATATAGCTGATTTTTTTGTTTGCCATTGCTTGCTGTTCACCTGCTTTTCGTAATGTGCAACATCACCCCTGCCGGTTTGGGCAGGGGTGTTGGCTGTGTCATTGTTTTTAGGCGTGGGATTCCACCGCACGCAGGATATCTGCCTTCGGCCGTGCGCCTACCATTGTTTCCACCACGGCGCCGCCTTTGAAAACCATCAGCGTCGGGATGGAAGCCACTTGATATTCGATGGCAAGGTCACGTGCTTCATCGATGTTGAGTTTGCCAACAACCGCTTTTCCGGCAAGTTCATCCGCCACCTCGTCGATGACTGGGGCCAGCATTTTGCACGGCCCACACCAGTCAGCGTAAAAATCCACCAGAACAGTCTGGCTGTTTTCCATTACCAGCTCGTTGAAGTTGCCGGCGTTGAGCTTTACAACGGTTGACATAGTTTGTACACTCCTTTGCTTATTGTATTTGTTCATGATATGCAGTCTGGATGGTTTTGATTTCCACCGCGGCGCCAAACGCTTCTTCTATGGCGCCATACAAGCGCGCGGTGCGCGGGCATTCCGATAAAACCGTTACGGCGGCTTCCTGTGTATAGGCGGTGTTGAGCACCGGGTAGCATTCTGTCTTTAGTATATGTTCCAGTTTGCTTAAAAATGTATAGGGCGTAGTAATTTGCACCTGGTCGCACAATACCTTTTTATAAAGGGGTGCTTTTTCCAGGGCCTCTTTGGCGGCCCGGCTATAGGCGCGGATCAGCCCGCCGGTGCCCAGCAAAGTGCCGCCGAAATAACGGGTTACCACACATACGCAGTCGGTTATGCCTTCTGCTGCCAGCAGTTCCAGTACCGGATAGCCGGCTGTGCGGGATGGCTCGCCGTCGTCGCTGTATTTTTGAAACCCATCGCGCAAGAGGACGGCATATACATTATGGGTGGCGTTGTAGTGCTGCTTGCGGATACGCGCAACAAAGGCCATGGCGTCTTCCAGTGTTTCGGTGTGCGCCATTGCTGCAAGGAACCGTGACTTCTTTTCCATAATTTCCGCCGCCGCTTCCCCGCGCAGCGTTACATAGCCGCCTTCCATCGTTGCTTCCGCCTCCCGTGCTTTGCGTCTAGTATACCATAAGATGCAGCAGAAATCAAGGGGTTTACCGTTTAATCAAATCGCCTGGTTCACAATCAAAGAAATCGCAGAGCTTGTCGATGGTTTTCATGTAAATGCTGGCTGTTTTGCGGTCAATCATGTTGTTGACAATGGTGTAGTTGCTGTCCAGCGCCTCTACTAACTGGTATTTACTTTTGTTCTGTTCTTTCAGTAACCGTTCGATATCCAAATAAGCCATTTTTATCACCTCATATAGTAGTATATCCTAACCTAAAAAGCTGTATAAATATAGAGCTATTTATGCTTCGTCAATTGATAGTATTTGGTATCGAAAAACGGCGGCGACCGGCATTTTGCATATAAAAAAACGGGGCCGCCGCATTGGGCAGTCCCACATATTTGATAAAAATGGCTGCTGCAAGCTGTATCCCAGTTAATCGCCGGGAATCTGGTGCTTGTATGGCAATACAAAAGCTGCAACAAGATACAGTACGATACCTACGCCGTAAAAAACGGAAAGCACTGCCCATAAAATGCGTACCATACTTGGGTCAATATTAAAATATTCCGCTACGCCGCCGCAGACGCCGCAGATTTTCTTTCCTTCCTCAATTTTATAGAGCCGTTTCATTCTTACCGCCTCCTTTTTGGTGTTTTTGTTACGGTTATTATACCATGCAGGCCGCAGCTTGTAAACAGAAATTCCTTCCCGTCCGGCGTACACACAAATGCGCTGCCGGGCATATGCTATTAGTAGCCGCTGTTGCCGGCATTGGTTTTGTACAAAGGGGGCTGATAGGGTGTATAGCAAAAAATTTCTTGTATTGGGCGGCGACCTGCGCATTGTGGCGCTGGCCAACAGTTTCGCACACGATGGGTTTGACGTGGCAACGTTTGGGTTTAACCAAGACGTCCTGTTTGACCCGGCGGTGGTGAAAGCGCCTGATTTGGACGGTGCATTGGCCGGCCGCGATATGGTAATCGCCGGCCTGCCCGTTACCAACGACGATATCACCGTACGTACGCCGTTGTATGACGGGAAAATCTATTTTTATGAGCTATTTAAAAAAATGCGCAAAAACCAATGGCTCATTGGCGGGAAAATCACCCTTAAAATCCAGAATCTTGGGAAGATTTACAATATCCCCATTGTGGATTATTTTGAACGGGAAGAACTTACCGTCTTAAACGCAATCCCCACTGCGTTTGGGAATGGGACGAAAAACCCCCATCCAAACTGGATGGGGGTTTTTCATGCAATGGGTGTGCCGTCGGCGTGAAAGACGGGCAGCGGGGCTAAACAGATGATATCCTTCCGCCCGATGGCGTCGCCTTCAGCCAGTACCGCCATCCTTCCAGCCACTTCGCCGCCTGCCTGGCGGATGAGCGTTTCCATAGCAGCCAGCGATTCACCGGTGGAAATGACGTCATCCACAATCAATACCCGTTTGCCGCGCATAGCGTCTGCCTCCTGGCCGCCAATGCACAATATTTGTTTGTGGTCGGTGGTGATGGAATCCACCTCGGTAGTCAAGATGTCGCGCATATACAGTTTTGGCCCTTTGCGGGCGACGATGTAATAATTCCGTCCTGCCTGGCGCGCCATTTCATACAGCAGCGGGATGCCTTTGGATTCCGCTGTTACCATGATGTCAAAGGCCGGCGCTTTTTCCAGCAGCGCCGCCGCGCAGCGTTCGGTCAGTTCCACATCGCCAAACATGATAAACGCCGCAATGTAAAAATCGTCCGCCACGCGGCAGAGCGGCAGTTCCCGCGTCAGCCCTGCCACCTGTAGTTGATACGACCGTTGTAACATGCATGTTCCTTCTTTCTGTTAAATTCCCGCGGCCTGCAAAGCCAAGGTGATAATGCGGAGCATGAACAGGCCAAACGAGACCCACATGACCGGATGGATGTCGCGCACCTTGCCGGTGCACAGCTTTAAGATAACCCAAGTGATGATACCGAACATAATCCCATTTGCAATGGAATAGGTAAACGGCATCATGATGATGGCCATAAAACCGCCGATGACGTCGGCAATGTCGCCGTCAAACGTCATTTTTTTGACCGACCCAATCATCAGCAGGCCCACAAATACCAGCGCCGGCGTGGTAGCAAAACCGGGGATGGCCAGGAAGATGGGGGACAGGAACAGCGCGACGACGAACAGCCCGGCAACCACGACTGCTGTCAGGCCGGTACGGCCGCCCTGTGCCACGCCTGCACTGGATTCCACATAGCTGGTAACGGTAGAGGTGCCCAGGCATGCGCCCACAACGGTACCTACGGCGTCGGCCATCAGCGCGCCGCCTGCGCGGGGCAGGTTGCCGTCTTTATCCAGCAGCTTGCCCTTATCCGCCACGCCGATGAGTGTGCCAACCGTGTCAAAGATATCGACAAACAGGAAAGAAAATACAATCACCGCAAATTCCAATGCGTGGCTGGTGACATACGAAAAATTAAATTGGAACATTGCCGGGGCTGCCGGAAGGAAGCTGTAGTTGGAAAAATCCGGGAACAGCGAGGCGGCGCCTGCGTCCACATCCACCTTGTACCAGCCAATAAGCTGGGCAACCATCCCTAAAACCCAAGTGATTAAAATCCCCCACAAAATAGAGCCGGGCACCTTGTGGTGATGCAGGATGGCAATGATGATAAGCCCTATGATGGCCAGTGCAAACTGCGGCGAAGTGACCGTCCCCATGTTGACCAGCGTCGATGGGTCGCTGATGACAATGCCTGCGCCCTTTAAGCCCACAATGGTGATGAACAGGCCAATACCGACCGTGATACCCAGTTTTAGGTTGGCTGGGACCTTGTTGACCAGCGTTTCGCGGAATTTAAACAGGGATAATATAATGAAAATGATACCTTCTACCAGAACCGCCGTCAAAGCGATGGTCCAGGGATCGGTAACACCGGCCTGTGCCATGGGGACGCAGACCGAATAGGCAAAATAGGCGTTTAACCCCATACCAGAGGCCAGCGCAACCGGATAATTGGCGAAAAACGCCATGCACAGGGTCGCCAGCGTTGCTGAAATGGCCGTTGCAGTAAAGACTGCGCCGGGGTCCATGCCGGCGTCTGCCAAAATGCTGGGGTTGACTGCCAGTATGTACACCATGGATAAAAAGGTGGTGAATCCGGCAACAACCTCGGTGCGCGGCGTAGTACCGTGCTCTTTGAGTTTGAATAGTTTTTCCATAGTCCCTCTCCTTTTCTTTGAAAGAATACATTTATTTTATAATGAACCCACAGGATTTTCAAGCGGAAACCGCCGCTAGCCTGATATTTTGACGGATTGGGCAAAATTCCCGCCTTCTTTTGGTGATATTTCACGAAATCGCCCATAAACTGGTAAATAGGGGGGCGGTGCAATGAAACAGGCAGGGTGGACGGCAAAGCAAAAGCGGCAGATTGTGCGGGAGGCGCGGTTGGCTGCAGCAAGCTGGCTGCTGGAGCAGGGCAGGCTGACGGCTGCCCAGTACCATATGGTAACCGGGCAGAGGCCCCCGTTGCCATGAAGCTGCGGGTATGCGCCTATTGCCGCGTATCTACCGACCAAGATGACCAGATCCATTCACTGCGCAGCCAGCAGGCGTATTTTGAAGAGGTGATCCGGTCGCATCCCGGTTGGGCCTTTGCCGGTATTTATGCAGATGAAGGGGTGACCGGCACTTCTACCAGGAAGCGCGCGGCCTTTTTACGTATGGTGGATGACTGTGCCGACGGGAAACTGGATTTGGTTTTGACCAAAGAGGTATCCCGGTTCGCGCGCAACACGGTGGACGCGCTGCGTTATACCCGCCTGCTGCGGGAGTATGGGACGGGGGTGCTGTTTTTAAACGACGGCATTGATACGCGGCAGGGGGACGGGGAATTCCGTTTATCCATCATGGCAAGCGTGGCGCAGGAAGAATCCAGGAAAACTTCTGAGCGGGTCAAATGGGGGCAGAGGCGGTCGATGGAACGCGGGGTTGCCTTTGGCCATACCTATGGGTTTGACATACAAAAGGGCGTCCTTACCGTCAACCAGGCCGAGGCCGCGGTGGTGCGGCTGATATTTTCCCTTTATTTATCCGGAATGGGGGCGGGAAAGATTGCCCGGGAATTGGACGCGCGGGGGATCCGTCCGCCGCGGGCAGAACGTTGGCGGGAGGCGTCCATTTTAAAAATGCTGCGCAATGAACGGTATGTAGGCGACCTTTTGCAGAAAAAAAGCGTTACAGTGGACTACCTGACCCACCGGCGTATGGCCAACTGCGGCCAGGAAGAACGGATATTCTGCCCCAGCCACCACCCGGCGCTGATAGACCGTGAAACGTGGGAAGCGGTACAGGCAGAACTGGTACGCCGCCGCGGTACGGGACGGCGGTATTCGGCACGGCATTGGTGTTCGGGAAAGGTGTATTGCGGCCGGTGTGGGGAAGTGTTTGTCCCGCGTACCGGCAGGGACGCTGCCGGGCATCCATACCGTATTTGGGGATGCCGCTGCCGGGTACGGCAGGAGGCGGCGGGTGCGCTGGGGAAATGCGGGATGCGGACTGTTCATGAGGCGGTATTGCTTTCTTGCGCAGAGGCTGCCTGCAAAGCCGCCGGCCTGGATATGGCGGAGGTTGCGCTGGCGCTGGAACGGGATGCAGAAAAAGCCGGGGCCTGCGGGCTTTTTTTGGATGGGGAAACGGCAGCCCGTCTGGTGGGCGCGGCGGTGGAATCCATGGTGGTAGAACCGGATGGAATCCGTGTTTTTTTGCGCCAAATGGCGGAACCCTGCCGTGTCACATGCGAGGCGTCCGGCCGCGGGACCCGCTGCCGGGCGGAAAATTTGGCCTGGGAATGGGAAAAACAGGGAACAAAACCGTGTGTGGGAACGTCTCATCCTTAAAAGGGCAAAAAAGGTGGGATACTTATGAAAAAATGGATGTGCGCCCTATTGGCCTGTTTGGTGCTGTTGGGCGCGGCGACGGCGGGTGCGGCTGGAAGCAGTGCGCTGCGGCCGGTATTGGTTACGGCGTTAGATCATATTGTGGAATATGTTTTGCAGCGGCATTCCGACCGGCAGGGAGCGCCGGGCAGCGGGGCATACCAGCCCGATTCAGTTGCCTGGAGGCTGTGGCAGTATATGCCGGATGACGAGAATTTCCTGTATTCCCCGCTCAGCCTGGAGCTGGCATTGGCGATGGCGGCCAACGGGGCTGAAGGGGAGACACAGCAGCAGTTGGTATCCTTGCTTCCCCTATCCAGTTTGGAAGAATACAATGCGTATGCGAAGCGGCTGATGGATACATACAGCGGCGGGAAGGAGGTTACGCTGGAGCTGGCCAACTCGATTTGGCTCAACACCAGCCATCCAAGCGGTGCAGTATTTCAAAATGGGTACCGGCAGGTCATTGCCGATGCCTTCTATGGCACTGCACGGGAATTTACGCCGCAAACGGCGGTGGCTGAAACCGGCCGGTGGGTGTCGGAAAAGACGCACGGGAAAATCCGGGGGATTTTGACGCAGGATTTGGTGGAACAGCCGGATTTTTTGGCATGCCTGATCAATGCGCTGTATTTGAAGGGGCAGTGGGCGTCGCAGTTTGCACAGCCGCTGACCCGTGACGGGACGTTTACCAGCCGCGGCGGGACCGCAGATACGGTGCCGTTTATGGAGCAGACGGGACAGTTTGGTTATTACGAGGATGCAGACGCCCAGATGGTGCGGCTGCCTTACCGGGATGGCAAAACCGCCATGTATGTGGCGCTGCCCGCCGCCGGCGGCATGCTGGATTGGGAAGCCTATATTGAAAAGATGCAGCCGGAAAGGGTACACATCCGCATGCCCAAATTCCGTATAGAAACCAGCCGGTCGCTCAAAGGGCCGTTGGCAGAACTAGGTGCGGCGCGGGCGTTTGATGAGGATGCCGCGCAGTTTGACGCCATGTTTGTATTGCCCGATGGTTGGAATGCCTATATCATGGATGTGCTGCAAAAAACCTATATTGAGGTGGATGAAACTGGCACCGAAGCGGCGGCGGTGACTGCGGTAGCGTCGGGTGCCGGCAGTGCGCCTGTACCGGCGCCGGAAATCAAGGAATTTTGCGCCGACCGGCCGTTTGTCTTTTTCATCCGGGACGATGAAACCGGCCAGTTATTGTTTATTGGTTCCTACGCATATGCACAGTAAAAAAGCGGGGCAGGCAGCCCCACTTTTTTTATGCCCGTTTTCCCAACGCAATCCCCACTGCGGAGGGGGCGGTGGAATTGGCGATGCGGATGCTGCCCGTCACCCTTCATGGCAGCCGGGCGCTGGTGCTTGGATTTGGCCGGGTGGGGAAGGTTTTGGCAAGGACGCTGGACGCCTTAGGCGCAGATACCTATGTAGAAGCGAGGAAATTTGAGGATTTGTCTTGGATCCGGTGTTATGGCTATCATGGCATTTACCTGCCCGATTTGGCTGACGAACTGGGGAGTTTTGATGTGATATTCAATACTGTACCGCATGAAATCCTTACAGAAGAACATCTGCGGCAGCTCCGCAGCGATTGCCTGCTGATTGATTTGGCGTCCCCGCCGGGCGGTATCCGTTTAGAAGCGGCGCACGCACTGGGGCTGCAGGCGGTTTCTGCGCTGTCGCTGCCGGGCAAGGTGGCGCCGCAGACAGCGGGAGAAATTATCAAACACACCATCATCAATATCATTTCCGATTTGGGGGTATAATATGAAACTGGCAGACCTGACCATTGGGTTTGCCCTGACCGGTTCCTTCTGCACCTTTGCAAGCGTCTTGCCGCAGGTACAGCGCCTCAGCAGCGTTTGCAAGAGCATTGTTCCCATTATGTCCGAGGTGTCGTACAGCACCGATACCCGGTTTGGTACAGCGGAGCATTTCCGCGCAGAGCTGGAACGGATGACGGGCAACCCGGTTATCCATACCATCCGGGAGGCCGAGCCTATCGGCCCGAAAAATTTGCTGGATGCGCTTATCATTGCGCCCTGTACGGGCAATACGCTTGCAAAGCTGGCAAACGGCGTGACGGATACATCCGTTGCCATGGCGGCAAAGGCCAGCCTGCGTAATGAAAATCCGCTGCTGATTGCTGTTTCTACCAACGATGGGTTGGGAAACAGCGCCAAAAATATTGGCATACTGCTCAATAGCAAGCGGGTGTATTTTGTCCCGTTTACCCAGGACGATCCGGAGCATAAGCACAATTCGCTGGTGGCGCGTATGGAACTGATTGTACCGGCGATGGAGGCGGCGGCAGAGCAAAAGCAGATCCAGCCTGTTTTATACCGGGGGTAGGAAACAGCCGCCGCGCTAAAAAGCGCGGTGCGCTACATAAACGTCTTACAGGGGAAAACCGGTCAGCAGGGCATCGCTCGCCCTGCTTTTTTCATACTTTTTTCCCGTATACCGCCGCAAATACCGCATAGTTTGTGGGTTTTTCCAATTGACACAGGCTGGCGGCAGTGCTACAATAAAAGAAATCAAAAGGGGGATGGTGCGGGTATGGGACCGCTTAGGAAGGTTGCGGCAATCAATGATCTATCGGGGGCAAGCCTATGCTCGCTGACGGTGGCAATCCCGGTGCTGGCTTCCTTTGGCATCCAGTGCTGCGCGCTTCCCACGGCGGTGCTGTCCAACCACACCGGGTACCCGTCCTTTTATTTCGACGACTACACCAGCCATATGCAGCCCTATTATCAGAAGTGGGAGGAACTGGGGCTGTCGTTTGACTATATATACACTGGTTTTTTAGGTTCCGGTGCGCAGATTGATATTGCGCTGGATTTCCTGCACCGGTTTCAGGTGGGGACCACCAAGGTCCTCATCGACCCGGTCATGGGGGATGACGGCAGCCTTTATTCCACTTATACGGCAGAAATGTGCGGGCAAATGCGGCGGCTGGTGTGCCATGCCGATGTGGTGACCCCCAATGTGACGGAAGCGTGCCTGCTTTGCGGGGTGCCGTATACCGGCGAGGCGCTGACACGGCATGAGGCGCAGGATTTGGCGGAAAAAATATCTGCCCTTGGAGCGGCCGATGTGGTACTTACTGGCGTTAAAACCGACGGCCAGGTTTGTAATTATGTATTTTCAGGCGGCCGGCTTTTGGCGTGCAGCGCCGATATGACGCCAGTGTACTATTCAGGTACCGGCGATTTGTTTGCTTCGATTGTGTGCGGCTGCTTGACATTGGGGAAGGATTTATTTTATGCAGTGCGCCTGGCAACTGATTTTATTGCAAAGGCTGCCAGGCTGTCCAGGGAATTGGGTATCCCGCCGCTGGATGGCATATGTTTTGAAAAATTGCTGAAGGAGTTGGATTGCCAATGAGGGGACAGACCAAAAAATTGACGTTTACAGCGCTGTTTGCCGCGCTTATTTTTGTAGCTACCATGACTTTTAAGCTGCCGCTGCACCCGAGCGGCGGATATGTCCACATCGGCGACGCGTTTATTTTCCTTGCGGCCTGTATGCTCCCTACGCCCTATGCCATGGCGGCGTCCGCTATTGGCGCGTCCTTGGCCGATGCAGTGGTGGCGCCTATTTATATATTGCCCACGTTTATCATCAAAGCGCTGCTGGTGCTGCCGTTTACTGCAAAATCGGAACGGATGGTTACCGTGCGCAACCTGTTGGCAGCGGCGGCGGCGAGCCTGATTGGGATTGCCGGGTATTTTGTGGCGGATTCTATTTTGGTAGGGATGGAAACGGCGGCGTTCAACGCGCTGTTTGGCATAACCCAGCCGCTGGCCAGCGCGGTGGTATTTGTAGCGGCAGGCTATGCGTTTGACAAGCTGGGCGTCAAAAAAGCAATGCGATTGGAGTGAAGCAACATGACGGTATTGTATCCATTGGAGGACGGGCTGTATGTCAACGTGACCAACCGCTGTCCGTGTGCCTGTACCTTTTGTATCCGCCAGAACGGCGACAGTGTGAAGGATTCGGGCAGCCTGTGGTTTGAAGGGGAGGAACCGGAAGCGGCGGAGATCATTGCGGCATTTGGCAGTTTTGATATGTCCCGGTTTAAAGAAGTGGTATTTTGCGGCTACGGCGAACCGCTGGAACGGCTGGATGTGGTGGCGGAAGTGGCGCGCTATGTGCGGCGGCAGGTTGGACTGCCCATCCGGGTGAATACCAACGGCCTTGCCGACCTCATCCATGGCCGGGCGCACACGGCAAAAGAACTGGAAGGGCTGGTGGATGTCATGTCCATTTCGCTCAATGCGCCGGATGCTGCCAGCTACCAGGCAGTGACCAACAGCAAATACGGCGCCTCATCGTTTGATGCTATGCTGCGTTTTGCCGCTGAAAGCAAGCAGGTATTCCCTAAAGTGGTATTCACAGTGGTGGATGTGATAGACGATGGCCAGATTGAAAAATGCCGGAAATTGGCAGACGATATGGGTATCGTGATGGGTACTTCGCATCATGAACCGATGATGCGTCCGCATAAAGATTATACCAAACGTCGGAAGGAGGTCGGTCCTTGGAATTATGCTACGAATAAGGAGATCGGAAGAGCACACGTCAGAACTCCAGTCACAACACCACATCTCGTATGCCGTCTT
>CALGRC010000149.1 GCA_937959315.1 uncultured Clostridia bacterium | reverse complement strand
AGCTACACTCTTTCCCTACACGACGCTCTTCCGATCTATTTGAGTATATTTTGGGCGGCGGAAAGCAGTTATATGGGGATGATTGCCATGTGGGGCGGGACATACCGGTTTGTCTTGATGAGTTAAAGACATTTGATTCCTTCTTTACGATGGTAAAGAAGGTAGCGGCGGAAATCATACATACAGACCTTATTCCGGTAAGGGAGATGTTGTACGCCAAAAGCCATTATCGCTCATCGCCATTGGTATCGGCGTTTTTAAACGATTGTCTGGCAAGAGGAAAAGACAGCGGGGCTGGAGGTGCAAAATATAATTTTGTATATCCATGTTTCCCGGGTTTTATCAACCTCATCGATAGCCTTGCGGCCGTAAAAAAAGCGGTATATGACGAGGAAGTAATTACATTGGGACAATTGGCAGAGCTTTGCCGTACCAATTTTGCAGATGCGGAGGAAATACGGCAGTATTTGCTGAATTGCCCGAAATTTGGAAACGATTTGTCCGAGCCGGACGGTTTGGGCGTGGAATTGTACGAGTTTATTAAATCTGAACTGAAGCACTATCATACCAGTGTAGGCGGGAGCTTCCACCCCAGTTATTTTGCATGGATCAAACACGGGGAACTGGGGAAAGTCACATCGGCCACACCAGATGGGCGGCGGCAGGGAGAAGCTTTATCTGAACATTTGGGTGCGGTACAGGGGATGGATCGGAACGGCCCGTTGTCAGTGATGTATTCCATAGAAAAGCTTGATCAACGTGCAGGTATTGGCGGTATTGCAACCAACTATCGGTTTAGCAAATCCATTATGGGTTCTCAGGAGGGGCGTACGGCAGTTAAAAACCTGATTCATGAATTTATGGCAAATGACTGTTTTGAAATCCAGTTTAATGTGGTAAATCAAGAGGATTTGATAAATGCGCAGAAGTATCCTGAAAAATACCGCACGCTACTAGTACGGGTGGCGGGATATAGTGATTATTTTGTCAATCTCGACCCAGTGATACAAGCAGAAATTATCAAACGAAGTGAACATGCAGATATCTAAAAGGAAGGGCGAGCGGAAAATGGAATCCAAGATACCGGTTTCATCGGATTATTTTTGGCTGCCCGTCTGTAAAGATGGCCAGAGGGATAAAGTAGAACTGTTTGTAGAAGGGGATAAGGTATATGAAATGGATATGCCGGTATTTACAGGGGATATCCTTTATTACGCCCCGGTAAAAGTTTCAGATTATCAGGGAAAAACAATGATATGTATGACCGGGCAGCCCCAGTCTTGGATAGACGCTATCCGCATGGAAAACCAGACGCCCGGTACAACAGGGGCGCTGCGGCCTAAAATACACTTCACATCTGAATATGGTTGGATGAATGATCCAAATGGATTGGTATATGCAAACGGTGTATATCATCTGTATTATCAATGGAATCCATATGGTACAGAATGGGGAAATATGCATTGGGGGCATGCTGTTTCAACCGATTTGTTTCATTGGCAATGGCGGCCGGCGGCATTGTTTCCTGATGCATATGGGACAATGTACTCGGGTTGTGGTATTCAGGATACACAAAATTGCCTGGGGAAAGGCTCTGATGCATTGGTGTTTTATTATACCGCTGCTGGACGGCTGAATGATTGGTCAAAAGGCATGGAATTTCGGCAGATGCTAGCTTATAGCATTGACGGCGGCGAAACATTGGTTAAATCCGGGATTACAGCGGTTGGGCCAATTGTGCGCGATAATCGTGATACAAATGTATTCTATCACAAGGCATCTGGCGGTTATGTAATGGCACTCTATTTGGAGTACCATGATTATGCTATTTTCCGGTCGGATAATTTGATAGATTGGACACAGACACAAAAGATTACTATGCTAGATATGGGCGAATGTCCGGACTTATTTGAACTGCAAAATACCGACGGTAGCAGCAAGTGGGTATTTTGGGGGGCTAACGGTAATTATTTTACTGGTGATTTTAATGGTTATATATTTATTCCTGATTGTAAAACACCAAAACGTGTTTACAAGAATGGCTTGGCGTATGCGGCCCAAAGCTGGTCGGGGGTCGTTGGCAGGCACTTGAGTATCCCATGGTTGCGTACGGTTGACCATAATGTATGTTGGCGTGGGATGATGGGAATTCCGCAGGAACTAACGATGGAAAACGGGCAAGTGTGTATACAGCCTGCCAGGGAACTTGAAGCGCTGCGCGGCAGGCAGCAATTATTGGATATAGCGGCAAGTAGCTGGGAATTGCCATCGGTTTGCGATATGGAATTGTATTTGGCTGAGACAGTAGATTTGTTTGTGGATGGTGTGCGGATTCCGGATGTTCCGGCAGGGACTGTGCGTGTGATATTGGATGATGGAATTGCCGAGGTATACGCAGAGGGCGGGTTGTATTATTTCCCTGCAGAAATAGCGGTTGGCAACCATCTGTTGAAAGCACCTGGTTTGCAGTATGGTAAGGTGTTTTTGCTTTCTTAAGTAATTTGGTTCTAAGGTTGCATATCGTAAGGCATTATGGTAAAATACAAATCCAATAATATATGTTCTGGAATTACCAGGTTATTTTTGGCTTTAAAGAGGATGTTATTAAATAGGAGGGACAGTATGACTGACTTATTATTTAAAAAGATTGAACCGATTATCAATCTGTTAAAAAGCAACATTGTCGTGCAGCAGCAAATACTGAATGGGATGCAATATATTGCTTGCGGTTATAAAAAAGAATGTAACAATCCACCTGCTCCGGACGCTGGCTGGATGGATTTTCCGGCCGGAACACGCGTTGGCGGCAAAGATGGGCACTATTGGTTCCATTTGCAGTTTACAACGCCCCCTGCGGAAAAAAACCGTCAAGTGCAGTTCCATTTGGAGACTACTAAGGAAGGGCAGTGGGATGGGGGAAACCCACAGGCAATGGTATATATTGATGGAAAACTCATACAAGGTTTGGATATCAACCATCAGGATGTATTATTGGAATTTGATAAAACCTATGATTTGTATGTATATTTTTATGTCGGTATGATTGATATGATGGTGGATGTCATTCCATCACTCCAAGTGATAGACACACGGATAGAGGGTTTGTATTATGATTTGTCGGTGCCGTATGATACGTTAAAGTTATATGGCCAGAACGATGATGAATACGTGTGTATTTTGCGTGAATTGCATCAAGCTTTATTGCTGCTGGATTTGCGCGACCTGCACAGCAAGGCGTTTTATGATAGCGTCATAGCGGCCAGGGCATATTTGGATGAACATTTTTACCGTGGTGTTTGCGGCAAGAGCAATACAGTGGTTAACTGTATTGGGCATACGCATATTGATGTAGCTTGGCTATGGACGTTGGCGCAGACCGAAGAAAAAGCGCAGCGCAGCTTTGCGACCGTGATAAATCTGATGAAACAATATCCGGAGTATAAATTTATGTCGTCACAGCCGCAGCTATATCAATATGTGAAAAAATATGCGCCGGATGTGTATGAGCAGATTAAGCAGGCGGTCAAAGATGGCCGCTGGGAAGCAGAAGGCGCCATGTGGCTGGAAGCCGACTGCAATTTGACCAGCGGAGAAAGCCTAGTACGTCAGATTTTATTTGGAAAACGCTTTATGTGGGAAGAATTTGGTGTAGACAACAAGATTTTGTGGCTGCCGGATGTATTTGGTTATAGCGCCGCACTGCCACAGATTTTACAAAAGAGTGGGGTAAATAAATTTGTCACCTCAAA
>CALGRC010000148.1 GCA_937959315.1 uncultured Clostridia bacterium | reverse complement strand
CTCACCAGCACGAACTGGAGCTCCGCGCTGGAGAGCGCGGTCTACAGCGCGGGCGGCGGGCTGCTGTCGGCGGTGCTGGCCGTGGGCCTGATGCCGCTGATGGAGAACGCGTTCAACCTGGTGACGCCGCAGGTGCTGCTGGAGCTTTCGATGCCGAACCAGCCGCTGCTGCGCCTTTTGCAGACCGAGGCGCCGGGCACGCACCACCACAGCCTGGTGGTGGCGAACCTTGCCGAGGCGGCGGCGGACCGCGTGGGCGCCAACGCCCTGCTCTGCCGCGTGGGCGCGTACTACCACGACATTGGCAAGACGCGCCGGCCGATCTTCTCCCAGTTTTCGCCGGCCTGGGCGGAAGAAGGCGATTTGCCAGGTTCCTTTGGCCAGAATCGGTGATCGTCGGTGTAGAACTCAAACTGAAGAGCTGCCTGCTCCTCGTAGTCAGTCACCGAAAGCAGATCGTGGTAGATGGCAGCGGCGGTCACCGGTATATTTTCTTCTTTTAAGTGTGCATAGTAATTCATCCGGCGCAGGGACAGTGTCCGCTTGGTGGATTTCTTGTCAAACGAATCGATCATCCACTCCACCGCAATGTCGCAGGCCAGATTCCAGAGCACCGGTTCCCGGTTGCCCCGCATCCACAGGTGCCGGAAAATGCAGTGCAGAACGCTGTGGAGATAGGCCCGGTCTAAGAAAAGCGGGTTATTGCGGAAGACCCGCAGAATCTGCTCACGGGAGAAAAAAAGGTAAGTGCCGTCCGTGGCCAGAGTATGAATTTGTTCGTTGGCAGAGAAAGTGAGGGCGGAAAGCGCCATGTCCAGATACCGGAAATCCAGATAGAGTTCGCTGCGGATCACATCCAGAATCTGCATACACATTTCACTTTCCCACTCGGTCTGCGTTTGTCTGTGTGCCATGATTTTCTCTTTTCTAAGTAAATGTATCTGTTTTCTGAAATATCATCGGGAAGCCGCCTGCGTTTAAAAGTCATCAAAAAGCAGGCGGGCAGGGAATAATTGCATTTCCGCCCGTTTTTTCCCAGATGAAAAAATAATTGAGAAGCCAGTTCACAGGCCGGGTAATTTGTGGTATAATAAAAACAGTTTCATGACGATGGAGGTCTTAAATTCCGTGCCAACGCTACATATTTCTAAAAAATCAGGCACCTTTCCAGTGCCGGTCTCTTTTGTAGACCAATATATGGGACAGGCAAACGCAACCTTTGTAAAGGTATATCTGTATGCATTGTGCCATTCGTTTAAAAATGATGGTACGTCTTTGACATTGGCATCCATCGCTTCCGCTTTGGGCATTTTGGAATCGGATGTAGTGCAGGCGTTTGAATACTGGGATTCGGTATCAGTGGTTTCCTTCCGGCACAGCGGCGGACAGTTTGAACTAGAGTTTTTAGACCTTGGCGGGAAAAACATAAAGCCTGTGCAGGCTAAAATCATTCCCGCTTCCCAGCCTAGGTATACCATTGACGATGTTAACAGCGCTATGCAAAACAATGGTAATATGAAAACCATGTTTTTGCTCTCGGAGCAATTGCTGGGAAAACCTTTGAGCAATAACGATTTAAAAATTTTGTATTCTTTCTACGATTGGCTGCATTTGCCGCAGGAAGTGGTACTGCTGCTGATAGAATACTGTATGTCTTTGGGAAAGACGGATTTGCGTTACATAGAAAAGGTGGCCTGCACCTGGGCAGAGCAGGGGATTACCACAATGGAGGCAGCCAATGAATATGTCAGGCGCAAATCATCGGAGGATGCAGACCAAAAGCGTATTAAGCGCCTGCTGCAAATTTCCGGCCGGGAATTGACGGAACCGGAAGCGAAATTTATATCCGTATGGCAGAATGAATATCATGCAGACGATGCCGCCATTAAAGAAGCGTATGAGCGGACGGTGCTCAACACTGGAAAGCTGTCGTTCCCCTATATGGATGCAATCCTGAAAAACGCGGGAAGCCCGCCAAAGCGTCCGGTTGGAAAGCAAGCGGCGGGGAAAAAGAACAGTTTTCAAAATTATCCGCACGAATATGAGTGGAGCGAATTTGAGCGCGCTATGATGAAAAAGCACATTGCCGGGGATGGTGAACGGTAAGGAGGAGCTATGCAGGGTTCTAAGGCGCTGAATGGGTATCTGACAGCAGAATATGAACGGGCGCGCAAGCAGCGGGCGGAAAAGCTGGCGCAGTGCCAGCAAAGGGTATATCAGCTTTGCCCGGCAGCCGAGGCCATTGACCGGGAAATTGCGTCGCTTGGTGTGCATAGTGCGGCCCGGCTGATAGACGGGGCTGCTGATGTGGAAGCGGTTATGCAGGATATGCAGCGGCAGCTTTCACACTTAAAGCAGCAAAAGCAAGAGGCATTATCGTCCTGCGGGCTGAGCCTGGCCGATTTGGAAGTGCCTTACATATGCCCGGACTGCCGGGATACCGGCTATGTGGACGGCCGGCGGTGCGCATGCTATAACCGGCGGTTGAAACAGCTTATGCTGGACGCCGCTAACCGGATTTCTGGCGTACCGGTAGATTTGGAAACGCAAAATTTTGAAGCTTTTTCATTTGCATATTACAGTAAGACGGCCGATCCATATTTGGGGGTGTCTCCTTACGATAATATGCGCGGTATTGTGACGGTGTGTAAAAATTTTTGCCGTCAGTTTGGCAGGCGGTATGAGAATTTGTTTCTATACGGCCCAGCAGGTTTGGGTAAAACCTTCTTGGCGTGCAGCATTGCAAAAGAACTGATAGAGCATGGCTTTGCAGTGCTTTACCAGACGGCTTACAAGTTGATGAGCTTTTTGGAAGAGTATAAATTTGGCAGGCTGGACCGGGAGGAGTATGCCGTGCTGCGCAATGCGGTGTATGACTGTGATTTGCTTATTGTTGATGATTTTGGGACGGAATTTGTTACCGGGTATACGCAGGCGGTGTTTTTTGATGTATTAAATACGCGGCTGGCGGCCAAAAAAAGTACAATTATTAGCAGCAACCTGACCATTCCGGCTGTTGCTGAAATTTACACAGAGCGTGTTTCTTCCCGGATTGTAGGGGAATTTACGCTTTTGCGGTTTGCCGGGGAAGATATCCGGCAGCTTAAGCAAAAACGTTCTTATGGCATACAATAAAGGGTTGGATATGCTGTCAAATTGGCATGGCACCGGTCGGCCGGTGCCATTTTTTGTGCAGTTTGCCGTTGACGGCAGGGACGGTTCATGCTAAAATAAAACGGAATATAAAAGGAGGCGGGCCAATGCTGGTTGCGGAGAACTGGAAAGATTATACACTGCTGGATGCAGGAACCGGCGAACGATTGGAAAACTGGTGTGGAATCCTTCTGCGCCGTCCAGATCCGCAGGCCATATGGCAGACCCGGGACGCGGCGGCGCCGTGGGCAAAAGCAGACGCGCGGTACCACCGCAGTGAAACCGGCGGCGGCCGGTGGGAATATTTTAAAAAGCTGCCTGAAAGCTGGGATATACGCTATGGCCCGCTGGCCTTCCGCGTCAAGCCCATGGGGTTTAAGCATTTGGGATTGTTCCCGGAGCAGGCGGCAAACTGGGAATTTATCATGGATATGGTTGGCCGGGGCAGCCGGGAGCAAGGCCGGCGTATGCGGGTACTCAACCTATTTGCCTATACTGGCGGCGCAACGGTTGCAGCGGCATTTGCAGGCGCAGAAGTGGTGCATGTGGACGCGGCGAAGGGCATGGTGGCAATGGCAAAGGAAAACGCCTTGCTGTCGGGTTTGGGAAATGCGCCCATCCGGTATTTAGTAGATGACGCAGTGAAATTTGTTGAGCGGGAGGCACGGCGTGGCCGTACCTATGACGGCATTATGATGGACCCGCCTTCCTATGGGCGCGGGCCCAAGGGGGAAATCTGGAAATTTGAAAACGAATTGTGGCCGCTGATTGAAAAGTGTATGGCCATTTTAACTAAGCAGCCGCTGTTTTTTATTGTCAATAGTTATACAACAGGAATTTCCCCTTCGGTTGTCGCAAATGTGCTGTCTTTGACATTATGCAAAAAATACGGCGGCGTGGTAACGGCAGATGAGCTTGGGCTGCCGGTAGGGCAATCGGGCTTGGTATTGCCCTGCGGTTCGGCTGTACGGTGGCAATTGGGCCTTGGGAGGGCATGACATGATAGACATTCAAAATTTAACCTATGCCTATGGGGAAACCGAAGAGGCTGTGGGGAAACTGGTATTAAACGGTATCAACCTTGCCATTGGCGACGGGGAATTTGTTGCGGTGCTGGGCCGCAACGGTTCGGGGAAGTCCACGCTTGCCAAGCATATCAATGCCATTTTGCTCCCCATGGGCGGCTATGTGTACGTAGATGGGATGGATACGCTGGATGAGAGTAAGATTTGGGATATCCGCCAAGATGCTGCCATGGTATTCCAGAATCCGGATAACCAGATTGTAGCGACCATTGTGGAGGAAGATGTGGCCTTTGCTGCCGAAAACCTCGGCGTACCGCCCGCTGAAATCCGCAAGCGGGTAGATTTGGCGCTTAAGGCGGTTGGCATGGAACAGTATAAAAAGCATGCGCCGCATCTGCTGTCTGGCGGGCAGAAGCAGCGGGTGGCTATTGCAGGCGTCATTGCAATGGAGCCAAGAATTATTGTATTTGACGAGCCAACCGCCATGCTGGACCCGGTAGGGCGGCGCGAGGTTATGAAAACCATTGCCCGGCTCAACCAAACGCTGGGCATTACCATTGTGCTTATAACGCACAATATGGACGAGGCAGTGCGCGCCGGCCGGGTGGTGGTCATTGACAAGGGGCGGATTATTTTAGACGATACCCCCCGTGCGGTTTTTTCGGATGTGGAGCGTATGAAGCAGCTTGGGTTAGATGTCCCGCAGGCAACGGCCATTGCGTATGAATTGCGCAGGGCGGGGGTCAAAATCCGCGCAGATATTTTAGACGCCAAAGAATGTGCAGAGGAGATTATGAAATTATGTCAATCGTAGTGGAAAACCTGACACACCGGTACAGCAAGGGCGGGCCATTTGAAAAAATGGCCTTGGATAACGTGTCGTTTTCCATAGAAGACGGCGATTTTATTGGGCTGATTGGGCATACCGGTTCGGGGAAATCTACGTTGATTCAGCATTTGAATGGGCTGCTTAAGCCCGACAGCGGTTCTGTTTTTGTCTACGGTGTGGATATTACCCAAAAGGGGGTCAAGCTAGCCGATATTCGGCAAAAGGTTGGACTGGTGTTTCAATACCCGGAGCACCAGTTGTTTGAAGAAACGGTGTATAAGGATATCGCATTTGGCCCGGGAAATTTGGGGCTGGGGAAGGAAGAAATTGATGCCCGCGTACATGAGGCGGCACAAATGGTAGGCCTGGAGGACAAATTGCTGGAAAAATCGCCCTTTGATTTATCCGGCGGGCAAAAGCGCCGGGTAGCCATTGCGGGTGTGCTGGCTATGAAGCCGCAGGTGCTCATATTGGACGAGCCCACGGCCGGTCTTGACCCGGTGGGGCGGGATGAAATCCTTTCACGTGTCAAATGGCTGCATGATAAGCAGGGGATTACGGTTATTTTGGTATCGCATTCTATGGAGGATGTTGCCAAAACGGTACAGAAGGTTATGGTTATGGCGGACGGGAACCTGCAATATTTTGATACCGTTCCCAACGTATTCCGCCATGCCGGGCAGCTTCGAAAGCTGGGGCTCGCGGTGCCGCAGGCCAGCGATGTCATGGCCCTGCTGCATCAAAGGGGCTTGGATGTCAGTACCGATGTTTATACGGTGGACGGTGCGGTTAAGGAACTATTACGCTATTTAAACGAGGTGGGGAAATGCTGAGGGATATTACACTGGGGCAGTATTTTCCGATCGATTCGCCCATTCATGCACTGGATCCGCGGGTAAAAATTTTATCTGCCCTGGCTTTTATTGTTGCTATTTTTTTTGTGGGCGATGCGGTTGGTTTTTTGTTTGCCGCGTTGTTTTTAACGTTGGTAATTGCCCTATCAAAAGTTAGGCTGGGTATGGTTTTGAAAGGCGTAAAGCCCATCTTATTTTTAATTATATTTACTGCGGTCATCAATTTGTTTATGACCAGCGGTGAAATCCTGACGATATATGGGCATCCGCTCCAGCTTGGATTTTTAAAGATCACCAGGGAAGGGCTGTATAATGCGGTGGTTATGGCGCTGCGGCTGATTTTTCTCATTATTGGCACATCCCTTTTGACGCTGACAACCTCGCCTATCCTTTTAACAGACGGGATTGAACGGCTGCTGTCGCCCTTTCAAAAAATGGGGCTGCCTGCGCATGAACTGGCCATGATGATGACCATTGCCCTGCGGTTTATCCCAACCCTTTTGGAAGAAACCGATAAGATTATGAAGGCGCAGATGGCGCGGGGGGCAGATTTTGAAAGCGGGAACATTGTCAGCCGGGCAAAAGCGCTGGTCCCCATTTTGGTGCCATTGTTTATCAGCTCCTTCCGGCGGGCGGATGAACTGGCTGTGGCAATGGAGTGCCGCTGTTACCGCGGAGGCAAGGGGCGCACACGGCTGCGGGAGCTGGTTATTACCCGGAAGGATTGGTGGGCGGCGGGAAGTATGACGGTGTTTATTGCCGGCATTATACTCATTAGGGTATTTTTGTAAGGAGGCATATCATGCGCAATTTGATGCTGACCCTTTCATATGATGGTACTGCTTACCATGGATTCCAGCGGCAGCCGGTACTGCCAACCGTGCAGGGGACGCTGGAAGCTGCGTTGACCGAGGTGTTCCGGTCGCCCATTCAGGTTTCGGGGTGCAGCCGTACAGACGCGGGCGTTCACGCAAGGCAGTATGTGTGCAATTTTCATTGTGACGGTACCATCCCTCCCGAAAAGGTGCCGTTGGCTCTGCGTGCGCGTTTGCCAAAAGATATTTGTGTATATGCCTGCCGGCAGGTGGCGGATACCTTCCATGCCCGGCGCAGTGTGCGGCGGAAAACCTATTGCTATACCATCAATACAGCTTCTTTTCAGGATGTATTTTCCTGCCGCTTTGAATGGCATTTCCATCGTGATTTGAATGTGGAACGTATGCAGGAAGGGGCGCGGCATTTGCTGGGCACACATGATTTTTCAGCGTTCATGGCTGCCGGCGGGGATGCTGAAACCACGGTGCGGACAGTGGAACGGCTGGATTTGATACGGGAAGGCAGCCGCATAAAAATGTATATTACTGCCGAAGCATATTTATATAATATGGTTCGTATTATCATGGGGACGCTGGTTTATGTTGGGCTTGGGAAGTTCCCTCCGGCGCAGGTAGGGGATATTTTGGCGTCGCGTTCGCGCAGGGCTGCGGGCATGACCGCCCCGCCGCAGGGACTCATGTTGTATGAGGTTGTACTTTAACGGTTGAAAAAACCGGCGGGATGTGGTACAATACATGCATCGGGTTGCCAAAATATATAGCTAAAGATGGTTTGGAGGTTTAACATACATGAAACAGGAGGAAATTTTCATCCGCTCAACGCTTGATGACAGCATGCAGCCTTCTTTGCTTTATTGTGCCGGTCCTTCTTTAAAGCGCCCGCTTTTGGTAGGGCTGCATACCTGGAGCTTTGACCGGTTTAATCAAATAGACAATCTGCTTCCCTTTGCAGAAAAGCATCATTTTCATTTGCTGCTTCCGGAATTTCGGGGGCCGAATTTAAAATCCAATCCGGATTGTACAAAAGCTTGTGGTTCCATCTATGCGAAGCAGGATATTAAGGACGCGATTGATCATACGATCGAAAAGTACAATGTGGACACAGACAATATTTTCATGCTGGGGCTTAGCGGTGGAGGACATATGGCCTTGCTGATGGCGGGGTTTTGTCCTGATTTATTTAAAGCAATCGGCGCGTTTGTGCCGATTGCAGATTTAAAAGAGTGGAAAGAGCAAAATGACTATTACAAAGAACATATTTTAGCTTGCTGCGGAACTAGCGACAAAGAAATTGAAGGCCGTTCTCCCATTGCATATTTGGATACTATAGCAAAATCCAATTTGAAAATCTTTCATGGGAAACACGACCATGTTGTGCCGGTCAGGCAAAGTATACAGTTTTATAACAGGCTGAGTGAAAAATATCCGGCTGCCTCGGTTTATCTTGATATTTTTGACGGCGGCCATGAAATTGACATGGCATTGGCCGTGCACTGGATTTTGTCACAATATGGCAAGAATGAAAAAGTAGAAGTAACTGGTTAATGCCGCGGGTAATTTGTTCATACATTTGCGCGGTTTATTGTGAAATGACGCGGGAACGGAGGCGGCTATGGGGCAGGAGCAAAAGCGTATGCCGGCGAAACAGAAAAAACGGAAAAAAGGCGGAGCTATATGGGTGCTGCTGGTTTTGCTTTTGATAGCTACAACTGGGTTTACCCTGTATTTAAACCGTGATAACCCAACCTTGCGCGCCTTTTTTTCGGGTGTGGAATTCCAGATGACAGACGCAGGCAACAATGAACTGGCGCTGGAGAAAACTGAAAAATATTGTTTTGAAGGAAGCAAGGATGGGGTTGTTATGGCGCAGGCCGGCGTAGTTTCCATCCTTTCGCCGTCGCTTGGAACTGCATGGGAGGTCCCTGCAGCCGGCGAGAACCCGGTGGTAAAAACCAGCGGCGGCTATGTGCTGTCATATAGCATGGATGCATCCGGCGCAACGGTTGTAAAGGACGGTCACCAGTTGGCTGTGCAGACCGACGATACCGTTATTACGGGATCTATCAATAAAAACGGTTATTTTGTACTGGTGACAGAAGAAAAGGGGTTTCAATCGCAAATTATTGTATATGACCCGGCTGGTGCGGTTTTGTATAAATGGCACAGCGCAGATAGCTATGTGATAGATGTAGATATTTCTCCAGACAATACCTGCTTGGCGGCCGCCACACTGGACTTGAGCAAGGATGTGGCGTCTGGAGGCTTGATGTTGTTCCATTTTTCCCAGGAAAAGCCATTTGCCGGTCAGGTGATGGAAGGGAACTTGCTGTTGGAAGTACAATTTATCAACAGGGATACACTTTTGGCCATTGGGGATACTGCGTCTGCCGGATTTGACGCAATGGGCAACAAGCTTTGGGATATTGACTATGGCGGGAAACCCCTTATTACCTATGATATCAGCAGCAATGGCAATGCCGTGTTTGCTTTCCGCGAACAGGATACTATGGCGGGGGGGTCACAGGTAAAAATATATGGCGCAAACGGCAAGCAAAAAGGCGAATACCAAAGCCAGGAACCTGTTACCGGTGTGGATGCCGTAGAAAATGATGTGCTGTTGACACAGGCACGGAAGCTAACGTTGATAAGTGCTCGGGGCGGGGAGTTGAAAAATTTGGATGTCAACCGGGATATCCAAGATGCAGTACTGTTTCATGACCGCAAAAATGTTTTGGTGGTATCTGGTTCGGCGGCGCAGGTGCTGCGGTTAAAATAAAACGGGGGAGGTACGCCATGATTTTAGACATTCTTGCCCTTACCATATGGATAGTATGTATCATTTCTGGTATGCGGCGCGGGTTTGTGCGTTCTTTGCTGGGGGTATTGTCCTTTGTGATTGCCATTGTTGCAGCGCTGTTTTTTTATGATGGTTTTTCTGCTTGGTTTTCTGCAAGCACAGCGGGGGTATTTTTGCAGGAAAAAATCACTGGCATATTGTCTGGTGCGTTTGGGGAATCCCTTGGCGATGCGTCCGGCGGGCTGCAGCTACCGGAGTTTTTGCAAAAGGGGCTGGAAAGTGCGGGAAATTGGACGAGCGATGTTGCACAGTCGGCTGCAGAGCAACTGGCTGCCTTGGTCATTGGCGTTCTTTCGGTAATTTTGCTGATTTTGGTGATTCGCCTGGTTTTGCGGTTGATATTGCAGGTATTGTCGGCTGTGGTGCGTCTGCCGGTGCTGAAGCAGTGCAATGGGCTATTGGGTGGTATATTCGGTGCGGTAACCGGTCTGTTTTGGGTATGGCTGCTGTTGAGTTTGGCCGGATTTTTGGCTGTGCTGCCGGCATTTTCGTTTTTGACAGGTTGGATAGACCAGTCGTCAGTAATGAAACTTAGCCAGGACGGTTCTTTGCTGCTTGGCGCCTATGTGAATCAATTTTTTAGATGAGGTGATACGAATGAAAAGCAACGATATCAAAAAGGGTGTGGAAAAAGCGCCGCATCGTTCCTTACTTAAAGCATCCGGATTAACTGACGAGGAAATCCGGCGGCCGCTCATTGGCGTGGTCAATTCTAAAAATGATATTGTGCCGGGCCACATCCATTTAAATACCATTGCGGAAGCTGTCTGTACCGGTGTGAGAATTGCCGGCGGCACACCGCTGCAATTCCCGGCCATTGCTGTGTGCGACGGGCTTGCTATGGGACATATTGGAATGAAATATTCTTTGGCGTCCCGCGAACTGATTGCGGATAGTATTGAAGTGATGGCGACGGCGCATGCGCTGGACGCACTGGTGCTCATCCCCAACTGTGACAAGATTGTTCCCGGTATGCTGATGGCTGCGGCGCGGCTGGATATCCCGGCGATTGTCATCAGCGGCGGCCCCATGCTGTCGCAGGATATGGGCGGGAAATTTATCGACTATAACAGTGTATACGAAGCAGTTGGCGCTTGTAAGATAGGCGGTATGGACGAGTGCGCCCTGTGCGAGATTGAAAACGAGGCATGTCCAACCTGCGGTTCTTGTTCGGGGATGTTTACGGCAAATTCTATGAATTGTTTAAGCGAAGTGTTGGGCATGGCGCTGCCCGGGAACGGGACCATACCGGCGGTTTATTCCAAACGTATCCGTTTGGCAAAAGAAGCGGGTATGAAAATTATGGAGTTGGTAGAAAAAGATATCCGGCCCAGCCAGATTCTGACGGATGATGCGTTTGCCAACGCGTTGACTGTTGACATGGCGCTGGGCTGTTCCACCAATTCGGTGCTGCATTTGCCGGCTTTAGCGCATGAGGCGGGCATAGAGCTTAATTTGGATATCATCAATACCATTAGTGAACGGACGCCAAATCTCTGCCATTTGGCGCCGGCGGGCCAGCACCATGTGCAGGATTTGTACATGGCGGGCGGTGTACAGGCAGTGATGAACGAGCTGTCAAAGAAAAATCTAATCCGCACTGGCAATTTGACAGTAACGGGGAAAACGGTTGGGGAAAATATTGCCGGCTGCCCGGTAACCAATTACACAGTGATCCGCAGTGTGGAAGACCCATACAGTGAAACGGGCGGTATCCGTATTTTACGCGGCAATTTGGCGCCGGACGGCGCTGTGGTAAAAAAGAGCGCGGTTGACCCGGCTATGCTGGTACACAGCGGGCCGGCGCGGGTATTCAATAGTGAAGAAGAAGCCATTGCGGCCATTTATGGCAGGCAAATCAATAAAGGGGATGTCATTGTTATCCGGTATGAAGGCCCGAAAGGCGGCCCTGGTATGCGGGAAATGTTGTCTCCCACATCGGCAATTTGCGGCATGGGGCTAGACAAGGATGTGGCGCTGATTACCGATGGCCGGTTTTCCGGGGCGACGCGCGGCGCGGCCATTGGGCATATTTCCCCGGAGGCGCTGGAAGGCGGCATGATTGCCGTTGTACAGGAAGGGGATATGATTCATATCAATATCACGGAAGGGACCTTGGATGTAGCGCTTTCGCCCGAGGAAGCGCATAGGCGTTTTGCAGCGTTAAAACGCCCTGCCCCAAAAGTTACGAAAGGATATCTGGCGCGGTATGCCAAGCTGGTGACGTCAGCTTCTACCGGTGCAGTGTTGAAAAGCGAAATTTAAAAAGAAAGCGGGTGCTTGGTATGATCCAATATTTTCAAACCGTCGAGGGTGTTATGCAGCAGTTGGATGCTGTGGAAAAAAACTGTTGGATCAATATGATTGCGCCAACGGATATGGAAATTGACTATATTGCCGACATGCTTTGTTTAGACCGCAGCCTTTTGCGGGCAGCTATGGACGAGGAAGAGAGCTCCCATATTGACATTGAAGAGGAAGACCAGATTTTGGTCATCGTGGACATCCCTATGGCGACCGAGCAGGATGGGGCGGTCATTTATTCTACATTGCCGCTGGGTATTGTTTTTACCGCAAATCATATTATCACAGTTTGCCTGAAGGAAAATTCTATTTTGCAGGAATTTGCTTCTGGTAAAATGCGCAATGTCCATCCTGCATTAAAGACGCGGTTCATCTTGCAGATTTTATACAAAGTATCCGTTCGTTATTTGCAGTACTTAAAACAAATTGATAAGATTTCCAAAGACGTGGAAAAGCAGCTGCACCGCTCTATGAAAAATGCAGAGCTCATCCAGCTTTTAGACCTGGAAAAGAGCTTGGTTTACTTTTCCACTTCGCTCAAGGCAAATGAAAGCACCATCAAAAAGCTGTCCCGCGGCCGTATCATAAAATTGTACGAAGAAGATGAAGATCTTTTAGATGATGTGTTGATTGAAGTAGGACAGGCCATTGAGATGTGTAATATTTACTCGAGCATTTTATCGGGGACGATGGATGCGTTTGCTTCCATCATCTCCAATAATCTAAATATTGTTATGAAATTTTTGTCGTCCATTACCATTGTCATGGCGGTGCCTACAATTGTAGCTTCTTTATATGGTATGAATGTGGATGGTATCCCGTTTGCCCATTCGCCGTATGCATTTTGGATTGTGATTTTGATTACCGTGATTGCAATTGTATTGGCAACTTATTTTTTGATTCGTCATAAAATGTTTTAAAGAAAAATTTTAAAAAAATGAAAAAAAGTATTGAAATTGTATAAAAAATGTAGTATACTAATTCCATACTTTGATTTGCCGCTGTGATGGAATTGGCAGACGTAGCGGACTCAAAATCCGCCGGTAGCGATACCGTGCCGGTTCGACTCCGGCCAGCGGCATGATTGCTCCGGGAAAGCGATATGCTTTCCCGGAGTTTTTTAAATTATTCATATATTTGTCATACATTACTCATATTTTCATGGTATGATATAAACAGTATCATCGGTTGGAGGTTCCAAAATGTTTGTGAGAAGCAAAAAATGGATATATGCTGTGTGTATGGCAGCCGCGGTGAGTGCATTGCCGCTTTCTGGTTTTGCAAACGCTGGTTTTGTGCCCAGCCAATGGGCAGAAGAGGAATTTGCCCGGAGCGTATCCCTTGGCATTGTGCCATGGGAGCTCTATCAAGCAGATTATAGCTCGGCAATTAGCCGGGAAGCGTTTTGCGTACTACTTATCAATGGTTATTGTGCGCAGACAGGGCAGGCACTTTCAGCAGGGGCCGGGCAAATTTTTTCCGACACTGCCAGTGCGGAGGTTGCCTTGGCTTATGAATTAGGCCTGATTACTGGCGACCCCGATGGGCGTTTCCGGCCGTATGACCTTATTTCACGCCAGGAAGCAGCGGTAATCCTATCAAAATTACAGGCGTTATTAGGAAAATCGGCGCCGGATAGCCAGGTTTTAGAGCAGTTTTCTGATGCGGGTTTGATTGCCGGTTGGGCCAGAAATGGCGTAAATGCTGTGGCGGGCACTGGATTAATGCGCGGATTGGAAGATGGCAGCTTTGCGCCGCTGGATAATGTGAGTATACAGCAGGCAGTGGTTTTGGCAGGGCGGCTGGTGGATATCCCGCTGCGCAGCCGTCCGGAAATCATTTCGCCTGCGGCATTATCTGTGGTTTCGCATGAAGAGCCGATATCATTGCTGTTTGACCGGCCGCCGGCGAGCCAGTATGAATTGATGGCGGTACAGACATCGGCGGGCGGCGGCAGCCAGGCTTTTTCATTGGGTACAGCAGCCGAAGAACATTTTACCATTCCAGCAGGGACGTTTCAGCCCAATGAAGCTTATCAATTGGTAGTAGGGGAAGATTCTGTTTGGTCGGATGCGCTGCGTATTTTTACTGACGCGCCGCAGCTTCGGGTACAGGCAACCTTAGATGGGACGGTAGCTACCGTACGCTGGGATCGGATTCCGGGTATTGAACGCTATCATATTCAAGTGGTAGAATGGAGGACCACCGAGCATGCGGAAGAGATTGGCGCGCGCGATCCTTTCTATTTTGAAGCGGATGGCACAAATACTGTTTCATTTGATGTAAACCCTGATAAACGCTATGTGATTACCGTGTGGACTGACCATGGCGATACAGACACGATAGAGCTGATAACGCCGGAAGCAGTGAATATGGAGCAAAAGCAGGCGGAACTTGCTATTTATGGCGAGATTGCTACGAAGGAACAGGCGGATGCGTTGATGAAAACAGTGGAAGTCAAAGTATGGAAGCTTGAGGGCGGTGAAAAGATTGCTTCTTCGGCATATCTCACTGTACATCCAGCCATTGCGGATGCTGTAGTAGCTGTGTTTCAGGAAATATTTGAAGGGGAGGAACAATTCCCTATCTTATCGGTTGGCGGGTACAACTGGCGGGAAGGCGATCCCAATGTCAGCAAATCAGAGCACAATTTGGGGACGGCAATTGATATCAATCCAGACCAGAATTATTGTATTTATGGCAGCGGCGATATAGTAGGAAGTTATTGGAAGCCCTATGAAGACCCATATTCTATTACGCCATACGGCGAAGTGATACAGGCGTTTGAGCGGCATGGGTTCGTATGGGGTGGGGACAGTTGGTCTACCACCCGTGATTATATGCATTTTTCCTATTTGGGAACATGAGGGAATGAGAAAAGCGCGGCCAAAAAACTGGCCGTGCTTTTTTATCAGGCAATGGGCTTGGAAGCATATATCCGTTTCCATTTCCCAGTCCGGTATTCTAAATACGATATCAGCCAATTGATAAACCATCCAATCGGAACGGCATACCAAACCATAGCAATCCCCACACGGTGGGCCAGGGTCACTGACAAAAAGACGCGGATAAACAGGTTGACCAAGTTGGCAATTGTAAAAAGCTTCATGTCGCCCGCGCCGCGCAAAAGGCCGTCGGCAGCCATTTTAAATCCAATGAGGGCAAAAAACCATCCGATGAAAATAAGATAGCCTTCGCCGGTGGCAATGGCAACCGGTGTCCCGCTGGTTCCCAAGAACAAGGCGATGATTGGGCGGTAGAAGCATTCCAAAACGAGGCAAAGGATAACAGCGAAAGCAACAGCCATCCAATTGGCTACCCGGTAGCCGGATACCACCCGTTCCAATTTGTGCGCACCGATGTTTTGCGCAGTATAAGAGGAGATAGCATTCCCAATGCCCATCATAGGGACAATACAGATGGATTCAATGCGCATAGCGGCTGAAAAGCCCGCCAGCGCTTGTGAACCAAAGCTGTTGACGACAGACTGCACCAACATCATGCCAATGGATACGGTGGATTGCTGCAAAATGGACGGCAGTGCAATTTTTGTCATAGAAAGCAATTCTTGCTTTTGAAATATTTTTGTGCGCACTTGGCATAGTTTTTGCAGATGTGACATAAATACAAAAAAAGATAAGAGGGCCGAGATGCCCTGGGCGATTAAAGTAGCCCAAGCAACGCCGGCGACGCCCATTTGAAAGTATGTAACCATGACAATATCTAAGATAATATTAAATACAGAAGAAAAAATCAAAAAACATAAAGGGATTTTTGATTTTCCAAGTGCATTGAACATAGAGGAGATCACGTTGTACATAAATAAAAAGGGAAGCCCTAAAAAGTAAATATTTAAATATTCCGTGGCCATATCCAGTACATCTGTGGGGGTATTGAGCAGGATCATAATCCCCCGGCTGAACAAGAGGCCAATCCCGCCTAAAACAATGCTGATGATGAGGAAGGCACTAAAGGCTGTAAAGATAGCCAGCTTCATTTTATCGTATAGCTTTGCGCCGAAATACCGGCTGACAACGACGGAAGCGCCCATACCTCCGCCAATGGCGATGCATATAAAGATATTGGTGAGCGCATACGAAGCGCCGACTGCGGCCAGCGCCTGTTCGCCTACAAACTGTCCTACAATGGCAGAATCGGCCATGGTATAGGTCTGTTGAAATAAATTCCCTAAAATAATTGGTATTACAAAAATCAGCAATGCCTGAAAAGGCTTCTTTTGTATCAGATAATCCCGTTCCATGCTTGTCCCTGCTTTCTGGTAAAAATCACAAACAAATAATACCATAGCAAAAATAATTTGAATTGTCAAGCCGGACAGGCGCCGTGGAATATCTCACAGATATTTTACAAACGGGGGATTTTGTGATAGGATAAAAGAAAACCAATGAGGCGGGGGCATGTTTTGTGGCAGAGGAAGCGGGAATGATTGTGCAAACGCTCCGGCGCTTCCGGAGCTTCCGGTATGTGCTGATTTTGGAAGGGATTGGGGTTGGCTTGCTGGCCGGTGCGGTGGTGGTGCTGTTCCGTTTTTTACTGGAACAGGCGGATATCCTGCTGCATATTGTGCTGGCCTTTGGCGGGGAACATCCTTGGTTGATACCGGTGTGGATGGCGGTTTTGGCTGGTATTGCATTTTTGGTAACGCTGCTGATAAAGTGGGAACCCAATGCTTCGGGCAGCGGCATTCCACAAGTGGAAGGGGAACTGGAAGGTAAGCTGGATTCATGTTGGTGGCGGGTGTTGCTATCCAAGGTGGCCGGCGGGATTTTAGCGATTGGCAGCGGCCTTTCGCTGGGGCGTGAGGGGCCAAGTATCCAATTGGGCGCTATGGCGGCCAAAGGGTTTTCAAAGCTCACAAAAAGGATAAAAACGGAAGAACGGCTGCTGATGACCTGCGGTGCGGCGGCAGGGCTGTCGGCGGCCTTTAATGCTCCATTTGCAGGGGTCTTGTTTTCTTTAGAGGAAATCCATAAAAATTTTTCATCTGAGGTACTGCTTTCTTCTATGGCGGCATCCATTGCAGCGGATTGTGTGTCCCGCTATGTGTTTGGCCTGGGGCCGGTTTTTACCTTTTCGGTACCGCAAATGCTGCCCCTTTCACAATATGGGCATGTGGCGGTATTAGGTGTACTGCTTGGCTTTACGGGTGTGCTTTATAACCGGAGTATTGATTTGTCACAGCGGCTGTATCAGACAATCCGCAGCCAGGCGCTGCGGTTGATCATTCCGTTTATGTGCGCCGGGGCGTTGGGTTTTTTATTGCCGGATGTTTTAGGCGGCGGCCATACGCTGGCCCTGCAGGTGGCGTCTGGCGGATATACTTTTTTTATGCTATGCTTGCTGTTCTGTGTTAAATTTGTTTTTTCCATGGCCTGTTTTGGTTCTGGTTCTCATTGCGGGGATGGTGGGGGCGTTTCTGGCTTCTCCCTTCGGCGTGTTCTTTTCCAACGAAACGACACAGGACGGGATGCTCATGCGGCAGGCAAC
>CALGRC010000147.1 GCA_937959315.1 uncultured Clostridia bacterium | reverse complement strand
CCTATCCAACGCGCCCAAACGGACAATTTCACGCATGATAGCACGGGTTTCGTCATCAAATGCCACCACGTGGTCGCTGTCCCACCGTACGGGGCGGCTGACGTGCAGCAGCAGCTTATCCAAATATACCAGCAGCGCTGACAGTTTGGCCGATACCAGCTCTGTCGGGTGGAAATGGCCGGTATCCAACGTTAATAGGACATTTTTGTTTGCCATGGCATAGCCCATATAAAATTCATGGGAGCCCACCACATACGATTCACTGCCAATGCCAAACAGCTTGCTTTCGACCGCGTTGATATGATGGGCCATGCCGGCGGCGGAAGCAATGATCTGATCCAGCGAATCCTTGAGCAGTTGCCGGTGGGTCATAGTATCTACAGGGACTTCCTTTTCCCCATCGGGGATCCAGATATTGTTGACGCATGTTTGCCCGGTGCGCGTCCCCAGATATTCGGCAATGCTGCACACACGCTTGCCATGCTCTATCCAGAAGTTGCGGATATGGTCGTCGTAGCTGCTTAGGGTATAGCCGCTGCCGCTGTTGGGATGGGAAAACCCAGTAAAATTAAAATCCAGGCCATAGCCGTTTTCCACCGCCCAGTCGGCCCAGCGTGAAAAATGTTCAGGTTCCAGTTCATCGCGGTCTACCGTTTTTCCGCCTGTTTCGGCATAATTGGCGTGGATATTGACCTTTTTCGGTCCTGGGACATAAGACAGCGCTTTTGTTAAATCAGCACGCAGTTCTTCTGGTGTGCGGGCTTTTCCCGGGTAATTGCCGGTCACCTGGATTTCGCCCGACAGCGGGCCGGAGGATTGTTCAAACCCGGCAATGTCATCCATTTGCCAGCAGTGGTAGGAAACTGGGACGGTATCGAGGATTTTCAGCGCGCGTTCTGTATCGACGCCCAACTGTGCATATTGCTCTTTTGCCGCCAGGTAGCCGTTCATCGTATCAGCCATTAGTTTTTGCCTCCCTTATGCTTCTATCGTTATCGTTTCAATACTGTATTCTGCAAACTGTGCCTTCCAGGCGTCGTCCAACCGGGCGTCCGTGATGAAATAGTCGATATTTTCCAGCGGCGACAGCTTGACAAATCCCACCCGGCCGATTTTGGTCTGGTCGCACAGGTAAAAACGTTGCTTGGAGTTTTGTATCATTGCTTGCTTGATGGCGCATTCCGCTTCCCTGCTCTCTAAAATACCGGCCTCCTGCGTAATGCCGCGGCTGGAAAAAAACAGCTTGTTTGCAAAATAATTATCCCGGATGTTGTTTTCAGCCAATACGCCGGTAAACGACTGGTTATCGCTCACTAATCCGCCGACGGCAATGACGCGTATGGCGGATTGGTTGGCCAGCTCGTTGACAATCCGGATGGAGTTGGTGACAATGGTGATATTTTTTATTTTTTTCATCTCTTTCGACATAAAAAACGTCGTGGTAGAGGCGTCCAGGAACACCGTATCGCCCGGGACAATGAATTCTACTGCTTTGCGCGCCAAAAGCTGTTTTACCTCCATATTGACATACCGGCGCTTTTCAAACGACAGCTCCATGCTGTCGTCCATCGGGAGCGCGCCGCCGTGCGTCCGGCGCAGTGCATTTTGCTTTTCCAGTTTTTCTAAATCGCGGCGGACGGTTTCTTCGGTTACATCCAGCTCTGTGCTGAGCTTGCTGACCCATACCGCGCCGTCTGATTTTAAAAGCTCTAAAATCCGTTTTTGCCGTTCTAGCGCGAACATTTGAATGCCCCCTTCCTTCCTGCTTCAGCGGCTATGGCGCTTTAATATCCGCACAACAGCGCCGTTTTTGAGCCCTGCCGAGTTGGCGTCGTCGGTGTCAATGTGCATTTCAATTTGAAAGTCCTCCCGCACGCGGATTTGGACGTCGTAAAATTTGGTGGGTTTGACGCCTTCCACCAGCACGTCCACCGTGTCGTTGTCTTGTAAGCCGTGACGGGCGGCGTATTCCGGCGTCAGATGGATGTGCCGGTTGGCAATGATAACCCCTTCTTTTAAATAGACGCTGCCCTTTGGCCCGACCAGGACAATGCGTTCAGAGCCCTTGACATCGCCTGAAGCGCGCACTGGCGGGCTGATTTTGAGCACAAAGGTATCTGTCCGGGATATTTCCACCTGCGTCTGCTTGCGCACCGGGCCTAGAATGCGGACGTTTTCGATGGCTTTGAGCGACGGCCCTACCAGCGTGACCACTTCTTCCGAGGCAAATTCCCGGCCCATCAGCGTTTTTTTCTTGGTCAGTTCATAGCCTTCACCAAACAGCGTATCCAAATCGGCGCGCGACAGGTGTACATGCCGCTGGGATACGCCGATTTTCACCTGCGGTTCCTGCCCTGCTGCCGGCGCGGCGGCCTCTGCTTTGACGCCGGCGCCCACTGCTTGCCGTACCAGTTGTTCTAACACTTGTTTCTCCATGTCATTCCCGCCTTTTTGTTGGGATAGTTAATCAAAATCAAAAAATTTGCAAATTTCTGCGTGTGGGTTTGCAATGACTGCGTGGCCATAGACCTTTCCCAGCGCGCATGCGGCGTCCTTGCCTGCGGCAACCGCCGCCCCGACCGCCGATACGCTTCCGGTAATGACGAGCGTTACCAGCCTGCCGCCCAGCCGTTTTTCGGTATGGATGAGCCGGACATCGGCGGTTTTCACCATGGTATCCAGCCCCTCGATAGAGGCCACCAGCCCCTGTACCTCCAGCAGCCCGATGGCTGAGCCGGCATGCTGGGCCGCCGGCGGCATTTGGAAAAAGGATTTGGGCAGCGTTTTGTTGTAGCGGTCGCGGTTGATGTCCAGCAGGTATGCCATGCCCTCTATGCCGCCTGCTGGGTTCGCGATGACGTGCGATACCAGGAATTTCCCCTGCTGGCGCGCATGCTGTTCCGCCGCGTCAACGGCCGCGCGGACGGCAGACACCCGCCCTGTAACCTTGACCTCCATCACCAGCGGCGCAGGGACGTCCTCGCGTACCGGCCGGTTGCGGTCAAAGGCAATTACCTGGATATTTGCAGCCTTGGCCGCCGCGTCTGCCGCGCAAACCGCTTCTGTAAAACTGTATACTTCCAACATGCCCAGTGCGTCCATGAGATTCCTCCGATTGATTGGTTATACAATGTGCAGGCCGTCCACCATCACGCAGCGCCGCTGCCGGGTAAAGGAGTGCGCAGCCGTCAGCCCTTCGCCGGTCGGCCCGGCGATGGTAAAGGTGGTATAGCCCTCGCCGCCCGCACCGATCCCGGCGTAAGAGGGGGCGTTTTTGACAAAAATCGTGGTTTCGATTGCCCGTGCAAACCGCGTTAAATGGTCGATGTTTTTGGAGTGGATGTGCGCCGAATGGCGGTTGCCATGCTCGGCCTGTACCGCCAATGTGATGGCCTCATCAATGCTGCGCACCCGTACAATTGGCAAAATGGGCATCATGAGCTCTTCCTGCACAAACGGGTGCCCGGCGCCCGTTTCGCAGATGATGAGCCGCGGGTTTGCGTCAATGCCGATTTCCTTTAAAAATTTGCCTGCGTCCCGGCCAACCCATTGTTTGTTGAGGTGGTATTTGCCGTCCTTTTCGGTCAGGGCGACCTGCAAAAGCTGGTCGATCTGCGTACCGCGCACAAGGTAGGCGCCGTGCTCCTGCATGCTTGAAATGAGCTGGCCGGCAATGGAATCAAACGCAAAGCATTCCTTTTCTGCAATGCAGGGCAGGTTGTTGTCAAAGCTGGCGCCAGCTACAATATCGGCAGCCGCCTTTGGGATATCGGCGGTGTCGTCCACAATGACCGGCGGGTTGCCTGCGCCCGCGCCGATGGCCTTTTTGCCGGAGGACAGCAGCGCCCGCACCACGCCCGGACCGCCGGTTGCCACCAGCATACGCACGATGGGGGACTGCATCATGGTTTTAGAGGTGTCCATGGTGGGATGCGCAACCGACACCACCAGGTTTTCCGGCCCTCCTGCCTCCAAAACGGCGCGGTTGACCAAATCGACGGCGTAGTTGGCCGTTTGGGTTGCATGCGGATGGGGGTTGAATACCACGCCATTGCCGGCGGCAATCATGCCGATGGAATTGCACAGGACTGTTTCGCTGGGATTGGTAGACGGCGTAATGCTGCCGATGACGCCGTACGGCGCCATTTCAATGAGCGTCATGCCGTTATCGCCGGTCATGACAGCCGGGTGTAAATCTTCGGTGCCCGGCGTTTTGTTGGCGACCAATTCATGCTTGATGATTTTATCTTCTACCCGGCCCATGCCGGTTTCAGAAACGCCCAGCTTGGCCAGGTTTTCCGCTTCGTCCAGCGTTAATGCGCGGATACGGGATATCATCTGCTCCCGCTGTTCGACGGTATAGGAGCGGAACTGCTTGTATGCTTGCTCTACTGCGGCAAGCGCCTCTTCCATGGTGTCAAATACGCCCCGGTACCGTTTGCCGGTGCTCGGTGCGTTCAGATTTCCCAGTACGTTTTTGACAATTTGGCTGATTTGCTGTTCATTTAAGGTTATTCCCATCTGTCACACCTCATTTATAAAATCGTTTCCCACAGCTTGGGGTCGGGGTTTGGCGTTACCGAGCTATCCAGCAGCATACCGGCTTCGCCGGCAGCCTGCTTTGCCCGTTCAATGGCTGCTTCTACCGCAGCTACCTCGCCGGTAAGCAGCAAATAGGATTTTCCGCACATCCCGCGGGCAATGCGCAGTTCCACCAATGTCACCTGTGCTGTTTTTGCCGCTGTATCTGCCGCCACAATAGCCGCTGCGCCCGAATAGGTCTCAATGACCCCGAGTGCGCGCGGGCTTTGGACTTCTGCCGCACCGTACAGCGCCGGGAAAATGGAGCCGTGCGGGTTGCCCAGCACAAAGCTGTCAATCAGCCGACCGCCGTATTGGGCTTTGGAAGCTTCCACCGCCGCTTTGACGGCGCTCAGCTCCCCGCTGATTAAGACAATATATTTTCCCGGGCAAACCACCTGCGCTTCTATGACCGATATTTCTGCGGTTTTAATCATCAGGTCGGCTGCCTGGATACCGGTGGATACGGTTGTATATTCTACCATGCCGATTGCATTTGCCATTGATTATTCCTCGCTTTGCCCGATTTTGATGCGGATGCTGCCGCCGCTTACCGCTTCTACCGTGCCGCCCGCCGGCGCATGGATGGGGGCGCCAAGCTGGCCGTCTGGTATATCGGCAATTTTTTGGTTTTTGGTTACCCGGTCTCCCGGTGCAACCAGCGGCTGCGCCGGTGCGCCGATGTGCTGCTTGAGCGGCAGGGTAAGCGTTTGTACTGGCACCGTCCGGCTGTCAATGGGCGCTTTCACATTGTAGCGCTTTAAACCCAGCCGTGCCACCAGACGGGATACTGGGATCTGCCGGTACGCGCGTTCCTTTGGCACCGGCTTTGCCTGCACCGGCTGCGCCCGGACGCCGTTTTTCTGCAATCCCGTTTTGCAGGCGCCAATGAGCGTCCGCGGCGAAAGCTCCTGCCCGCATGCGTACAGCTCGCACAGGCCGCACTGCGAACAGTATAGCGTATGTACAAACGGCGTCACATCGTCGGTTTTTCCTTTGGCCAGGCCGTTCATAAAGGCCTGGGGGTCTATGGGGTGCCCCAGCAAATTTCTGGGACACAAATCGGTGCACATGCGGCAGTTGCAGCATGCGCTCATGGCCCGCCGGATGCTGTTCCCGGTTTTGGCCAGCCGTTTTTGTATCACATAATGGTCACGCGGCAGCATCAGCACCGCGTTGGTTGTTTTCGTCACCACATCGTGCAAAGTCCCTATTTGCCCCGTCATGGGGCCGCCGTTTAACAATACGGCGTCTTTGGCCGTTACCCCGCCCGCCATGCGCACCAGCTCGGAAAACGCCGTGCCGATGGGCGCCAAGAGGGTTGCAGGGGCTGCGACTGCGCCGCCCACCATCACATATTTGTGGGTTACCGGCTTGCCGTCGTGTAAAAACCGCCATGCATTGAGCATGGTTTCTACATTATACACAATGGTTCCCACAGTAATGGGCAGGCTGCCAGGGGCAACCACACGCCCGGTCGTTTCGTAAATGAGCACCACCTCGTCGCCGGCCGGGTAGACTTCCGGCAGCAGCGACAGGCGTGCCTTGGGAAATGACGGGAGTATGTTTTTCACTGCGTCCACTGCGCCGGCATACGAGGGCTTGACCGCAACGATGGCGGTATCTGCCCCCACGGCGCCGGCTACCATGCACAGCGCGCTGACAATCTCAAACGCATAGCGTTCCAGAAGCTGGCGGTGTACTTGAAACAGCGGCTCGCACTCTGCACAATTTAAAATGACGGTATCGGCCCGGCTGTCCAGCTTGGCATACGAGGGGAACCCTGCGCCGCCTGCGCCGACCGTACCGCTTTCTTTCAGTTGTGAAACCAATTCTTCCAGTTGCATGTGTTTCACTGCTCCAGTCCAGTCCCATCGTCCACAATGCCGACGATGGCTGCATCAATGGGCGAGTCGTCCAGGCCGCAGCCAATGCGTGCCGCACTGCCGCATGCCACCAGCACAATCTCGCCGAATCCTGCGCCCACATTATCGACGGCGACCAGTTTGCCGCCGTCGGTGGACATGCCCTGCAAGGGCTGTACAATCAGGAATTTGTTTCCGATTAGCTTTTCGTTTTTCCGTGTTGCTACAACACTGCCGACTACCTTGCAAACCAACATACCCTCACCTTCCGATTGTCAGAATAAGAAAGCGGATTATTTTAAGGAAGGCAGGATTTTTTCCACATCGCCGTGCGGGCGCGGAATGACGTGGGTTGCAATGATTTCGCCCAGCTTGGCCGCCGAGGAACCGCCGGCCTCTACCGCGGCTTTGACCGCGCCGACGTCGCCGCGCACCATGACGCTGACCAAACCGGAGCCGATTTTTTCGGTGCCGATTAGGGTGACCTCGGCTGCCTTTACCATGGCGTCAGCCGCCTCAATTGCCGCAACCAATCCTCTTGTTTCTACCATGCCCAATGCTTCCTGTGCCATTTTTACTTCCTCCTAAAATTTTATGTACGTTTTATTTTATTCATTGATGATTGCAATTTTTAAACCTTCCATGCTCAAATTGGTACGGTGCGCCTCATTGATTTGCGAAAGCGGGAATTTGTGGGTGATAAGCTCCTTCATTGGCAGCCCAATGCCCTTGGCCCGTTTTAGGAAATCAAATGTCGTTGCATAGTCGCGCAGCGTGTATACCCACGAGCCGACGGTGGTGAGTTCCTTGGCGCAGATGTCAAAGTGCGGGTTGATGGTCGCGTCGCCGCCGTTGATGAAAAAGCCCAGCTCGCAAAGCCCGCCGCCGTTGCGGATGAAATGATAGATGTTGCTGTGCGCCGCAGGCGAACCGGTGCACTGGAAGGCAAAGTCTGCCAGATGTCCGCCCAGCGCCTGTTCCACTGCGCCGGAAAGCGCCTCAATGCCCTGGTGCTCTTTGAAATTGACGGTTGCGCAGGCGCCCATTTTTTTGGAAAATTCCAGCCGTTTGGCTTCGCCGTCCACCGCAACGATATTTTCAATGCCCATGGTGCGCAAAACTGCAATGCAAATGAGCCCAATCGGGCCGCAGCCCTGTACCACCACCCGGCTGTTAAACCGCAGGATGCCGGTGGTCTTGGCACGTTCCACCGCATGGACCAGTACGGCGCACGGTTCAATCAAAATCCGTTCGTCCAGATCCAAATCGCTGACGTTGAAGATGGTGGAGCCGCCGCGTACCAGCAGATAGTCGGCAAACCAGCCGTTTAAGTGGATGTCGTCGTCGGGCAGCAGGCCGTAAACGTCCGCACCGCCGACATTTTGCTTGTTTAAATCAAACATGGTGATGTCCGGGTTGTCTTTGAAAATCATGCAGGTGACCACTTTATCGCCAACGGCAAGCGGCTTTCCTGCGCTGTCCTGTTTCACATTTTTGCCCATTTTCACAATCTCGCCGGTACCCTCGTGCCCCAGCGCCACCGGGATCAGGCCAAACGGGTCGCGTTTGAATTCGTGCGCGTCGGTACCGCAGATGCCGCAGCCCTCTACCTTGACTAAAATATCATCGTCACCGACCGGCGGGATGGGATATTCCTTGATGTCATAGTGCTCTAATTTGGTCAGCATGGCCACGCGGCTGGTCTTTGGGATAGCTGCAGTTCCAGCCCCGCGCTGCGGTGCTGCCGGCTGCTGCATATCCTGCAATACCTGGCGGACGATGGCTTCAATATTTGCCGCATTCATGTCCATATCGGGATGCTCCTTTTATTTGGATTTCTGTAATTCCTCCAGCACAAGCCGGGTAATTTTGGCTACCAGTTCTTCTTCTGTGTTGCTGTCTTTTTTGGCAATGCCGCAGCTTTGAACGCCGCACGAATGGCAGCTCGCCTTGCCGTCCTTGTTGTTGGGGCAAAGGTCTGCCGGGTGTTTGCCGGTCATGCCAAATTTCCGGCGGATTTCATACAGCCGCTGCACCTGCTGCTCGGAAAATTCGTGCGGGGTACCCAGTTGTTTGGATTTAAACAGCAGCTCGGCGTAAAATTCTACCGATTCCATTTTGTGATAGGCTGCCAGAAGCGAATCGGAATAGGTCAGCGCCCCGTGGTTTTCTAGCAGTACTGCGTCAAAGTAGGGCAGGTATTTTTCCACCGCATCTGGGATTTCATCGGTGGACGGCGTGCCGTACTCGGCAATCGGCACACAGCCGAGTGCAATCACCGCTTCGGGCATAATAGGCTGGGTGAGCGGGATGCCCGCAATGGCAAAGCTGGTTGCATAAATGGGGTGGGCGTGTACCACAGATTTTACATCGGGACGTTTTTTGTACACCCGCATATGCATTTTGATTTCAGATGACGGCTTGAAGCTGCCGTTGGCCTGGATCACATTGCCGTCTGCGTCCACCTTGCAGATGTATTCCGGGGTCATAAAGCCCTTGCTCACGCCGGTCGGCGTACACAGAAAGGTGTTGTCATCCAGCTTGACCGAGATATTGCCGTCGTTCGCGGCCACCATGCCCCGGTTGTAGATGCGTTTGCCAATGTCGCAGATTTGTTTTTTGATTTCATATTCAGATACCATTGCCATGTTCCTCTACTCCTTTTTATAAATGGTATGTATGCAAAATGCGTTGTTTATAGATACAGCTTATCACGGTTTTTGTGGAAAGTCAACCGTTTTTCTGTTATTTTCTTTTTTTCTGTTGTTTTTAGGTGCGGGTGATGTCGCAAATGCTGAATTTTAAGGTTTCCCTGGCATATGCGGTCAATGCGGCCATGGCGCTTTCCACCTCCGATACCGTACCGGCAATGATGAGCGTGCCGGCAATGCGGTCGGCGGCGCAGAGCGAGACGCCCGAGCTTTTAAGCGCAATATCGGCGATGATGATGGCTGTTTCGCTGGGTGATACCGTCACAATGCCAATGGCCGATTTGGTATGGCCGCCGCCCGGCTCCATGCCGATGGTCTGAAACAGGCTCCCGTCCGGGTTGGCAATGATGTGCGCCAGCGTAATTTCCCGCCCGGGGACAATTTCCTGTACAATCCTTAATTTGTCATGCAAGAAATCTTCTGTCATGCTGTTGCCTCCTTATCCGCCAATCTGGCAGCGGATGCCAGATTGCAAAGCCGCCTGCCGCAGCCCTTCCATGGTTTCGCCGTCCGGCGGATTGAGTGTTTCCAGCGCGTAGGGGCGTCCTAAGCCATGGTATTTGTCCAGCCCCATGCGGTGGTAGGGCAGCAGGTGCAGTTATTCCACACCGGGCAGTGAAGCCGCAAACCGGGCAATCGCGCTGATTTCTTCTGCCGTTGCATTAAAGGTGGGTATCACCGGCACCCGCACAATGAGCTGTTTCACGCCGTGCGCAATGTGCGGCGCGTTTTGCAGGATCTGCTCATTTGGTATGCCGGTGAAAGCCTTGTGCTTGGCGCTGTCCATATGCTTGATATCCAGCAGGTACACATCGATGTAGGGCAGCAGTGGTTCTATGACGTCAAACGGCGTACAGCCGGTGGACTCCACGGCGGTATTGAGGCCGTTCCCCTTAGCAGCCCGCAGCAGCGACAGCGCAAAGGCCGGCTGGAACAGCAGTTCCCCGCCCGACAGCGTCATCCCGCCGCCCGACCGCCGGTAGTAAGGCCGGTCGCGCAATACGGTATCCATGACTTCCCCTACCGTCACGTCGCGCCCGACGGTGGTTTCTTTCCCGTTTTGCACCATGGTCTGGATGCCGTGTTCCTGCGACTCGGGGTTGCAGCACCACTGGCAGCGCAGGAAACAGCCCTTTAAAAACACAATGGTGCGGATCCCCGGCCCGTCATGCACCGAAAACCGCTGGATATCAAAAATCCGGCCGGTTGCCTGGTAATCGTCTTGCATCCTCTTGCTCCTTTCCCGGCATTTAAAAGCTTACCTGTTCGGTCCGGTTGATAATGTCATCCTGCAGCGAGCGGGATAGGGTGGTAAACAGGGCGCTGTAGCCTGCCACCCGCACCACCAGGCCCTTGTAATTTTCCGGGTGGATCTGGGCGTCCCGCAGCGTTTCGCGGCTGACCACATTAAACTGCATGTGCATGCCTTTTTGGTCAAAAAACGCGCGGATCAGGGCGGCAAAGCTCTCTAAGCCCGATTGCCCTTTCAGGGCGGACGGATGGAATTTCATATTGAACAGCGTACCGTTGGAGGCAATGCCGTGATCTAAGCGTGCTACCGAATTGCATGCTGCGGTTGGGCCGTGGACATCCCGTCCCGCCGCAGGGGATACGCCGTCGGCAATGGGTGTGCCGCACAGCCTGCCATCAGGGGTTGCACCCGTCTGCGCACCCAGCGGCACATTGGCCGATACCGGGTACAGCCCCGCCTGGTATTGCCCGCCGCGCGGGTTGCGGTAACGCTCCATCGGGCGGGTGTAGGTGTAGGCTGCCTCCCGCGCCAGCGCGTCCACATCGTCTAAGTCATTCCCAAATTTGGGAAGGTCAGATATCATGCGGTAAATGTCCTGATATGCCTGTTTTTCCTGCTCAGGCAGCGGGTTTTCCTGCACCATACGGAAAATTTCCGCAATCTGTGACCGGTCAACCGGCGACCCTAAAGCAGCGGCATTTTTTAACACATCTACCGTTAGCTTTTCCGCCGCATGATCGGCATAGGGCATACCAAAATTGTGCGCCATCGCCTGGCCGATTGCCGGAAGGGTCAACACCTTCTTTTCAAACACCAGCGTCCGTATGGCGTAGAGCGCGTCGGCCACGTTGGCGATGCCAAAGCCCTGCGGGCCGGTGAAATTGTACACCGCACCGCCCTCCTGCACCGATTTCCCTCTTGTTATGCAATCATCCACCATGGATGACAAAAAGGGCAGCGGGCAGCGGTCGGCGTGCGCCTGGTCAATGGAATTGTCTGCGTTTACCAGCAGGGAAATCATATATTCCATCTGTTTTTTATAGGCGCTGAAAAAGTCGTCAAAGGTCTGCATTTGCGCCACATCGCCCGTTTGCAGGCCCACCTGCTCGCCTTTGTCCATGCCGTTGGTAAATACCAATTCCAGCGGGCGGCACATATTAAAGAATGCCGCGTCGTGCCAGCCGTCGGTTTTCCCGGCTTTTTGCGGTTCCACGCAGCCGATGATGCAGTAGTCGCGCGCATCCTCCAGGGTCAGCCCGCGGTTGAGCAGCGCCGGGATAATCACTTCATCGTTGTAATAGGCTGGCAGCCCAACGCCGGTGGCGGTCAGCTTTGCCGCGTGCAGCATCAGGTCGTGCGGGGTGCCGTTCCAAATGCGGATGGACAGCGACGGCTGCGGCAGCATAACATGCATGGAAGCGTTGATACACATGTAGGACAGGTCGTTGGTGCAGTCCAAGCCGTGGATATCCTGCCCGCCGACAATCAGGTTCTGAAACAGG
>CALGRC010000146.1 GCA_937959315.1 uncultured Clostridia bacterium | reverse complement strand
TAACGGTCTTGCAATTTGCCTCTAAAAAATCATCAATCAACGCTATACACCCTCATCTGCCAATAGTCAAAAACATATTTCAATCTGTCGTTCAATAGGTTTGCGGAAAAAGGAGCACCGCTATATACATTTGAAAATATTGTATCCAGTTCGGACTCTAAATCCGATTTATGTAAAAGCGCATCTTTTGTCAGGTTATTTGCAGCATACAGCATCACCCGAATTGGCTCTGCCAGATAATCAGCATAAATGTCCTCGCCAATATCGTCCTCTGTAAAGGAATACAACCCGGAACTTATCTCACCAATCATACACTCCGACATCCACATGGCATACTGATTGATCGAATCAAAATCTTTCCACGTAATATCAACCGGCTGACCCGCCCGCTTTATCTTTTCATTTTGATATTCAAATCCAATCAAAGCATGCAGCACATCCGTTGTACGCGTCACACTTCCCACATCTGAACATACAAAATCCCATACTTTATAATAGGAAACATCGGCCGCATTGTCAAAATATACGGTTATTTCCCCGTTTGTACCCTCAGAGTGAAAGGTAAGATAACCCAAATCCCGCGCTTCATTTAAATCCACCCATTTGTTTTCCCGCGCCAGAGGCCAAAGCCAAATTTCTGTCTTCCGCGCAGAAACAATACCGCTGACATATAACGTAATGCTGTCAGCAGTGCTCCCATATTGCTGCAGCATCACCCGTGTATCTTCCGCCAAAAAAATCACCTCACGCAAACACAGCAACCGGTCGGTTTGATCCCCAGTCAACAACCGTGCAGCTCCCAAAACTCCACTTCCCTTTTGGATATGCTGTTTGCTGTGGTACACTATAACCAAAATAATTGTTTCCAGAGGCATACATATTCATTACCCTTGTTTCAAGGTCAGATTGGTAAACGCCCCAAATACAGGTATCACCACTTACATCATCGCTCTCCGAAGCATTTTTTCCAAACAAACCAAAATCTCCAAATTCACTCTGAATTTTCGCATAAAAATTTGAAGTGTCCAAATCACTGTCTGAAGCCGGACCATAGAGGCGTCTAACCTTTAAGCTGCCATCCACAATACAGTTTCCGTCCAAAACTACATTTCCCGTTAAATGAAACTTTGTTCCGTCCTGCACAAAACAGGTGGAAAGTCCACCCTCCGGATATTCATGCCACTCCTCGTCAAAATCATCATAGTAATAATAAACACCGTCAAACTTACACAACATCGTTTTTTCCTGATCGGTCGTGTTCGATTTCGTCGGCATCACGTCAGACAGAAACTCCGTCGTAATGGTGTTCGTCACCCTGGAATAAATCCGATCCGCCCGCACGGATAGTTCCGCCATGTTGCCGTCCAATGCAGATACCGACATTTTAATCTCCTTTGCCGTCATCGTAAATTCCGACCGGAAGTTATCCGCTTCTTTTCGAAAACTCCCGCTAAAATTGTCCATATCTATGTTATACATCACGTCTTCAAAGGTACGTTTCAGCCGCGCGATTGTGCCCTCTTGCTCCTGCACTTTTGCCCTAAGCGCTTTAAAATCCATGCTTTCAATTGGTAAATCTTGTACCGCCATAAAATAGCTCACCTCCTGCCGTCTGATAGCATTCCAATCCATAAATTTTCACATAACCCACACCGTCAATGCGCAGCTTCAAAGCATAATTTGCCGTCATCCGCGGTTTCACGCGAACAGGAAACAATCCCGTCTTGCCACAGGAATCAAACAGCAAATGGGACGTAGCTTCATTGAATTCTTCATTGTCATAAAGCGCCCACACTCTAAAAGAAGCGTTGTCCTGCGCAAAAGCCGTCATTTGAATTTTACGCAAATGCTTAATAGAAACCGTGGCGGCATCATCCAATAACGTTGATAAATCCGTTTCTGCCGCCCAAACAACTCCTTCATAATTCTCTGTGTCAATCCGCCGAACGCTTTTGTCGGAAAATAACGCGTACATTCCATGCTTTCCCTTTGTAAAACATAAAATGTCACAGTCTGTCACGCGCTCCGACCACTGACCAACCTCCGTGTCATACACAAAAAACCGCTTTTTATACTGACCGTCCGTGCAGAAAAGATAATAATTTCTTCCGTCTGAACCGGCAACTGCGTCAAAAAAATGGTCAATCCCCAACGGATTTCCAATGTCTCTGGGCCTTCCGCCGGTATATACGTTCACCGCATCTTTTGACACAAAAATCAGCATACCGCCGGCAATGGCAATAGAACGGTGGTCAATGGCGCCCGTTTCATAAATGTCCTGAATACGAAACGGATTTTTATTGTTATAAATTTCGTGCATAAAATCTTCTTTGAAGCATACAACATGGTTTTCATAAAGGGCAATTCCGGTAAAAACCCCGCCGGATTTCGTGTTAGACCCCGCCGCAGAGCTCCATGCGTTTGCTTCGTTTATGTCTGTCGCAGTGTCGAGCTGCCACGCAGCATAGTTGTTAAAACAGGAGGCAAACACATGGGTGTCGTTTACGCCGAACACACGGGACCCATGCACCACTGCATATTTTAAATCCGGCATAGCCGGGTTCATTGCCAGAAACCATCCAACTTCTTCTACTGTGTCCCCGCTTTCATAATCATACCGCTCCCCGTTCTCATACCGATACACATAGTCGTTATATAAATTTCTCTGATACTTCGTCTTGTCCGCAGAAGTGTCAGGCCGCCAGTCATATGTATTTTCATAAAATCCAGTTACGCTGTCCCCTTTTGCTAAATTCAGCACCTCATCATACCGGTATGGACGCTGGGTGCTTGTCCGCTTATAGTAAAGCTTACTCTGCTTTGGGTCATACACGGAATCCTTCGTCTTTTGATACCCATCGTTATAAAAGGTTTCAACCGGCATGTTTAATTCTGACAACACAAAATAACCGTCCCCGCCGTTTTGCACAAAGCAGTTTTCTTTTTTGTCAAAAACATAATATGCTTTTTTACTCCCATTTTTATAACAATACATACAGTCCGTGTCCGTGATATCCCCTGCCTGATAAGCCGTGTTCGGGTTCTCGCGAACCGTTGCAATTCGATAGGGCATAGAAACTCTGTCCGGCAAAACAATGAGCGTGTTTTGAAACCTCCCTGTCACACTGTCCGTCACGTCAGAATACGTGTTAAACTGAAACATGGTCCGCGGCGCCTGTTGCTCTAAAGAATCGTCATACCCGCCCGCAATTACGCCCGTATACTGATTGCAAACGTCGCCGCCGGAACCAAATTCAAAATAATCAACCCGAAGCTCGTTTACCTCCTTAAGGGGCGAACCCGGCTTATAAA
>CALGRC010000145.1 GCA_937959315.1 uncultured Clostridia bacterium | reverse complement strand
CCCCCCGATAAAAAATAGCCACACACCTGCCTTTTCTTATACCTGCCATCAACAGCATATTATACAAGTAAATAAACAGCCCGGCGAAATTCTTTCGCCGGGCTGTCGTTTTGCTTTTTATGATTTACTTTTGTAAATACCGTTGCAGCATCGCCGCTGCCTCTGCACGGGTTGCATCTCCCTGCGGATCTAGCACCCCATCGCCTTTTCCTTCACATAAGCCAGAACCAACCATCCATTGCAGGGCTGACAAGGCATAAGCAGAAATCTCATCAAAATCGGTATAAACAGTCAGGTCAATACCCTCGCCGGCGCTTGTATAAATCCCTTTATACCCTGCATACCGGTAAAGAATTGCTGCAAGCTGTTCACGTGTGATATGGTCATCCGGGCCAAACAAACCGTTGCCATACCCCTCAACGATCGCATTGGCTGCCGCCCATGCAACAGCGTCTGCATAATATGCACCTGCTTCCACATCTGCAAACGGATTGCCAGACACTGCCGGTTCCCCTTCCACACGGTACAATATGGTAACTATCATCCCGCGGGTGGTTGTCATGTTAGGGCCAAAGGTATCTGAAGAAATCCCATTCATCAACCCATTGTCAAAGGCGTACTGTACAGCCTGATAAAACCAGTCTTCTGTACCGACATCCACAAATGGGAGCACGCTTTCCGCCGATATCTCCTGGAAAGCCGCAGTCACTGTTACACGCGAAGCTGGCATTGTAAAGGTATAGCTGCCATCTTCCAATTCTGCCAATTCCAATGCTGTGTCATCGGCATCAGAAACCACCAGGCTGCCCAACCGGTAACCTTCATCTGGTTGTACCGTCACCGTTACAACGGCGCCTTGCTGAGCCGAAGTTTCAGACACATTCACCGTACCATGTTCCGTGCTGCCAACCGTAATGGCATATCCCGATACCGTAATCCCGCCGCCCTGGCCTCCTTGACCGCCGGAACCTCCTGGACGTGTGATTTGTGCACTGCGCTGATAAAACTTCGCAGTGATATCTTTATCTGCATCCATCGTAATTACCAAAGGATTATCGCTGATAATTTCCCCGTCTACATTCCACTGCCGGAACTTGGTATTGCCAGTATAGTTGGCTTGAAGTGTCAACTCTGTACCGGCAGCAAATTTCGTGCCTGAAGAAATGGGGAATTCCTGGCCATCCTCCACCCGGACAACAGATCCCTTCCCGCTGATATCCAGTGTCAAAGTATAGGTTTGGCCACTGGCGCTTGACGCCCACTGCGCAATCAATAACACATCACCTGACGGTGTAAACTCTGTATTGGCCGTATAAACCGCCGTCCCATCTGACCAGCCCAGGAACGTGTAACCCGTACGGGTAGCAGGTTCTTCAAGCAGCACACTTTCCCCCTGCACCACTGGAACAATCTTGTCCTTGGTTGTAGCGTCCATATATTGATATGTCACATAATAATAGGCATTTTCTGTATCCAGTTTTGCGACATCTGCTTCCGTCAGCGTATACGCCGCCTCGCCGTTATAGGCCGGGAACCCGGAAAGTGCAGCCGTAACAGGGACTGAAACCACACTGCCCGCCACCTTGTCGGCCATGTCCACTGCAACAAAAGCAACGCCATTGGCAACCGCTGTATTCTCAACCTGCACAGTAACCGTATCCTGTGCATATGCTTCGTCTATCACCGGCATCACCGCCAGCACCGGATATTCTGCCGGTGCCGTCACGGTATCGCCCCAGCCAAAAGCAGTTTTTGCAGCGTCAAAATCTGCCTGCCCTGTCAAAAATACCGTATCCGACCGTACAACCAACGCCGGAATGGCCGCCGTTAAGCTTCCTGTCACAGTTGCTCTTGCATAGGTTGCCGTTACCGCAACAGCCCGTTCTCCCGCCGCAGTTGTGTCCAGCGAAAGGGTGCCCAGCAGCTCAGACAATCCGCCGCCTGCAATAGAAATGGTTTCCTCTTCCATACTGCCGCCTGTAATGCTGTCAATTGTCAAAGTACCTGCTGACAATGCCGTTCCATTTGCAGAAACCAGCCGTACCTCAACAGTACCGGGGCTAACCTGCGCCAGCGACAGCGCAACATCTGTGCCGGCTTCCGGCTGGATAATTGTCCCAGCTTCCCCATAGGCAAGCACTTTACCGGCTGCGTTTTCTACCACCGTTGCAATGGTGGTATCTGCCGATTCCATAATGACATCACCAGCGCCATTATGCACAACCGTAGCCAGCTGCCCCCGGACAACCACGTTTTTGCCATCCGCCAACCCGTCGGTGACAGTTACATGCACCTGCGCATGAACCTCGCCCGTTGCCTCGTTTGCAATCACTTCAATTTTACCGCCCGATGCAGTCACATTGACCGTTGGGCTGCCAGAGGCTGTCATATCATACACATTGAGCAGCCCTGCATCTATCTGAACATCCGCCCGTTCTGCACCATCGTATACATATAGATTGCTGGTGCTCTGCCCGTTGATTACCACCGGCCCAATCGTGCCCGCATTGTTGATGGTAGCTGTTGTCGCCACCGTCACAGGGCCAATCACGCCTTCATTTTTCTGGCCGTTCGTGCTGCTACCCACCGTCAGCGTGGTGCCGGTGGTTACCGACTCCCCGCTGCCTGTCGCAATCTGGCCGGTTGCGGTGTTCCCATGGATATTAACATACGTGCCGCTTGTTACCGAACCAATGGCGCCGCTATTGGTATTATAGCTTGAAATAGCCGTATCGGTTGTACTTTGCCCAATGGCCACCGAGGTACCTGCCGTCAAATCGCCCAACACGCCGGTTTCCGTATTGCGGTATACCGCAATGCTTGTTGCCGCTTCGGCATTGCCAATGGTGCCGCTGTTTCCAGTTGCAAGGCCGGCATTGGCCGCCGTTTTGCCGGAAGAACCGATATTGATGCCTGCTGTTTTGCTTTCCAGGCTCTCAATGGTGCCGGCATTGGCATTGACATACAGGCTGCTGTTTGCTGTCATAGCGCCAATTTCGGTTTCACCTGTATAAACGGTCATTGTAGTCCCTGCATAAACCGACGCAATATCCGCCTGATTGAGTGCCGCAGTGCCGCCGATGGACACACCGGCGTCGGCTGTGACATCTGCAATTTCCCCATTTTCGCCGCCGTAGATGGTAACCGATGTACCTGCCTCCACAGGGCCTATGGCATTTTCATTCGGCAATGTGGAAGACCCAATCGTCACCGATGTGACCGCGCTCACTTTTTCATTTTCCTGCATAGCAACGCTGCCGCCCGCCGCGCCGTAGAGGGATACTGCAGTCCCGGCCGTAACCGAACCAACCGATCCGGTATTGGTGGTGTATGCTGTCACCTCTGCATTGCTGCTGTTTTGCCCAATGGTTGCCGAAGTGCCAGCAGTTACGTTGCCGACTGCGTTTGTATTGCGGTAAACCGTTACAGCGTTGATATCTGATGTAATATCGCCAATCGTGCCTTCGTTGCCAATGACTGCGGCGGCATTAGCCGCTGTCTTATCCCGTCCGCCGACCGTGATAGCGCCGCCGGCACTGTGCACATCTCCAATAGAACCGTTTGCCGCGTTGGCATAGAGGGAAATGCCGCCAGTCCCTGACGAAACAGAAGTGATTTCTGCAGCGCCGTTGTATACCGTGACCGAACCAGTGCCCGCCGCCGTGACAGCGCCGATATCGTTCTGGTTATGCGCATAACCGCCGTTGACAGCCGTTGATGCGCCGATGGTAATGTTGCCGCCGGCCTGGATATCCTCTATGCTGCCATCCGCGCCAAGGCCATATACAGATACCGCCGCTGCAGCGGTGATGTCCCCAATCTGCCCCGCGTTGTGATTGTAGGCAAGGTAGGCGGCGCTGTTTTGCCCAACTGCCGCCGTAGTGCCGGCTGTGACCGCGCCAATGACAGCACCTGCGCTGTTGCGGTAAATGGTCACCGAACTGGATTTTGCCGTCAGGCTGCCAATGCTGCCGTCGTTGCCAAAGGCATACGCCTTCCCAACCGTGGCATTGGCATCTGCCGCTGCGTCAGCCGCTTTATTGACAACACCCACCGTAACCGCCGTAGTGGCTATGATATCCCCAATAGCGCCCTCGTTCATATGCACGATCACAGAACCGTTGGATTGGATATCCCCAACCGATGCATGTTCCCCGATATTATAGATGGTCAGCGTCCCGCCGCCATTGTAGCGGATATCGCCAATGGTGCCGGAATTGTACAGCGATACCGAGCTGTTATAGGTCAGCGTCAGCGTCTTGCCTTCACTGACCGTCACGCCTTCTTCCACAATCAGCGTCCCACCGGCATAATAGGCGTCAACACCGGCAACTTCCGCACCATTTGTCACTCGATTGCCCGTCGCCGTCACCAACTTGCCGTCAACCGGGCTTTCCTGCCCATTATCCGGTAGCAGCACAGTTGTACCGGCTCCACAGGCTTTGCCAACCTGCAAACCGCTGGGTAATGCTGTCAAATCAATGGTATTTTTGCCTGCTGTAGTAGCAGAGGAACTTACTGTCAACATGGAAACAGCAGCAGATTCCGGATGCGGGACTGCCTTTACATAAACTGCATAATTGCCCACACTAATGGCAGCGCCGTCTGCAACCGTAATTTCTATTGCCGAAGCAGCTTCGTTCGGCCCGATATTGCCGCCGATAGACACATTGCCCTGCGTACTGACTGCGCCCGTAAACTGCAAGCTGTTTTCTGTCTGGCTGCCGCCCAGCGACAGCAGGCCAATGCCATCGTTGGAAATATCCCCTGCCATAGGCTGGCCGTTATTGGTCACCGTTACGCCGCCGCCCGTCCGGTTGGCAATGCTGCCTGCAAACAGGCTGCCGGTATTGTTGGACAGCGAAACTGTGGTTGCATTGCCGTCTGAAATGGCGTCGCTGTATATCGTCCCGGCGCTTTCCGCATTCCCGCTTACGCCGTTGGTGATACTCAAATTGGAACCGGTATTGGTAATGGCAGTGCTCCCCTGCGTCCCGACCGTACCAATATTATAGATATAGCAGCCGCTGGTAGCATTGATATTCCCCAGCACTTTTCCGGGGAAGTACCATGTGGGCGCGCTGGAGCTGCTGCCCAGGTAGACCGTTGTACCCGAAATGTCGCCGGTTACCGTACCGGCAAACAAATCTGTATTATCGCCCAGATACACATTGCCATTGGAGGTGATACTGCCAATGGTGGCAATCCCTTCCGGGTCATAGAATTTCTGGGCGCCCGTCCCCTGTACGCTGGACAGCGCAACCGGGTTTTCCCCGCCAAACGTGACATTGCTGGCCGCGGTCAGCACCAATTTGGAATTTGGTGCAAACGTCTGCCCGGAAAGGGTGCTCACCGTCATGCTGCCATCTGCATCCGCCGAAATGGTAAAGGCACCATCGGCGGTAATGACGTCGCCCGTCCCGGCTGCCTCTGCCAGCAGCAGGCTGTTGGTCTTTGCCGTAACCGTCCCCACAGTCCCCAGTGTATACCCGGTAACGGTTGCGGCAGCATTGGTGATGTTCCCAATATTTGCCTTGTTTGGTGCCGCAGCCGAACCAATGGTCACATTGTATGCAACCGGGCCGTCGCGCAGGATATCGCCGATTTCCGCTTGCTCTGAATAGATGGAAACCGAGCTTTTTGCCGTGATATTCCCAATATCATTTTGATTCAATACCGTTGTAGAACCAATTGTCACGGTCGTTTCCGCCGTCACATCCTCAATGCTGCCCGCATTGCCGGTACCATATATGCTTACACCAGCCGTTTCCGATGTGATGTCCCCAATCTGGCCGAAATTGCTGGTATAGCTGCTGTAGCTTGCGTTGCTGCTGCCAATGGTAACGCTCGAAGCCGCTGTGACATCGCCGATGACGCCGGTTTCTGCATTGCGGTAAACAGAAATGCCGCCTGTAGAGGACAGGCTGCCAATGGTACCGGTATTGCCCATCGCACCCTTGCCGTCGTCCTCAGTCCGGTTGCTGTATCCAACCGCAACAGAAGTACCGCTCACATCGCCAATCTGCCCCGCATTGCCGTACAGGGTAACGCTTGATCCAGATGTAATGGCTTTTCCAACCGCAATGCGGCCGGTTTCGGTATTCCCGTAAATGGTCACATTGGTCTTTGTCGTAATCCCGCCAATGGTGCCGCTGTTGGTGTTGTATTGATAAACCTCTGTATCATTGTTGTTGCCCACCGTAAGGCCGCCGGTTTCAGAAGTGACATCCCCGATGGCGCCGGTATTGCGGTAGATGCTGATGGACTGCCCCGCCGACAGGTTGCCGATGGTGCCGCCCTCGTTTCCAATAAATTCTTCCGCCGTAGCCGCCGACTTATTGTTGGAACCAATATAGATGCCGCCATCCTCCGAAGTGACATTCCCAATGGCGCCGGTATTGGCATATACATACACGTGGGATGCATTGGTGATATTGCCAATCTGCCCTTCATTGTACACAGTTACATTGCCGGTCCCAAGAGTGCTGATATCTCCCACTTTCCCGGTCTCCGACACATACAACGTCAGCCCGGAACCGCTAATGGGCAGGTCTGTGAGGTCGCCGATATCGCCGGTGACCCAAATGCGGTACAGGCTGCCATAGCTCCCATCATTAGATCCCTCCGCCGAAATGGTAAACCCGCTGCCGTCCAATGTACCCAGATAGCTGCCCGCCAGGGCCAGGCGCCAGTGGACATAACCGTTCTTGATGTACCGCCCACAGGAGGCCAGAAGCCCCAGGGACGAAGAAATTTTGTTGGTGGCCAGAGCCATGTGCATGGGAAGCCCCGCCAGCAGGTACGCAGGGACCGAGATAATCCCGCCGCCGCCGGCAATGGCGTCAAGAAA
>CALGRC010000144.1 GCA_937959315.1 uncultured Clostridia bacterium | reverse complement strand
ACTACCTTTGCTTCCACATCCGTTACCGGGAAGGTGGCATTTTCCACCGTATTATTTTCAATTTCCGACGACACGCCCTCGGTGTTGTAGCCGTCTATCCGGCCGATGACGCCGCCCGCGTCCAGCGCGAAGCCGTTGGTTTCCGCATCCATGGTCACATTGGATACCGTGTTGCCCTGCACTACCAAATCCACTTCACCCAGCACAACGCCCAAAATACCGCCCATGGCACTGTCGCCGGTCAAATCCAGCGAAATACTGCCGCCGCTAAACGTATTGCCAATCAGATACAGCGGCAGCTTTTGCGAAAGCGTGGCCTCGCCGTCACAATATACGCCGCCGACAATCCCGGCAGCACCGCGTCGGCCGTCCATCTGCCCGCTGATAGAGCCGGTAAACGTACAATTGGTCACCAAACTGGTGGTCGTTGCGCCCTTTTTCTCGTCAATAATCCGCAGGTTTGCTACCATACCCGACGCACGGTGCATACTGGAATAGATATCTGCATCCGACACGCAGCTATCAAGCACCACACTGCCGGCACGGCCAGCTATAGAAGCCGCGCCTGATATCCCGTTTACATAACCTCCCGACACAGAAATGTTATAAAAGGCCGTATTGACGGCATATGCAGCCACCGCGCCAATCTGTTCAATGACATCTGTCGCCACCGTCTGCTCAACGGCCGGCTCTTGAATGGTCAGGTTCCGCACAATGGCAGAAAATACCTTGTCGTGGCTGTCGCCGCTGGCATAACCGGTAAACACCGCGCCGTCTGCATCCCCGATATAAGTGCCCTTGGTAAAATAAAACAACGGTTTGACCATACCGGATACCGAAAACCCGCCGCCGTCATAAACGCCGCCGAAATTTGCAGTGATATAGCCGGTCTCCTTATCAAACCGCGCCGCATCAGAAAGGTCGATGTCATCCATCTGCTGATAGTGATAGATCTCTGGAGAGCCTGTTGTATCCCTCCAATATTCTACATAGTTGATGTAATACAAATCGTCCGCCGTCCAAATCTGGAACGGGTCATCCGCCGTCCCGCTGCCGACAAAATACGCTTTGGCGTCGTCAAAAGAAACATCTGTATAGATGTCCGGCGACCCCAACACGTCCTCTTCTGCCATTGACGCCATAGGGAACAGCGTCAAAACCATGCAAATGGCAAGCAGGAAAGACAATCCTCTCTTTTTCATACCGCATCCTCCTTAGATATGTAGTATCATAATGTTAAAGCCCTCTTCCAGGCAATTCCTGAAGAGGGCTGATGTAAAAAATGGGAATGATACTTTACAGCCTTCAAGAAATTTTAATTTCTATTTAAAGCTGCTCTACTAGATGTTTATATAATGAATTATCCCATAATATCCCAGCTTTGTCAAGCGTTTGTACAATTTTTTTGAAAATAGAAACGGGGAATGGAATACCCATTCCCCCTCATAGAAAGACTGCCCGTTTACTGTACCACCGGTGTGGTATTTGCACAACAGGTAAAATCATTGTCAATATAATGTGCCATAAACTGCGCCTGCAGCGTATGCTGCGCGCACAGGCTGTCCTCCGGCAAAATAAACCGGATACAAGTAACCAAGACATCCGAACAGCCTGCGAGCGTATGCGCTGGGACGACATACATTTTCATGCCGCGCGGCTGGATCTGGTTATCCTGATCCAGCTCGGTAAGCACGACCGCCAGCGCCACCCGTCTGCCCGGGCATACATTGCGCAGGTTTACATTCATCTGCAAAATCCGCCCTGTGCCTTCCAATTCCAAATCGCCGGCATCAAACTGCACAAAATCTTCACAGCCGCCGACTGGGATATCCACCGATGCAGGGCATGGGTCTGCCGGTTCCTCTGGCGTGCAGTTTACCAAAACCGCCGGGTCGCCAAACGTTACGACGTTGCCTTCCGTATCGGTATACGTAATGGACTGGTTGATGGATTTCATGCCCCCGGTATCGGCTGTATGCTGAACGGGAAATGTCGCTGTGGCGCTCTCTGTGGACGTCGTGCCCAACTGGCTGATGGTCCACCGGAACGAATTTGACGTCATCTGCGAAATGCTGCCAACCGACACAGACGGCATCCCTGTTAGAGTAAATGCGGAATTTAACACCTCATCAATAACAATATTGGTTGCTCCCGGCACCGAGATGTTCGCTGCCAAATCGGCAAACATCTGTTCCAAATCCGCGCTTGTAGGCGCAACGGCCACATGGGTCACATCCGGGTCGGTCGCCCAGTCATTAAGCGCGTCAACGTCAATCCCAGTGTTGCCGACGAGGCCTATGCAATAAATGGTAATCCCCATGGCCCGCGCCGCCGCCGCAATGGGAGACGGGTTTGGTCCAGTTGTCGTTTCGCCATCGGTAAACATCACAATAACCCGATGGTTGGCAGAAGCGCTCAACAGCGACGTGGCCTCTGAAAAAGC
>CALGRC010000143.1 GCA_937959315.1 uncultured Clostridia bacterium | reverse complement strand
GTGTGCTCTTCCGATCTTATCATTAAATTAAATAACCCAGAACCCAAATTGCCGACAAAAATGAATATACAAAAAACCCATGGATTGCGCAGCCGTATCAGAAATAGCAAAAAATAAACCGCCGCCGCAAATAACACGGCTACTCCTGAGGCTTCTTTCTTGCCAAAACGCCTTGCAATGGTTGCTGCAAACGGAGCAAGCAGCAAGGTCGAGACTGTTTGCAGCATACCGGCAACCGCCATAGCTTCTTTGCTTTTAAAATAATCCATAAACAAAAAGGTGTTCATAGTACCTGCAAGCAGCATGGACAGCAGCAACACAATGGCGGCCGCTATGATTGCCAGTAATGCCTGGTTGCGTATCAAACCCAGCAAAGTGCGCTTAAATCCCAAACGTTTTTTCTCTTGACGGCCAATTTCCACCCGTTCCCGGCACAAACGGTAACATAAATAATAGCAAACAAGCGCAAAAACGCCAAAGGTGAGCACAAGCGGTAAAAACCGATGCCCAAGCACCAACTGGTTGCCCTGTGTATCGTAGGTATAGATGACAAACGGCACACCGGAACCCACGACGACGCCTGCCAGAGCTGCGCCAACCGACCGGAAGGTAGACAACGAAGTGCGTTCCACCGGGTCTGCTGTAAGGGCAGAGGCCATAGAACCATAAGGGATATTGATAGCTGTATAGCATATGCTGCCCCATAACAAGTATGAAACATAAATATAAACCAGCTTCCAGCTATATGGTAAAGCTGCCGCTTGCGGCAGAAACATGAAAATGCCCGCCAATACAACCGGGATACTCATCCGCTTTATCCAAGGCCGGAACCGGCCGCCCCGGTTTTTGCGCCGCGTATCTACAATACGCCCCATGGTGATATCGGTGACGGCATCCACAAAGCGGGCCGCCAAAAATAACGTCCCGACAACTGCACCGCTGATTCCCAACACACGCATATAAAAAATGGATAAATAATTACTAGCCAAAATAAAAAATAAATCATTCCCCAAATCACCAAATAAATATCCAATCTTATCCGGTGTGCCAAATCTTTTCATGTCACCAACTCCAATATTGTTCAAATCATATACTGTATCCTTTGAAAAAACCATTTGAATTATACTAAAGTATGGCGCGACTTCCTATTGGTAAATGATAACAAAAAAGGCATACCGTGATTATACGGTATGCCTCATACTTTTTCATTATACATCTGTTTCCAGCACACGGATATTTTCTTTGGACTGAACCAGCACCAGATCTGGAAATTGCTTAGATAGATACTGTTCCATAAAATCCATCACAATAATTTCAGTATCATAATGCCCCGCATCAATCACCGCCATACCGCGTTCATATGCCTCCCGCGCAACGGTATATTTGATATCTCCGGTGATAAGCAAATCCATATCCTGCTCATAACAGCGGCCAAGAACCCCTGCGCCTCCGCCTGTATTGATTGCCACCCGGCGCACCAAGCGTTCGGGATATCCGACATATTTTACACCCGATAGATGAAATACGGCCTTGCAACGTTCCAGCATATCTTTTAGCTGCACCGGCGATTCCAGCTCGCAATATCGGCCAAATCCATGCTTGATACCATCTGTTTCCTGCGTTACATCTAAAATCTCTGTATTTTTGAGCCCCAGCAAATAAGCCATATAATCATTGAGCCCGCCTGCGGCAACATCCAGATTGGTATGCGCCGCATAATGGGATATGCGGTGTTCAATCAGCAGCCGCAGCGCACGCTGCTGCGGATCGTCCTCCGTCAGGCGCTGGATTGGCTCGAACATCACCGGATGGTGCGTCACCACCAAATTTGCCCCAATATCCGCCGCCTCCTGCGCTACATATTCGTCCATATCCAAGGCAAGCAATACTTTTTTAACTTCCTGCTCCGCGTCGCCGACCAACAACCCAACGTTGTCCCAATCCGCGGCCAGCGCTACCGGCGCTAACTGCTCAATATATTCCCCGATTTCCCTGCAAATTATCATTTGCTGCGCACTCCTTTCCAACAGCCTCACGGTACAGAGCCAGCCGGCGCCGGTGTTTCTCCAAATCATCCTGCCGGCGTTCCGACCGTTTCATCCCGCAAATAATCTTTTCGGTTTTGGTAATACAAAACGCCATATAGTTTAAAAAATCCGCTTCTTTTCCTAAATTCCTACCCACAATAATTTCAGATTCAGAGGCGGTGTCCGCACCCAGGCAAACCTCTAATAAATTGTAAAATTTATTTTCCTCCTGCACCACATGCTCGTCTAACACCCGAAACCCATTCTGGTATAAAAAATGCCGCAGCTCTTCTATGGCTGTCATCGGCTGTAAAATCAAGTGCGTATCCGGCTGGATAACAGCCCGGCCGCGCTGCAGAATATCTGCAATCAGCAAACCGCCCATACCTGCAATTACAATGGTATCGGCTTCCCCCGGCAGCAAAGCTTCCAGGCCGTCTGACAGCCGGGTAGATATATGGTCTCCCAGTTGATAAACGCCGATACGTTTTTTTGCAATTTGCAGCGGCCCCGGCCGGACATCGCAAGCCAGCGCAGTTTGGCAAATGCCATGTATTACGCACCAAATGGGTACATAGGCATGATCGGTCCCAATATCCGCCAAACAACGGCAATACGGCACCAGACGGGCGACCGTCTGCAATCTCCGGCTCAATTGCATCTTTTGCCGCTCCCTTACAAATATTTTTTCATCAGCTTATCAATTTCACCTTCATCTGTACCCGGGTACTCCACCGCCTGGAAAAAGCTCCAGCGTTCCGTATGTTCTGCTATCTCGCTTGGCTGTACAACCCGATATGCCCCCAATGATTCCATTTCCAAAAAATCTGCACAGCTATAAGTTTCATAGGTACAGCCATGATCCACATGCTCAGCCGCAACATCCACGTCATACTGCTTGATAAATAACCCCCCATGGACAAAATAAGCAGCCCATGGATAATCTTGCGCCAAACCCACTTTAAAAGCAGTTTCTGCTTCAGGTGTCTGTTTTAGCTGTAAATACCGGTCACCCCAGTGAATACGCGGGTCAGTCATTTTAGAATAGGGCCATAGCTGAATAAACCGGTTGGACAAAAGGCCGGTATCCAAATCGTTGACCGGGACAATTTCAATCCCATTTTTCGCCATCATCGATATGCTCCACGGCGCAAACTTGATATCCCACATACCACCGTTGGCTATGGTATGCCGCACCGTCACATCTGCGCCCGTCTCAGACATAGAAATTTCCATACCCAGTTGCAAATGGCTATGCTCCTGCGGCGCAATGGACAACCGGACGCCATTGACGGTTTTATCATACTCTACCGGCTGGTCGTCGGGATAATAGGTGCGCGGCAGTACTTCCGGCCCGGCCCACAGCCGGTGTCCTCCCGCCAAATCAAAAATCCTTCCGGCATATGGACTGCCCTCGTCAAAATGACGCAGCAGGCGGCCATCCGTATCCTCGAAGAAAAAATTGTCGCCGCCCACAAAAGCGGCACGAATGATCCGCGGGCCAAAATCAAGCGTAATATATAGCTCAAATTCCCCGTTGGTCACGCAAACACACCGCCCATAACGGCCATGCTCTACTTCTGTTACCTGAATCATACAGCATCCCCCTTGAAACCTCATATTTTTATAGTAAAACAATTCCCAAAACTGCAGAAAGGACAACAATGCCTATCGGGCCGATATGAAATTTTTTGGTTTTGACTACGGACAGCACAAACCCTAAAATTGCAATCGGGACTGTTTTCCAGTTAAACGAAGCCCAACCATGGATTTCCCCGCCAAACATACTCATGACAATAAACGACCAAACTGCAGAAAACATCAGTCCAACCGCTACAGCGCGAATACCGCGCAGGGTATTTTGGGTAATACTTTTGTCTTCGTATTTTTTAAAAAATTTTGCCGCCAGAATTACAAGGAAAAAAGCAGGCAGCGAGACGCCTACCGTACAAGCCAACGCCCCCAAAATACCAGCAACATCCCATCCAACAAATG
>CALGRC010000142.1 GCA_937959315.1 uncultured Clostridia bacterium | reverse complement strand
TCCGATCTAGGATTTTGTGCAGGTGACCGGCAGCGGTTCTGCGCAAGACGAGAGCGGCCTCAAGGGCTTTACCTATTTCACTGACGATATGACCAAGCTGGGCGAGGCGGCGATTACCGATGAAAACGGTGCGGTGACGGTGTATGAAACACTTGCGCAGGCCATTGCCGGTGCGCAGGACGGCGACACTGTGAAGCTTTTGAAGGATATTGAAACCACACAGTCCATCAACATTCAAACGCCGGGCATCACCGTTGACGGCGACGGGAAAACCATAAAATATACCGGTACAGAGGATGTGCCGGGCGGTACGCTGGTTTTGGTGAACGCAGCCGGCAACAATACAGTGATTGAACATGTTACCATTGACACCAACGGAAAAGCAAAGCATGGTGTGCAGTTCTACTGCGTTACCGGCGGTAAGCTGAGCGATGTGGCGATTGACGGCGGGAGCTATACTTCTGTCATGGTCAACGGCGCTGAGGCAACAGTAGAAAATTCCGTGCTCAATCCTGACGAAGACGCATATGCCAATATTGAATATGGCATGGGCAGCGGCGTGACCACTTTGCCGAAAGTCACGCTGGACAATGTGACTGGCGGAACAGACCTGCCGCTGCTTTATGTGGATATGGAGCAGATCAAACAAAACAATGCAGATTTTGCAGACTTAACCAATGAGGAAATTGTAGACGCCATCAACGAGACATTGACTGGCATTACGCTGGACGTAGACGAAGATGGCAATGTTGTTGCGCCGCAGACCTATACGGTCAAGTTTGATGCGAACGGCGGTACGGTGGATGTGAAAAGTGCCGTCACCAATAACGAAGGCAAGCTGACGATTGATAAGCTGCCGGAGGCCGAGCGCAGCGGCAACTATGAATTTAACGGCTGGTATACCCAAGAAGAGGGCGGCAAGAAAATCACCCTCAATACCGTCTTTGAAAAAGATACTACAGTCTATGCGCAGTGGGAATACACGGGCAGAGATGATGACGACGAAGACAACGATTATAATAACAACCGCGGCAACAGCAGCAGCAATAGCAGCAGCGGCAATCCCAACCGGATTACCATTTCTGGCGGAAATAACACCAACCAAACAATGTCTTTTGCGGATGTCGCATCTGGGCAGTGGTATTACGATGCTGTGAAATATGTTTTTGAAAAAGGGTTGATGAATGGTACCAGCAATACCACTTTTGAGCCCAACGCCACCACTTCCCGCGGGATGATTGTCACCATCCTCTACAGGCTGGACGGCTAGCCGGTGGTTCCAGTTTCAGGATTTGCGGACGTAGCGGCAGACCAGTATTACAGCAAGGCTATTTCGTGGGCGACTACCAGAAACATTGTAAAAGGCTATGGCGATGGCCGGTTTGGGCCGGATGACGCCATCACCCGTGAGCAGATGGCTGCTATTTTGTACCGCTATGCGCAGTATAAAGGCTATTCGGTCACCGGGGCTGCTGATTTTGCACAGTATTCCGATGCCGGATCAGTGAGCAGCTATGCAACCGACGCCATGGCATGGGCAGTTGGGACCGGGATTATCAATGGGACGGACGGCGCTGTGCTGCTGCCGCAGGATACGGCAACCCGCGCACAGGCCGCGCAGATTTTGACGCGGTTTTGCCAGATGTTTATCAAATAAATAGCAGAAATAAAAAATGGACAGCCGAAAATACGGCTGCCCATTTTTTTATGCCCTTTTTGCCAGGGCTTATTGGTTTATCAGTTTTGCTGCCAGCACAGCGCTCTGTTTGGCTTTTTCCTGCAAGCTGGGGAGGATTTGTTCAATTTCCGCACGGATAGCGGAGCGGTTTTGGAAAAAGCTGTCTACCGATGTTTTCCAGCTTCCATCGGATATTTGGCTGGGCTGCAGGCAGTATGGCTGTCCAATATAGGTTTGGAAACCGCGTACTTTGGGGTCATAGTCAATGCCCATAACCGGCAGCCCCAGCAGTGTGCCAAAAATGAGCATGTGCAGCCGCACGGCAACCGCCGCTTCTGATAAGGACATTACGCCCAGGATAAGGCTGGTGTCCATATTTTGGTCTAATAAAACGGCCCGTTTTTTCATTTTGGACTGTACCAACCGGCAAAGGGGAATGTCTTTTTCATATTGCATGGGGACAAAAACCGGCGTTAGATGATAGGTCTGTGCAATGTAATCGGCAAGCGCGGCAAAATGGCTGTCCAGCCCTTCTGGAGCGCCGCGCCACCGCCGGATGGACAGGCAGAAGAATGGCTCCCCGTCAGAAAGGCCATAGCTTTGCAGCAGGCGCTTGGCGCCGTCGGTATCATAGCTGCGGATGCCCAGTGCCGGATCGGCGGATAAGGTGATGTCCGGCTTTGTGACCCCAAGATCCCGCAGGGTTTGCAGTGATGCTTCATCCCGCAGGGTGATGCAGTCTACCGTATTGAGTACCGGCGCCACCCGGCGCCGGTCTTTTTCTTTTACCACTGGGCCAATGCCGTTGGCGTACAGCATGACCGGCAGCCCCTTCTTTTTGGCCAGCCGGATCATCCACAAATAATACAGCAGCGATTTGGTGCTGGTAACGTCCTGGATCAGGCTGCCGCCGCCCGAAATGAAAAGATGGATGCGGGAAAACAGGCGGCGGATAGCGAACAGGTTGAAACGGTTGATGCTTTGCACACCGTAGTCTGCCCGCGTTTTTTGAGGACGGAAGGACAGTACCACCGGCCCGGCCATGGGCGCCTGTTCGCGCAGGTCTTCCAAAATAGCGCGCAGCAGCGCATCGTCGCCAGTGTTGCCAAACCCGTAATATCCTAAAATCGCAACTGTTTCCCCGCAGTCGTGCATGGCGTCGGCATACATATGAAGGTTGTCGTCCGCCATAGTTTTGACGCTGTAGTGGGTTTCCACCACATATTTTTCAAAATCGGTCACAGCCTTGGCCTCTGTATCGTCCATCTGGAATAGTTTTATCACATCTTCCCGCAGCCGTGCCGCATCCAATGGATCGCAGCCGCGGCAAGTCAGGTTGCAGGCAATGGCGGTATCCAGGTTCTGTTCGTTTAAAATGCCAATGTACCCCTCCTGCCCGGCAACCACGCAGCGTTTTTCCATGCTCATGGGCTCTAGTATCGCCCGGCTGACCCCAACGCACACGTCAGCGCAGGCATGGATCTGGTTGATGTCGGTGCGCGGGCCGGTAACGTATACGGCGGTGCGTCCCAATTGCTTATTCATATCTTCCGCTTTTTGTTTCATATCGGCATAACAGTCGCCGTCCCCTACAATGATGAGTTCTACCCCAGGCACCGCCTTGTCAATGGCGGGGAGTTCGGCAATCAGCGCATAGGCAGGCGCACAGACGGCCGGGTTTAACCGGCTGACATAAGAGATACGTTTGGCGCCGGGCGTGAGGGAAAATTCTTTGGCAAACGCGCTGCCGTCAATATCCTTACTGAATTTGGTCCCGTCAATGCCGTTGATGCTGATATAGATATTTTTTTCTTTCACACGGTAGTTATCCAGCAAATACCGTTTCAAATCTTCGCTGACCGCCAGCGTTTTGTCCCCCCAGCGGGTGAGGGCCTTGAGCGCAGGGGAGGTGTCGAAGGTCCAATGCGCGGTGGTGACAAACACAAAGTCGTGCCGGTGAAATTGGTGGATGGAGTGCAGCAAAAATGCCGGGATACGCGCGTGTGCATGAACCAGGTCGGGTTTTTCGGCCTTCAGGATTTTTTTCAGCTTCCGGCGGGCACGTGCCATGTCGCTGATGCTGCGCCGCTTGATGGGTACAGTATAGTGGCGGATACCAGCTTCCTCCACTTCTTTTTGATAGACGCCGCCGCCCGAGACCATGACGACATCATAACCCCTCCGTTTGATTTCTTTGGATAGTTCTACAACATGCGTTTCTGCGCCGCCGATGTCCAGCCCGGCAAGCGCCATGAGTATTTTCAATGCAACCGCTCCCTTGTCCTTTGTTGGTATTAGTTTACCATGTGTTGCCGCTGTTTGCAACCATTTCCCCTTCTTTTTTAAATACGCCGGGCGGCAGGCCGGTAAACCGTTTGAAGGTACGGATAAAATTGGCATAATCGTTAAAGCCTGCGCCGTGGCAGGCGGCGGTGACGTTTTCGCCTGCCAGCAGCAGCCGTTTGGCTTTGGATATCCGCTTGCCGAGGATATAGCTGTGGATGGTGGCGCCGGTATATTTTTTAAATAGCCGGCACAGATAGGTTTTGCTTAAATAAAACTGAGCCGCCAGCGTGTCCAGCCCCAGGTCGGCAGAAAGGTTCTGGTCGATGTATTCCATTACGCCCGAGAGCGGGTGGCTGTCAACGGCCGCTTGGATTTCGCAGTTTTGAAATGCGCGCCCTACCAGTACAAGGATTTCTAAAAAAACAGCCAGCCGGACGGCGCCGGTTCCAGCGGCCTGTCCAGTTTGCAGCGTACTGAGCCGCCGGAGCAGGTCAAAAAGCTCCCGGGTATGCGTGGTGTCCATCCGGATGAGGTTGCCCTCCCCGCGCCGGCGCTGGGTAAAGCAGGCGGTCAAATCCAAATCGGGCGGGGAAAACTGGGCAGCAAACGCCGCATCAAAGTTTAGCACTATGCGTTCATATGGCGATTGGCTGCGGAAGGTGGGCTTGTGCAGCTCGGTATTGTTAAAGATGAGCACATCGCCAAAGGACAGGCGGTATTTGACCCGTTCTACAAAATAGTCTACGTCGCCGGAAATAAAAAAATACAGCTCAAAATGGTCGTGCAGGTGGAAATCGGCATTGGTGCCGTAGGGCGACCAGCTGCGTGTACAGGAAAATTTTTGAAAATCTAGCATAGGGCTCTGCTCCAATCGGATAATTTTTGCAATATTTTAGAAAATTTATGCAAGGAGATTGCTTATAGTATATCGTATACTGTAAGAAAAGTAAAGGGGGATGGCAGATATGGCAATCAAGGTAGGCGCGCAGCTCTACACGCTGCGCAATTTTATGCAGACGCCGGAGGATATTGAAAAAACGCTGACACGTGTCAAGCAAATGGGGTTTGACGTGGTGCAGCTGTCCGGCCACGGGGAAATTGACCCCCATCGTCTGGCGGATATTGTCCATTCGCTGGGGCTGGATGTGTGTATCACCCATATACCGTACGACAGGCTGGTAAATGATTTGGACAATGTGATTGCTGAGCACCGGCTGCTGCATTGCGATGCAGTGGGGCTTGGCGGTATGCCGGTGGAATTCCGGGGCAGCGCAGCAGGTGCAAAGGCATTTATGGCGGCCATGCAGCCGGTTGTGGAAAAGCTCACTGCCAACGGTATGAAATTCGGTTATCACAATCATAATTTTGAGTTTGAAAAATTTGACGGGCGCCGGGTCATCGACATGCTGATAGAGGACACCAGCCGTAATTTCGGTTTTATCCAGGATACCTATTGGGTGCAGGCGGGCGGCGGCGATCCGGCGGCGTATGTGCGCAGGGTTGCCGGGCGGATGAAGGTGATCCATTTCAAGGATATGGCCATCTATGGCGGTAAGCAGGAGTTTGCGCCGGTGGGCGAGGGAAATCTTGATTTCCGGCCTGTGATTGGCGCCCTGCGCGATACCGGGGTGGAATACATTGTCATTGAGCAGGATGAATGCCGCAGTGACCCGTTTGACTGCCTGGCAGTAAGTAAGAAAAATATTGAGGCGATGTTGGAGGCATAAGGAGGGAACCCATGTTTACCATTAGTGCATTTGCAGACGAGATTGATATGGATTTGACAGTCCAGATGGATGTTTTGGACAAATATGGAATCCGTTACATAGAAATGCGGGGGGTTAACGGCAAAAATTTGAGCGACTGTACACCGCAGGAAGCCAAGGACATCAAACGGCAGCTGGACGCGCGGGGCTTCCGGCTGTCGGCGGTTGGATCGCCCATTGGGAAAATTGGGATTTCAGATGATTTTGCGCCGCATTTGGAGCAATTCAAGCGGGTGCTGGACATTGCGCATATCATGGAGACACGCTATATCCGGATGTTCAGCTTTTTTATTCCAAAAGGGGAAAATCCGGACGTATATGAAGACGCAGTGCTGGAACGGTGGCGGCAGTTTGTTGACGCGGCCAAGGGCAGCGGGGTGACGCTTTTGCATGAAAACGAGAAGGGCATTTACGGCGACAACGCTGAGCGCTGCCTGCGCCTGCTTCAATTGCTTGACTGCCCCAATGTGCGCGCAACCTTTGACCCGGCCAATTTTGTCCAGTGCGGGGTAGAACCCTATCCGCATGCATATGAGCTGCTAAAGCCCTATATTGCCTATCTGCACATCAAGGATGCGAAATTCGCAGATGGCCGCGTAACGCCCGCAGGGCAGGGCGACGGGCGGGTGCCGGATATTTTGGCTTCACTCAAAAGCGGCGGGTTTGACGGCTTTTTGTCGCTGGAGCCGCATTTGGCCGATTTTGAAGGCTTTGCCGCCTTGGAACGGGAATGCGATGCATCCAAGCCAGACAAGAGCAAGGGCGCGCTGCTGTTTGGCATGGCGGCGGATGCGCTGACCGGTATTTTAGAGCGTATATAAAGGAGGGGTTGTCGTGGTAAAGATCGGGATTATCGGAATTGGGAATATGGGCAGCAGCCACGCCAAAAACATTTGCGCAGGGAAAGTCCCCCGCGCAAAATTGACGGCTGTCTGTGACATCAATCCGCAAAAATACGAGGCCATCAAGGGGGAACTGGGCGGAGACGTAGTATTTTACGACAATGACGATGCATTTTTTGCAAATGCGGATATCGACGCCGTTGTCATTGCCACCCCGCACTATGACCATCCGCCGCTGGCCATCCGGTCGTTTGAAAAGGGATGGCATGTGATGGTGGAAAAACCGGCCGGCGTATATACCAAGCAGGTGCATGAAATGAATGCGGCCGCGCAGAAGAGCGGCAGGGTATTTGGGATTATGTACAACCAGCGCACCAACCCGCTGTATCAAAAGGTGCGGGAATTGGTGCGGGGCGGCGCATTGGGGGAAATGAAGCGGTTTATCTGGATTATTACCAATTGGTACCGTCCGCAGAGCTATTACGATTCTAGTACCTGGCGTGCAACCTGGAAGGGGGAGGGCGGCGGCGTACTGCTCAACCAGGACCCCCATCAGCTAGATTTGTGGCAGTGGATAACAGGTATGCCTACGCGGGTGCGGGCGTTTATGAAATTTGGCTCCCACCGCAACATTGAGGTGGAAGATGATGTGACTGCCTATGCCGAATATGCCAACGGCGCGACCGGCCTATTTGTCACTGCAACCCACGAAACGCCGGGCACCAACCGGCTGGAAATCTCGGGGGACAATGGCCGGATTGTGGTGGAAAACGACGCCATTGTATTCAACCGCAACGTGGTGGGCGAACGCCAGTTTAACGCCGAATGGAAGAGCGGCTTTGGCGGTCCGGAGTGCTGGGAGTGCAAGGTTCCCGTCAGCGGGGAATATACCCAGCATGTGGGCATTTTAAACAATTTCATGGATGCCATTGAAACGGGCGCGGAGCTCATTGCGCCAGGCGTGGAGGGCATTTACGGGCTGACCATATCCAACGGGCTGCACCTGTCTGCCTGGACGGATGACTGGGTAGAGTTGGAGACGCTGGACCAAGACCGGTTTTATGAAATTTTACAGCAAAAAATTAAGCAGTCTACCTTTGTGAAGGCGGAAAACGACCAGGTGCTGGATGTAGGGGGCACCCATTGATGGTTTACGCCTGACAGATATCTTTTGGCTGATCGCGGAAATGGGATTGCATTTGCTGTGGCTGCGTGGTATACTATCAAACATCTGATAACGATAAAAGGGGGATGACCAATGGCAATTTATATGCGTTTTCCCGGCGGGAAGGCCAAGGCGCTGACATTGAGCTATGATGACGGGGTAGAGCAGGATGCGCGGCTGATATCCATCTTAAACCGCTATGGGTTAAAATGCACTTTCAATCTCAACAGCGGGTTATTTGCTGCGGAGGGGACGGTGTATCCGGAGGGGCAGGTTCACCGGCGTATGACCCGGCAGCAATGCCTGGGTTTGTATGCCCAATCGGGGCACGAGGTTGCGCTGCATGGTTTTTGCCATGCGCATATGGAGCAGTTATCGGGTGCGGCTGCCCTGCGGGATATCCTTCGCGACCGGGAAACGCTGGAATCCATGTTTCACACGCTGGTGCGCGGCATGGCATACCCGTTTGGCACATACAGCGACGCGCTGGTTGAAATGTTAGCCTATGCGGGTGTGGCATATGCCAGAACAGTGGAATCTACCGAGGGCTTTGCCATTCCCACCGACTGGCTCCGGATGCCGGCAACCTGCCATCACAACAATCCCCGGCTGATGGAATTGGCACAGCAATTTCTAGAAGCGCCGGACACGGCATATCCCATGCTGTTTTATCTGTGGGGCCACAGTTATGAATTTGAACAGGATGACAACTGGGATGTAATTGAGAAATTTTCTGAAAAAGTGGGTTCAAACCCGCAGGTTTGGTATGCAACCAACATGGAAGTGTATGACTATGTCACGGCATACCGGTCGTTGGTTTTTGGTGTGGATGAAGCCCGGGTTTACAATCCAACGTGCAGGAAGCTGTATTTTTGCAGCGCAGGTACTGAATATGGCATAGAAAGCGGCGAGACCATTACTTTATAACCTAATTATTTTTAAACAGGCATTGCGCCATATATGGCGCAATGCCTGTTTTTTTATATTATAGTTTATTTGTCATATTGGCTGCGATATTTTTTAGGGGACATATGGAATTGCTTGGTAAATAGGTTGGTGAAGTAATTGGAGTTGGAATATCCTATCATCAGTGCAATTTCACTAATCGACAGGTTGGTTTGTTTTAAAAGCCGTTCCGCTTCCTTGAGCCGGAGTTGGTTCATGTAGCCGTTGATGCTGTATCCACTCCTCTTTTTAAAAACATGGCTGATATAAGAGCTGCTGCAGTGGCATAGCTTTTCAATATCTTCCAGTTTAACGCGGGATGCGTAGTTAAGATTGAGATATTCTAAAATATGGCCGTAGATATAATCGCTGGTTGTGCTTTTCAACTTTTGCATAAGTACTTGGTCTTTTAGGCAGAGCAGCTCAAACATGGAGCACAGCGGAGTGATGACGGTTTGTATAAAACTGGGCTGGGGCGGCATGGCCAAATAGCGATGGTAGGCCTGCGACAATTCTTCCATATTTACGCAATGGTCTTTTGCAAGGGCGGCCAGTGGTTCGGGAATGGTATCGCCGGCTTGTTTGTACCCGCTGACGCTGATACAGCCGACGACCGTATGATTGCACAGGATAGGCATAACAAATTCACCTACCCCAGCGTAACAGGTGCAAAAAAACATGTTGTCGCGGCAGATGGAAAACAGGCTGTTCTGCCGCTCAATGCAAATATCCCAGATATCCCGGTTTAATTTTAAAAACAGGCAATAGGGATTGCTGTGTATGTTGTATGGCGCCAGCTTGTACATATATTCCGACAAATATCCCATATGGCTGTGAATGGAAATGGATAAGCCATATTCTGATTTTAGAAATTCGATATAAGATATGATTTGATTGAGCATGCCTGTTCGCCGCCTGTGCATATTTTTATAGATTTTCGCCTTAAAAAGGAAGGTGTTTGATACCATGATATACTATAATATCAAAAAAGTAAAGTGTTTTGGAGGGATAGTTATGAATTTTTATCAAGAACAGGCAAAACAGGTGCCCATAAAAGCACATGTGGACGTATTGGTAGTAGGATCAGGCCCTGCGGGCATTGGCGCGGCCCTTTCAGCGGCGCGCAACGGTGCAAAGACCATGATTATCGAACAGCAGTCTTGCTTGGGCGGTATTGCAACGGCAGGGCTCATGAGCCATTGGACTGGCTGGGTGGATAACCGGTTGTTTGATGAAATATTGAAAAAATCTGCACAAAAAAACCCATTTCCAGATTACTCCCCCCATACGGTAATTGATCCAGAACAATTGAAAACCCTGTATTTGGAACTGTTGGAAGAGGCAGGGGTCCACATCCAGCTTTATACATTTGCAAGCGGGGTGATTATGGAAGGGCAAACGCTAAAAGGGGTAATTACCGAAAGCAAATCGGGCAGGGAAGCCTTTTTGGCATCGGTTGTGGTAGATGCAACAGGGGATGGGGATATTGCAGAAAAATGCGGCGCCGCCTATACGCTGGGACGGGAAGGGGACGGTGTGATGCAGCCGGCGACCATTATGTTTAAAGTCGGCGGTGTAGACGACAGCCGCGCTGTATATCTTTCTTCGTTTGAAAGCACCTATCAGACTGAAAAAGGTGAGCTGCAGGCGCTGGCCCGCAAGCATTTGGAATCCCCCGCCGGGCATGTGCTGCTTTACCGCTCTACTCTGCCGGGAGTTGTCACCTGCAATATGACCAACTGTACCGGAATTGACGGGACCAAGGCAGAGGATTTAACAAAGGCGGAAATGGTATGCCGGAAGCAAATAGAAAAGATTGTACAGTTTTTGCGGGCGTTTGTGCCAGGGTATGAAAACTGCTTCCTGCTGAGCGCGGCCTCTTTGATGGGCGTGCGGGAAACCCGGCATTTTAAGGGATTGTATACGCTGACAAAGGAAGATATTTTGCGTTCGGCCTATTTTGAGGACTGGGTTGTCAAAGGCGCCAAATTCAATTTTGACATTCACAATACCGTTGGAAGCGGGCTGGACGCCAACGGGGCGCAAAAGGAATTCCCCGATATAGATGGGTACACCATTCCATACCGGTGCCTGGTACCTGAAAAAATTGACGGGCTGCTGCTGGCGGGCCGGAATATTTCCGGTACGCATGTGGCACATTCCAACTACCGCGTCATGCCAATCTGCCTTGCTATGGGGGAAGGGGCCGGCATCGCAGCCATGCTCTGCTGTCAAAAGCATTGCCAGCCAAGACAGATCCATGCAAAAGAAATCCAGGCGTTTTTGGCTTAAAAGATGGCAACAAAGCTGAATATAGTGCATTGTTTGTTCTTTTTTGCGATGTTATAATGAAACAAACAGGGCGACCGTCTTGCAAAAAGCATTAAATGGAGGATGAACCATGTCAAAGAGTCCGGGGATTTTATTCATGCCGCATGGCAATTTGCAGTATTCACAGCTTCCGCCTGCAAAACGGGGGTGGGTGGTAAAAGAATCCTATGAAAAAATCTTCGATATTGTATTGCAGCAGGAAATCAAAATTGCTTTTGAAGCCTCGGGGGAAACCATAGAAATTATGGCCGAGAAATGTCCGGAAGTATTGAAAAAGCTCAATGAAGCCATTGGCAAGGGGCTGATTGAGCCGGTTGCTTCGCCGCAAACGCATATTATGCTGTCGAATATTGATCCCCAGATTGGGTTGGATGCGTTGATCAGCGGGCGGGATACGTGGGAACGGTACACATCGGTCCGGCCGGTTACTGGATGGAATCCTGAGTGCAGTTGGGCAGGTTATATTCCGGAAATCTTCCGTGAGGCGGGGTTTCAAACACTGATAGCTGATGCGGATTCCTATCTTTTATCCACCGTCCCGGGGCTGCGCGAGGCAGCAGGGCTTAAGTTTGACGTGGCCGGCCACAGCAACAAAAATGCGCTGTTCCGGATGGAACCTGAAATTGCAGACAAACCGGAAGTGCTGCAAACATTGTTCCGGCCTCATCTGCTGGATAATGGGTTACATATCATCCTGCGTTCGGACATGCTGTGTAATATGATGCTGTGGTATCTGATGGGAGCCACCGAAGGCAACCGGGAACTGCCTATCCAGCGGCAGGAAGTAGAAGATGTTTTAACCCGTTGGAAAAAAAGAATCCCGGATGGCGACGGTTTTTTGATGCCCTATGCAGAGGATGCGGAGTATGTTGGGACGACCGCGTATTTTTATGTCAAGCAGTACGGCATGGCGCGGTTTTTTGAACATGCGCCCGAAAGCGTATCCCGGTTTGCAGAGTTGCTGGAAATTTCCAAAGCGGCAGGTTATACCTTTATGACACCGTCACAGGCGGTTGCGCAATATGAAGCGCTGCCCGGCAGGGGGTTTGACGGGATTGAAAACGGTTGTGCCTGGCACGGCGGGACGGAAAAGGCCTGGGCGAATACCGTGTATTCCAGAGTGCTTGACCCGGTTTGCCAGAGCGTTTATGCAGGGCTTACCTCCATTGCCAAGCAACTGCAAATTGTCAGCTTGCGGGAAGATGCGGCGTTCAAGGAAATTCTGCGCAATATTACAACCGCATATGTCAGCGATGCACGCTGGCCGCCGGCGCCAACGTCACCGGGCAGGTTTAATGTGGAAGAAGCGCTGCAGGCGTTGGAACTGGCGAATGACAATATGGAAAAACTGATGGCTGAACGCGGCATTGCCAGCAAAACCAGTTTGTATTCTCCGCAAATTATGCGCTCACAGATTGCGGCGATCCGAAAAGAGCTGATGGAACTTCCGTATTTTGAAGAGCAAAACCGGTAACAGAAAATCTGCCGTATTAAGGCTGAAAATATTGAATGCAAGGGAGAGGATCAGATGATGAAAGCAGCTTCTTTTAGGGCCTATGGCAAAGCTGTATTGGCGTTTGCCATATCGTTTATGCTGTTGGCAGGCACAGTGCCCGGCGTAGGGGCGGAGACGCCTTCGGCCGTAATTACAGCCTCGATTGATAGCGAGAGCAGGGTGGTAAGCGTGAGAGTGACGGTTTCGCCAGTGCCACAGGCAGAACAGCCAATCACGCTGTTTGTGTTAAATCCGCACGATCCGGCTTATACGTTGGCGGATGTTACAGACGATACCATTTCCGATGTTGTTTGCATTTCTAAACAAGGGATGCTGGATGTTAACGGAGCATGCAGTTTTCAGGCAAGGCTGGGAACAAGTGCGCCAGGCGGGTGGTATCAGGTAAAAGTAGGCGGGCTGGGAATGGATCTGACTGAAGAACAGCGCTCTGCAACCTTTTATTATGCAAACCCTGATGAAATTGCCGCCGCCAAGGATAGTATCAATATGGCAAACAGTGAAGATATTGCAGGGATTTTGGAAGAGTATGCCGTTGAAAAGCCCATTTTGGGATTAGACTTGTCGGGCGATTATGCAGCGCTTCCGCAGGATGAAATTCATACGGAATTTTTGCTGCTGCGGGATGAAATGCCAAGCAAAGCTTTTACATCGGTAGCTGAAATTCAGGAGGCATTTCAAAAGGCAGTTGGTTTTGTCATGATGAACCATACTGCGGCTGAACAAATGGATGCGGTAATTCGCAATTACGGCGTACAGTTGGGGCTGGAGGATAACGAGGATTATGCGAACAGCGCTGATATCCGCAGCCAGACACATACGGTGCTTTCCAGTATGCGCGCGGAGTTGCCCGGGAAGCAATTTGCTTCCATAGGGGAATTGCAGGCGGCCTATCGGAGTGCAGTTGCGGTAGGTACCCTCAATTGCAGCGGCCGCGCGCAAATTACCGATGTGCTGGAACGGTACAATGATGTATTTGAGTTGGATTTGGATGGCGATTACAGCCGGCTGGGTGACGACCAGGTGGAGGTCAATAAAGCGCTGTTCCAGAAAGGTTTTACGGATATTGCAAGCATTCAAGCGGCGTTTGACCAGCAGGTGGACGAAGTGCTGGATGCAAAGGAGAATGACAGCAGGCCCAGTACCAGCGGCGGAAACCGGGGCGGAAGCAGTAGCGGTGGCGGCGGCAGAGGCGGATCGGTTTCGATTGACATGACGGTGACAAACGATACTCCGGATACCCAATTGCCGGAAGAGCCGGATACGGCTCCGGACAATATAGAACCATCGGATATATTTACCGACATTGACCATGTTGGATGGGCAAAAGAAAGCATTGAGGCGCTGGCAGAACGGCAGATTGTTGCTGGTACCGGCGGCGGTTTGTTTGAGCCGGATGCCAAGGTGACACGGGAACAATTTTTGAAGATGCTGGTGAACTGCATGGGGATTTTAGAGACAAACCGGCAGACGGACTTTACCGATGTTGTAGCCGGACAATGGTATTACCCATATATTGCAAGCGCGCAGAAAGCCGGGATTGTATCAGGTATGGGGGACGGTACTTTTGGATTGGGCAGGGAAATTACCAGGCAGGAAATAGCGGTAATGATTGACCGTGCTGCAAAATATTTGAATTTGGCGCTGCCCAGCGGCCAAGTTGCTGCCTTTACCGATGAATCGTCTATTGACGGTTATGCTGTTGAAAGTGTGAAACGGATGCAGCAGGCGGGTATTATTGCGGGTGTCGGCAACGGGCAGTTTTTGCCCAAGCAAAGCGCTACACGGGCGGAGTCTGCAAAGATGATTTATACGTTATTGCAGCTGATTGAAAAATAGATACTAAAATAGATAGGGGTTGTGGGTGAGTGAAACAGATAAAGCACATAACGCTTTTTGTCCTTATTGTGTCGCTGCTGCTAGGCGTTCCGGTATTTGCACAGCCGGTGTCAGCCGTTGCTGCCATGGACGCAGAAGCCAGGGCTGCGCTGGAAGATTTGGGAATTTTAGAACTGGACGGCGAACAACCATTTGATGAAACGGCGGTTATGACACGGGCGCAATTTGCATCGCTGGTAGCAAACCTGATGGGCTTTGACGAATCTATGGTGAATGCCAGCAGGGATTTGTACCAGGACGTTACCGTGGAGCATTTGTCGTACAACGATATTTATCTGGTGACTAAGGCGGGGCTTATGAACGGGTATGACGACAGCAATTTTGGCCCGGACGACCCAGTGACCTATGGGCAGGCGGTTAAAATATTGGTAGTAGCGCTCGGCTATGATTTATATGCACAGCAGCGGGGCGGATACCCGACTGGGTATTTGGTAACAGCCCAGGAACTGGACTTGACGCAGGGTATGGACGATATAACGGTAACCGACGCGCTGACAGTGGGCAGCGCGGTACAATTGGTTTATAATACCTTAGATGTTGATATAATGCAATGGGTTGCTTATGGTGCAGAGGACCGTTATGTGGTGCGGGAAGGCACAACCATCTTGTCAGACAGGCTGGATATTTATAAAATCAGCGGGATTATGGATGACAACAACGAGACACGGCTCAATGCCGACAGCAGCCTTCCGTCCGACCGCGTTTCGATTGGCGGTATGGTTTGCTATGTGGGTGATACCAATGTGTCTGACTATTTGGGATATAATTTGGATTGCTATGCAAAATATGACGAGGGACTTGATACCTATACGCTTTTGCATGTCACACCAAATGAAAAGAACGAAATTCTGACCATTTCATCAGATGATTTGGTGGCGAACGACGATTTTACCCATTTCACCATTGTATATGCCGATAAAAACGGGAAAGTCAAAAAGGCAAACCTGCGTTCGGAAACGGATATTGTTTACAATGGTAAGGCCTGTTTAGACTATACGGTGCAAACGTTGCAGCCGGAAGAAGGATCGCTGACACTGATTGATAACAACGGCGACAGCCAGTATGAGGTGGTGCTGGTTTCGGAATATGATAATTATATTGTCAGCAATGTAGACCAGGTCACTTCCACTGTTTATGGAAAGTATGGGAAAAACCTTATTTTGGATTTGGAAGATAGCAGCAAACGGATTGTACTGATAGACGAAGCCGGCAGTTCTGTCAAGCTCAATTCTATCAAAGCGGGCAATGTGCTTTCGGTGCGGCAGAGCATGGATGGGACTTTGGTCAAGGTCAATATCATTGACGATATTGTAACCGGGATTGTCAATGAGGTGACAGAAAATGCCGGCAATACAGAGTTGATGATTGAAGGCATTGCGTACCAGGTGTCTAAAAATTATGAACATATTACAGCTTCCAATGTGCAGGAAATCCGTGTGGGCGACATTGTCAGTGCGCATCTGGATGTGCAGGGGAAAATTGCCGACATGGAAATCAGCAGTGAAAACAGCCTGGCGTATGGCTATGTGACCAATGGGCGCACACAGTCGGTGATTGACAATGATACGGTTACTTTTCATGTATTGACTACCAGCGGGGAAATTATCAGCTGCCAGCTTGCGAAAAAGGTCATTTTCAACGGCAATTCGATTGATGCCGGAGAAGTTTTCAAAAGTGCGGTGTTCAAAGATGCAAATGGATATTTTATCCCGCAATTGGTAAAATACAGGCTGAATGCGGCCGGTGAAATTAAAACCATCAATACAGCAGTGCCAGCCGAAGAATCCAGTGAAAATACAGAACTGCTGCGTAGATATACCGACAAGGAATCGCTGGTGCTGGATTCTAAGATTTTTGGTTTGAAATATGCGCTTGGCAGCAAGAGTATTGGGTTTATGGTGCCGGAACCGGTCAACGGCGTCACGGATGAGGATGAATGCGGTGTTTCGTCGGGCACTTCCATGTACAATGGGTTCTCGCCGGCGACCATTTCCATTTATGATTTGGATGCGGCACAGGTGATTGGTGCGGCGGTGGCGATACGGCCAGCCGAGTTTGGGAATTATACAGAAAAATTGGTGCTGGTTAGCAAGTGGACCCACACCATGGATGAAGATGGGGAAGAAGTATATAAATTATACGGTTACAGCAATGGCGCGGCGGTTGAATATGTGATGGATAACATTGATATTTACAACATTGGCGATACCGAGGTTGTCAAAAAACTGACCGATTTGAAAGAGGGGGACGTTATCAAGCTTAGCAAGGATTTTTCAGGGAAATTCATGCAGGGTCAGTTTATGGTATCGTTGGAGGGGGAAATAGAACCCTTTAAAAAGGTGGTCATTGGTTGGGAAACCGACCGGTATCCTGAACGTTCCATCGTGTCCGGTATGGCATATGGGTACTCCGACCCGTTTATTTCGGTTACCCACGACAACGGTGCATCCTATATCCCGCACGAAATTGACTGGGAAATGATTACCTATGTATACGATACGCATGCGCCGGCCGGACAGAAGATTTCCACCGGGGCTGTAGGGGATTTGGTGCCTGCCGGCGGGAATGGGCAGACGGACGGTTCCTGGGTAATTTTGTATAAATGCTGGAGCACCATCAAAGAGCTGATTATTATTAAATAGGAAGACGGAGAGGGCGGAATGCGAAACTTCTTCAAGCGATATGTGCGGCTGCCGGTTATTTTGCTGGCATTATCCTTTGCAACGTCTGCTGCTTATGCTTTTCCGGTAACGGTACTGGACGATACTTTTGAAGCAGGCAGCTTGGAGGCCTGGACTGTCTCTGGGCCGGCTGAAGAGGAAAACGGGGCGCTGGTGCTGGATGTGGACAGCGCCTCCAATACCAATGCAAGTGCCATCCTGCAGGATGGGAATGTATCGGATTTTACGATGGAAGCGCAGTTTCAGGTAGAGGAATGGTTTTCGGACAGCTGGCTGCCGTTTATTGGGTTCTATTTGAAATATACCGACGTCAACAACTGTTATTGGGTGAAATTCGGCCCTCAGGAGGGCGGCGCCTATGAGGTGAGCCTGCGGAAGGCGCAGGGGACCTGGCAGGGTGTAGAGCTGGCGTCTGCCATTATAGAAAGGCCTGCGGCAGGGGGTTCCCACACGGTGCGCATTGAGGCGCAGGATAATACCATTTCTGTGTATTTGGATGATACGGGGCTGCTAACCTATACCGATGCCGGGCAGCCGCTGGTCAACGGCGAGGTGGGGGT
>CALGRC010000141.1 GCA_937959315.1 uncultured Clostridia bacterium | reverse complement strand
ACGCATTTGGCACAAAGGATTTGGAAGGCGCTGATTACCGCGCCTGTGCGGCATATGGGCCGATGTATAAGAAATAAAACATAGATGAAAAGAACTGCTGGCCGCAGGAATTCGGGGAACCGGGTTCCTGCGGTGTTTTTATAGGGTTGGATTTATATTAAAAAATATTTTTCAAAATCCGCAAATTTTTTAACTCCTGCTATACCATCCTCGAAAAATCCATGTTATACTATCCCTGTAACACATGGTAAGCAGTTCACATGGTAAGCAGTTTGGACAAACATAGGGGCTTTATGCCCAAATGTTCGTCTGGGTTTATTTGGTAAACGAATCCTTTATTCGGCACAAAAACGTATTTTCAGGAACAAAACGAATGCAGAACACTTCCATTTTACGGGAGTCGTCTGCATTTTTTTGTTTAAAACCCAAATTGGGTGTGAAACAGATACTTTCCCCTATCGGCAGCATACAGGCTGTCACCTGTGTGCTGTACGGGCAACAAAAAAGAATGGCCGGCATATGAATATTGGCTTTTCACGGATTTTTCCTAAAAAACCCGCAGCACTGTGACAGCAGGGCGCACACAGCGGCGGCTGTGCAAATGATTTTACCGATATCTCCGCCGAGGTATTCGTTTGGTTGAGGGTTCAGAAAGAAAGGATGACGCATGAAACATACTTGTAAAAATTTGGAAGCAAAGTATCAAAAGCTGTTCCGGCACTTAAAAGCCGGCAGTTTCAGGACGAGGGGACGCTGCGGCAAGGCATTTAAGCGTTTTCTGGTATTTGTTGCGCGAGAGTACAACCTGCAAAAGCTGTCCAACATTTCGGGCAAGCATATTGCGGCATATTTGCGGTATCTGCAAAGCAAAAACCTGTCCGCGGCAACCATAAGAACCGAACTTGCGGCTATCCGGTTTTTCCACGACAGCCTGCCGTACACGCGGGAACCGTTGCCAACCAATGCGGATCTGCAGCTGCAATGCCGCACCTTTGGCGGGGTAGATAGGACTTGGGATGCGCGGGAATTTAACCTGATGCTGGGAATTGCGCTCAAAACGGGGCATAACGACTATGCGGCGATATTGGCGTTGGCCAGATACGCAGGACTGCGGCTGGAGGAATGCTTCCGCATTGACACTAATGACGCGGCCAATGCAGTGGAGTGCGGCAGGCTGTTTGTCAAAGGCAGGGGCGGTTTGACGCGGTATGTACCCATCAATGAATCCATCAAAATTGCCTTGCGGGATATGCTGCAAAAAACGCCCAGAGGGCAGAAATTATTTGTAGCGCCGGACGATAAAACCCATCTGGCGATGAAACGGCTGCAATGCTTTCTTGCCTACCACCGAAAGCAGTTTACTGAAAATAGGATCACATTCCACGGGCTGCGGCATACCTTTGCCCACGAGAAATATGCAGAATTTCTCAAAACAGGCAGGACAGATTTGCAGGCCAGAAAAATGGTTTCCGAGCTGCTGGGGCATCACCGGGACGATGTGACGCGCATCTATCTGGCAAAGGGGGATGGCAATGCTGAATAAGTACAACGATGTGCTGACCGTCAAGGAATTGTGCGAAATCCTCGGCGTCGGCAAAAACACGGCCTACCGCCTGCTGCAAAGCGGGGAAGTGCCGTCTATCCGGATTGGGAAGCAGTATCGGGTACCGAAAGTATACGTTTTGGCATATTTGAAACAAAAACTGTATTGACAATCGGAGCAGTACACATTACAATCAAATTGACAGATGTGTACTGCTCAAAAATGCTGGGAAAGGAGGAACCATGAAACAAATTACAGGACGAGTAGCGACACGGCCTGACAGTCCGTATTATCAAATTATTTTGAATACCAGCCCGAGGCGAACCATCAGTACCAAAATCCCAATCAGGGGCGGCAGAAAATCCCAGGCCAGTCAAATGCTGCAGGACATTTTACATCAGTACAATTACGAACACAGGGATGTGACACGGCGTACGGAGCTTTGCAGTTATTTGAAAAAATGGCTTGCGGTGATAGAGGGTACCATTCAGCCGACAACCTATGCGTCTTATCGGAAAGCGGTGTATGCCCAGATCATACCGTATTTTGAAAAATATACCGTTGCGCTTGAGGAATTGACAGGGAATGATGTTACGCTGTTTCTGAAACATTTGCGGCAATGCGGCAACCGCCGCGGCGGCGGGCTTAGCGCGAAAAGCATCCAGATATACCGCGGGGTGCTTTCCAAGGCGTTGGGCGATGCCATGCGGCAGGATATGATCCCGAGAAATCCGGTGCAGAACAGCCGAATGCCGGTCAGCGCGGTCAATGAACGGCCAAAGCATGACACTTATACGCTGGCAGAATTACAGGCTTTATTTACCTCGGCGCGAAAAAATGACCGTCAAATCTACCTGTTTTTGGTATTGGTTGCTATGACGGGCTGCCGAAAGGGTGAGATTTTGGGCCTGACTTGGGACAAGGTGGATATGGACAACCGCACCATTGCGATTGTGCAGAACCGGACCGGCGACACAAAAGATTTGATGTATACGGTCAAAAAGGTAAAAACCCAAACCAGCAACCGC
>CALGRC010000140.1 GCA_937959315.1 uncultured Clostridia bacterium | reverse complement strand
CCGGCATATCGGCGCGGACACGGAGGAAGTATACCTCGAGTTTAGCATCGAATCTGACGATGCCGGACATAAATAACTCGAAATCTATTACCGGGAGGTAAATTATGAAAAAAGTATTTGCACGGTGCCTGGTTTTGATACTTGCCTGTACCTGGCTGTTAACCCCTGTACAGGCAGATGTGCCTGCGGGTTCCAGCGTCCGCCGTACGCTAATAACCGAGGATTTTGAAGCTTATGCGGTAAACGACCCGCTGCTGACCGGCCTGGGCGTGGAATTTGCCGGCGGCAACTGGGTATCCAATGCCTATCTGATGGGCGAAGGGGCTGCGGATCAAGTGCATTTTGGTATTTCCGAGGGCGAAAGCGGCAATTTGGGATGGACAGATTTCAATAACACATTGGGAACCAAAGCGCTGGCGGTTGAAACGGCGGCTACCTGGAACCGGTATGAATATTTCCCGACTGTCTCGCCGGTGGGTATCACCATGAGAAGCGGGAACAAATATACCATCACAACAGATCTTTATATCAGCCACTATGCCACCGGCGCGGCCATCCGGCTGTTTGCCCACAACCCGAACCAGGATGGGATACCGATGAACTTTTATATGCTCTATTTCCCGGGGGCAAATGCGGGTGATAACAAAGGCTGCCGCTTAATTAAATTTGAAAACGGGTCAGCTACAGAACTGTATACCGATACCAATACTAACCCAATTCAGCAGCTGCAGTGGTATACCCTGAACCTGACCTACGATAACGGTACTTTCCAATGGACGTGCGTTCCGCGCGAAAATTATAACGGGGATGAGATAAACCCTGGGGCCAGAAGCTTTGAGGGGACCTGTACCGACCCAGCCCCCTATCGGGATATTACCGCGCCGTTTGAATATGCGGCCGGCGGGCAGGGGCAAATGTACGCCTATTTTAAAAACCTGGAAATTGTAGAAGAAGGTATCCCCGATCCAACCGAAGAATTGATATCGGAAGATTTTGAAGCCTATGAACCGGATGTACCGCTGCTGACCGGCCTGAGCGTGGAATTTGCCGGCGGCAACTGGGCATCCAATGCTTACCGGATGGGTGAAGGCGCTGTGGACGAAGCGCATTTTGGCATCTCTGAGGGTGAGACCTGGTCGCAGGGCGGCGTACCGGGCGAAAAGAATGAAATCGGTACCAGAGCGCTGGCGATTGAAACGTCGGCCTCGTGGAATATGTATCCTTATTTCCCAACTGTATCCAGTCCCAACATCACCATGCAAACAGAAAATACTTACAATATCACCACTGACTTTTATGTTGGGCACTACCTCACCGGCGCGGCCATCCGTCTGTTTGCCCACAACCCGGATTCAAACGGTATGCCGATGAACTTCTATATGCTCTACTTCCCAGGAGATAATGCGGGAGACCAAAAGGGCTGCCAGTTTATCAAATATGAGAATGGCACTTCAACTATATTGTATCAGGATGAAGACAGGAATGCGCGGCAACAGCTGCAATGGTATACCTTGAACCTGACCTATGACAACGGTACTTTCCAATGGACGTGCGCGCCAAAAGCCGGCGGCCAGGGGCGCAGTTTTTCCGGCAGTGTGACAGATCCCAATCCGTTTACCGGCGTCTCCGCCCCATTTGAGTATGCAGGCGGCGGGCAGACGAATATGTACGCTTATTTTGACAATTTGACCATCACCACCGAAAACCCCTATGCGGCTGGCGCGCCGGACAATGCGTTTTATGTTGATGTGCTGCGCAACCGCGCCGTTATTGCGGCAGACGGTGATAACCCTGCTGCGGTGAACGACGGCGACGCCGGTACGGTTTTTACAGGCAGTTCGCTGACTGTTGATTTGGGGCTGCCGGCACAGCTCCGCGGGCTGGAAGTGACCAGTTTAGACGCTCCGGCAGATGTCACAGTCAAGATTTCGGCTGACAGCAGGGATTATGCACAGTGGCTTACCCTTGCCGAAGGGCGGCAATATAGCGCAACCGCGCAGGAAGGCATCCGTTATATCCGGCTGGAATCTATTGCGCCTTTCAGCCTGGGGGATGTAAAAGTGCTGTCCGATGCGGCGCAGATACAGATGCGCATGGGGCAGAAGCTCTATCTGCACCCGCGCCTTGGCGGGGCGGACGTGACGGACGCGGCCTATTCCTTTGCACAGGAGCAGGTAGGGTTTGCCACGGTAGAGGGCAATATTCTGACGCCATCATCGCAGGCTTCGTCGCTGACCCTGACTGCTGAAAAGGACGGGCAGCGCACACAGGTTGAGATCGTGATATTGGCAGAGGCAGTTCTGGCCAGTACGGCGGATATGGGATTGACAATTGAAGCAGGGTGTGACTACCTGACAGAAGAGGGAGAGTACCTGTTTGCTTTCTATGATGGCCAAGACAGGCTGATAGGCGTGGCGATAGGCGCTTCGTCTGCCTTAAACAGCAATGCTGAAAATACGACGATAACAGTTACTTCGCCGGTGCAGGCATATGACCATGTGCAGATGTTCTGCTGGGACGGCGGCTGGAGCGGCTTGTATCCGTTGACAGAAGCGGTATCGTTTTAGCAGCAGGGGGCGGTGCGGAAAAGCCGCCCCCTTAAGGAAAAGAGGAGGCGCAAGAATGAAAAAATTTTCAGTATGTCTGGCATTGATCCTCGCCTGCGCGTGGTTCCTGTTTCCGGCACATGCATCGGAGACGCTACTGACAGAGGATTTTGAAAGTTATGAATTAAACGACCCGCTGCTGACCGGCCTGGACGTGGAATTTGCCGACGGCAACTGGGTGTCCAATGCCTACCGGATGGGCGAAGGCAGCGGGCTAGAGGCGGATTTTGGCATCTCCGAGGGCGAAAGCGGCGATTTGGGGTGGACGAGTTTTGACAACCATCTGGGTACCAAGGCGTTGGCAATCAATACGTCGGCCACCTGGAACCGGTATGAATACTTCCCGACTGTCTCGCCGGTTGGAATAACCATGTGCAGTGAGGAAAACTATACCATTTCCACAGATTTATACATCGGCCACTATGCCACCGGCGCGGCCATCCGGCTGTTTGCCCACAACCCAAACCAGGATGGCATGCCGATGAACTTCTATATGCTTTACTTCCCGGGGTCAAATGCTGGTACCAATCTGGGCTGCCGCTTTATTAAATTTGAAAACGGGTCGGCCACAGAACTGTATACCGATACCAATACCGGAGCGATCCAGCAGCTGCAATGGTATACCCTGAACCTAACCTATGAAGAAGGGACATTTCACTGGACGTGCGTCCCGCGTGATAATTATAACGGAGATGAGACGCCTTGGTATGCAAGAAGCTTCGAGGGGACCTGCACAGACCCGACCTCCTATCGGGATATTACCGCACCGTTTGAATATGCGGCCGGCGGGCAGGGAAATATGTATGCCTATTTTAAAAACCTGGAAATTACAGCTTACGATTCATACGTTGATCAGCAAAAGGAGAAGGACAACTTCTTATACGCGGATGTGTCTGAAACCACTCATACTGATAAAGTCATGGCAATTAAAGCTGCATACCGGGTGCGCAAACTTCAAAACAGGGCAGACGGCGCAAATCGCCTTTTCCAACTATGGGGACGACTGGGGTGCGGCCACGGAAATCACCTTTGATGCGGACGGCGTCTGGCTCAATAACTATACGGCACAGCAATGGTCTTACCTGCGGCTGGAAGGTGCGGCAGATGTGGGGGATACTGCGGTTTGGGCGGAAGTACGGCCGGAAGACACTGTATATATTTACACAAATTCCAGCCGGGAGTTTGCGCTCCGCCAGGACGGGCAGGAAACAGCCTTTGTTTTTGAACTGCCGGATGGATCGCTGGCTGAAGCCGCAGATGGTATCATCACCGGCCTGCGGGATGGGTCTATGGTTGCAACGGCTGTGGCGGACGGCCGTAAATACCAAGTGAACATCCATATCCTAGGCGAAATGTCTGAAGCGATTGAAAACGGCACAGAGGATGCATATATTGCAGCTAAAAAGCCAATCATCGACGCCATGAATGCGGCGATCCACACACAGGATGCGGCGGCGATGCTGGCAGTCCTGGATGGCAGCGGCAGCGCGGTTATATCGGATATTTTGGACTTTGACTACAGCCAGTTAGAGGCGCTTGGTCCCGAAAAGCTGGCACGGCTGGCAGAAGGCTTACTGGATGGCGAAGAGTTCCCGTGCAAGACAATTGACGATATCCGTGCAATGATGTCAACGGTAACCCAGGCAATACAAGTCTTTACGCTGGACAACCTGGCGGATACAGAAGCGGTAGAAGCGGTTATAACGGCAAATAACGATATCTTTGGACTGCCGTTGGATAATGCTTTTTATCTGGACAATCAAGAGGAGACATTACGCCGGTTTGTGAATACCACATTTAACAGCCTTCAACAGGTTCGGCAGGCTTTTACTGAAGGCTATGTGATGGCAGCCCTGCAAAACGCCATATCCTATGGCAGGGTCGGGGAGATTGTATCCGGCTGTGCAGAAGAAATTGGCTATGACCAAGCACAGCTTGAAAAATTGGATAACCCATCTGCGCTGTATCAGGAATTGCTGTCTAAAAAGGGCAGCTTGGATACCTTGGAAGACATACGCACTTTTATTGACGGATATGAAGAAGATGATAACCAGGGCACAGGCAGCAGCCGCCCAGTCCGCGGCGGAGGCGGTGGCAGCGGCGGAGGCGGCGGACGGACATCCACCCCATCGATTACCGTAGACCGTGAGACCGCAACCGAAGCGCTCACACCGCCTGCACCGGCAGCCCTGTACAGCGATGTGCCGGCAGGGCACTGGGCGTATGATGATATCGCCTACCTGACGGCAAAAAACATTGTGAACGGGGATGGGGGCAAATTCCTGCCGGAAGGCCATGTGACCTGTGCAGAATTTATCAAGATGCTGGTCAATGCATTTGGATTTGAAATGTCGCAGGAAGGTGAAAATTTTATAGATGTGGATGAGGAGAGCTGGTATGCTGGCTATATGCGCAGTGCAAAAGCGGCCGGCATACTAAACGGCGATGAGCAAAACCGGAGCTTTCCAGATGAACCTCTAAACCGGGAACGTGCGGCAACAATCCTGCTGCGGGTATTTCAGTTAAAACAGATTTCACCTGAGAAAGTTCGTCAACCAATCCTGTTTGCAGACAGCGATTCAATTTCAGAGTGGGCATTTCAGGCAGTTGCCAGGCTACAGACGGCAGGGATCATATCGGGCATGGACGACGGGGCTTTCCACCCGCAGGCGGCGTTGACCCGGGCAGAGGCGGCAAAGCTGGTCAGCAGTTCACTCAGAATAGAAGTGGCAGATAAGGAGGCAGGGAATGAGGATGAAAATGAAGAAACGGCTGCTGCATCTGGTGCTGGCGCTGATACTGGCGCTTAACCTTTTGCCGGCAAACACTGCCTGGGCAGATGGAACCACAACATTGGATGATTTTGACATGGAGATCCGGGATGAATATGATCCGGCGGACAGCGGCAAAACGTTTGAAGGCACCGTCATTGTGGACGAAAATAACGTGGTGCAGGATACCAAGTGGGCCATTAACGGTATGGGGTTTGAGTGGACTGTTGATTGGATGCGCGATATCATGACGGATGCGAACAGCAATGAATTATCGCAGATGTACAAGGATTTGACATCCCAAATCAAGTATATGCCATCTTCGCGCACCGCAGGGCATTCCATTCAAAATTTCAATTGGGAAAGCGCTATTGGCCCATTGGATAAGCGTCCGCCCGGGGATGAGGGCATGCCTTCAAACTGGACAATAGCAGGGCAAGTGCTGCCCTATGGGCCGGTAGAATGGGTCAAAGATTTCCAAAGGATGGATGAAAGCTGCCAGTTCATTGTGGCACTGAATATCCACTATGATACGCCGGAACACCTGCGGGAGTATGTTGAATTTTTAATCGGCGATGCAGAGACGACTGAGTGGGGCGCGGTGCGCGCATCGTTGGGGCTGCCGGATCCGGTAAACGTCCTATGCTTTGAATTGGGCAATGAGACCAATTACCAGTTTCCCGACCCGCAGGATTATATCGACAAAGTGCGGCCGGTGATTGATACCATCCGTGCGCAGTTCCCCGATGTTAAATTTGCAATGGGCTGTTATTCTTACCCGTTAGAAATGGATATCGACAGTATGGAGTGGCGTTCCTGGAACCTTGCGGTTTTTGAAGCCATCGGCCGGGACTGCGAATATATCCAGTACCACCC
>CALGRC010000139.1 GCA_937959315.1 uncultured Clostridia bacterium | reverse complement strand
ATTTCCGCTATGACGCCGTTCCCTTCAATGGTTTTGGTTAGGCTGCCGCGTGAAGCCACTGTTGTTTGCCCGGTGGAAACAGGGGCGACCGTTCCGGCATTGCGCACCATATAAAATATTCCAAAACCAATGCATAACAAAATAGCTCCTAAAATGGATAATTTAATGATGCGGTTCCCTTTTTTGGTACGGATAGCTTGTTTGAATTTTGCAAATCTGTTCATGTCAATTGTGCAACTCCTTTTCATTCAAACTATCCTTTAGTGTAAAGGATAAACTTAAATTGTTTATGAAAGAATGGTAAATTAATTCTTAATAAGTATTAAGAAATTCTATCCCATGCATGTTAAAGGGTTAAATGGAAGTAAAAAATAAGCCTCCGCTTGAAAATTATTCAAGCGGAGGCTTATTTGCATCTAACTGTAGATGGGATAGGGGATTGGCATCAGCTGCTTTTTTTAAATCTTCGTTTTTGATATGTGTATATATTTGGGTAGTAGATAAATTGGTATGTCCCAGAAGCTCCTGCAAGGAACGGATATCCACATTCCCATCGCGGTACAGGATGGTTGCCGCAGTGTGCCGCAGTTTGTGCGGCGAATACCGGCTTGCATCAACGCCGGCGGCTGTAAAATACTTTTTAGAAAGGAGTTCCACCATGCGGTTGCTGATACGGCGGCCTTTGCTGCTGATAAACAATGCATTGCGGTCGGCAGGCAGTATCCCTTCGGTTGGGCGCACTTGCAGGTACGCTTGGATGCTATTGATACATAGGTCATTTAAAAAAACAATGCGCTCTTTGTTTCCTTTACCAATTACGCGGAGGGTACGTTTTTCAAAGTCAATGTCCGGGATGTTAATTCCTACCAATTCGGAGAGCCGGAGCCCGCAATTGAGCAGTAATACAAACATTGCCACATCGCGCTGCTGAAATTTCCCATCTATGCTTTGTAAAAACGCTACACTTTCTTCTAAAGATAAATATTGCGGCATACGTTTTTTGATTTTTGGACTGTCTAAATGACTGGCTGGGTTTTCTTGTATCAGTCCGGTTTTTACTGACAAATAATTAAAAAATGATTTGATACTGGCGACTTTTCTGGCACGGTAATTGTCGTTGCTTGAACGGCAATTGTGAATATACGCCATAAAATCATACAAATCACTCAATGTAACACGCTGCAAGTCGGTTTCCTGAAAATCATCCAAATTTACCGTGCTGTAATCATCGCAGCCGATGTTTGAAAATTTGCATTTTATAAAACGTAAAAATAACCGCAGGTCGTAATAATATTCCTGTACTGTATTTGGCGATTTTCCCTTGATAACCGTCATGTAAGTCAAATAATCCCGCAAGACTTGTGGGACATCAGAATATTGCTGTTTATGAGATGGCATTGTAATTTCACCCCTCCTATTTCGCAAAATTTTTATTTTGCGAAATAAATAACCAGTTTCGCTACCCCGTGTTTTTCATTGTTTGGCTGGTTGCATGTTGTACTTGGAAAATAAAACAACCGTGCCGGCAAATATGATTAAGGCCCCTGCTGCAATCGGGATTGCACTGGATATCAACCTTTCTGCAAATTGCGTATTGTATTGTTGAATCAGCAATCCAAATATATTATTGACAATGTGTGCAGCAATCCCCGGTAACAGCGACTTTGTTTGATAAACCAAGTATGCAGTCAGCAAACCAATGGTAAATTGCGGAACAAAAGCGGACGGTTCAAAGTGCATGACAGCATAAATACCAGCAGTTAATACCATCGCCCGTTTTGCGCCATATAAAAGTGCGTATTCCGGCAATAGGATCCCTCGGAACAAAAATTCTTCTACAATGGCTGGGATAAAACATAAAAAAATAACAGACAAACAGAATTCAAATCCAGTTTCAATTGGATGTACCATCATAACATTGGATTGTAAGCCTGTGATTGTGAGGAGTTGTAAAACGGGGATGTTGATATATTGGTTCAAAACGCTTATGCATACCATCAGTACCACTGCAAAGCAGAAATTTAGTACGGTACATCCCCTGCCAGAACCGGTATCTATGGGCTTTTGAAACAATACTTGATACAAAGCTGCCGGGAGCAAAAGGGCAATAAGCTGAGTTGCCATAATAGAAGCATATTCAGTCGCTCCAATTTGACGCAACACAAAACCCAGCCCTGTTTGCAACAGAAATACAAGGATGAGCAGATATGTAGCACGGTGTTTCATATACGCCATATCCTCTCGTCTGTTATAATGAAATCCATAACGATATCGTGCGGTTCGTGCGGCAATGTTTCCGTAAGCTGCCAATCGTAGCACAATCCGATTTTTAACGGATGGTTGGGCAGCGAAGATAAAAACCGGTCGTAATATCCTTTTCCAAATCCAATGCGGTGCCCTTTTTTGCTGAAAACTACACCGGGTACCAATATCATGTCAAACGGTTTATCTGGGATTATGACTGTGCTGGGTTCTAAAATCCCGTAACGGTTTGGCTTGCATTGCGAAAAATCTGTTATTTGGCTGGCTGTCATAGTACAGGTATGGATGTCGCACACAGGAACAGATACGGTTATCCCCCACTTTAACAATTGGCGAATGATGGTATGGGTATCCACCTCGTTTGCAAAAGAGAGATATGCAAAGATATGGCTTTGCTTTTTTATATCATTTGCCAAGACCTTTTCCGCAATTTTTTTGCTCTTTTGTGAACTATCCGCCATATTTTTGCGTAAGGCTAGATATTTTGTCCGCCATTGCTGTTTCGTCATAGGCTGTTACCTTGTTTCATACTGCATGGAACTAATGATTGCTTCTGCCGTTGCCACGTCGCAAAAACGGCGTACAAAGGCGCTGGCAAATGCAGCAGTCGTTCCAGGGCCTTTGGAAGTAATGATATTCCCATCTTCTACCACTGGATCATTACATATCGTGGCACCGGCTAATGCACTTTCGTATCCCGGAAAGCAGACCGCCTGCCTCCCATTTAAAAGCCCTAAACCGCCCAATACCATTGGGGCGGCGCAGATGGCGCCAATCAGTTTTTGCTGCTGATGCGCGGAATGCAAAAGAGCGGCAACTTCTTGACTATCCTTTAAATGCTGTGCGCCAGGCATCCCGCCGGGCAACACAATCGCATCCATCTTTTCAGGGTCAATTTTTTTTAGCGGCAAATCCGGTAAAATCATAATGCCATGCGCACCCGTTACGGTTTTGCCGTTTTGTACCGAAACAGTCTGTGTTTCAATGCCGGCACGCCGCAAAATATCAACAAATGCCAGCGCTTCGATTTCTTCAAACCCATCTGCAAGCAATACATAAACCATTTTTATTTTCCCTCCAAATACAACCGGCAATTATAAATTTCAATGAATCTGCACGGTTGATATGACAATTTCGCTTTGCGCAGCCCTTCAATCCCCATATCTTCTTCGCGGTTAATATAGGTCATATGCGGCCATTGATGCTCAACATACTGTTGGTTAATCATGGTATAGGCGCCTTGATAAGCGGTGTTGGCTTTTTCAATATGAATAAGCGCCATATTGTCGGTCAATTGCTCCCCTATGGTAAATGCCGCTAAATCTCCATCCACCAGCAAAGCGCCTCCGGAAAACCCCAGCGCCTGAAAATGGGTAAATGCTTCTTTTAAGCTCAGCAGTTCTCCTAAATAATCTGGATGCGCCGTATCGCCGTATTTTTTCAGTAACCATTGGTTGGCTTTTGATAGGCATATTTCAAATAAATCAGGCGTGAGCGGCCGGTATTCGTAAGAATATAAGGATTTAAATTTATGAATATGGTTACGCTTTCCATGGAGTTTTTTCCCCGAGAGGGTAATTAAATCTTCCGCCCGGTACACATAATCAAACAAGTTTCGCTGTTCACAAACGACCACCCGATCCCCCAGCATAGAAGTTAGTTTTTCCTTGTCAGATGAAGTAACCGTTTCCATAATAAAAGGCTGATCAATAGAGGAAAGGAACTTTCCAATCTCGTATAATGCTTTGGTACAGTCCCCTTCCCCATGCGGCATGGTTGGATGGATACTTCCTTTTTTACTTTGGTAAAACAATACCAAAAACCCATCAATGATAGCATATTTGGTATCAAAAGTATCCCGCCAAATAAAAATATTGGCAAAACTTGCGCCGGAATTTTCAGCCTTATGCTGAATATAGCTGTCAAATAACGCTTTGTCGTCTATCGTTAGTTCCCGAATGTCAAACATCATTTCACGCTCCTATGGTTTAGTATACCACAAAAAGCAAAAACAATCAAGAAAGCCCTTTTTCGCCCAAAATCCCCCGCTCTGCAAAACTGGTGAATAATTGTCCGCAACAGATAAAATGATCCCGCACGGGCACGTTAATACCTTCTACAAGTTGGATGATTTCATTGGTCACCCGGATATCATTAGCGGAGGGCTGTACATTGCCGCCGGTGTGGTTATGAGCAATGATAATGGCATTGGCGCGGTGTTTAATGACTGCTTTTAGTACTTTCCGGGGATAAAAGGCAGTTTCATTTTCGGTGCCGCGGCTGATAATTTCAATTTTTTTGATGCACCGGTTGGAATCCAATATTAGTACGATAAAGGATTCTTCCACATGCTCCATAAAATAAGCACAGCAAAACTGGCCGGCGGATGTGGTGTCTGCAAGGCAGGTTTTTTCTTGAAACCGCGCGTTAAGATAAGGTGTTAAGCATCGAAAAAAATAAATGAGCGCCGCAGCATTTTTCCCTATGCCATCAATTTGCTGCAAATCGGACGGATCAGCTTTAAAAACGTTGTGCAATGAACCAAATTCCTCGATGAGATAGTGGCCAAGTGCATTGGTATCGCGCCGGGGGATTGCATAAAACAACAAAAGTTCCAGCACTTCGTGTTCGCTGAAAGAATCCAGGCCGTGCGCAAGCAATTTGTCTATCATACGTTGCCGGTGGCCCTGATGGATATTGGATGGGGTTTTTTTCTTTGCTTGCGGCTTGGAGGATGGGACAGAATGCGTATTGTTAACGGTACCTGCGCGCTGAGGTTGCGGAAGAGGCGGCGCTTCAAACTGGACGGCCTCTAGATCCTGCGGGTTATAGGTATGGTCGTCGAAAAATTCGTCGATTTCAAAGTCATCAAAATTATTTGAAGTAAAAAATGGTTTTTTCTTCCGTTCCATCATACATTCCTCCGCCCCAATTCAATTGTTTTGGTGCGCCTTTTGTACGACCTGTAGAATTTGTTCTTCTGTCACACATATTTGGGATTTTTTGCTTTTTTCAAGCAATAGCAAAAATTCTATGTTTCCTTCAGGACCGCGGATTGGCGAGGACTCCAATTGTAAAACAGAAAACCCAATTTCCAACGCAGCGGCTATGGTGTTTTGAATTACGCGCCGGTGTATAGCGGCATCCCGGACTACCCCTTTTTTCCCCACTTCTTCACGTCCTGCTTCAAATTGCGGTTTGACGAGCGCAACCACTTGACCGCCGTTATCTAAAAAAGAAAATACAACCGGCAATACAAGTTTTAATGAAATAAACGCTACATCGATAGAGCAAAAATCCACCGGCTCTGGTAAAAGCTGCAAATCCAAATACCGAATGTTGGTGCGTTCGATATTAACAACCCGGCTATCTGTTCGCAGCTTCCAAGCGAGCTGCCCATATCCGACATCGATTGCATAGACCTTACGGGCGCCGTTTTGCAGCATGCAATCGGTAAATCCTCCGGTTGACGCTCCAACGTCTACACATATCATATTTGTAAAATCCAATGCGAATGCAGTGACTGCTTTTTCCAATTTTAAGCCGCCGCGGCTGACGTAAGGAATGGGGGTTCCGCGCACTTCAATTTGCATGCCATTTTTAACTTTATCGCCTGCTTTCATGGCTTTTTGGCCGTCTACATAGACGACCCCCTCCATAATATATGCCTTTGCCCGTTCCCGGCTTTCTGCTAATCCGCGGTTTACCAGTTCTATATCCAAACGTTCGCTCATGTATGGTACTCCTTTATGATTTGGCTGGCAATATGGTTGGCGTCCAGCCCATAGCGCTCAAATAGCTGTCCAGGTTTCCCTTGCGGAATAAATTGATCGCCAAATCCAAACGGAATAAATTGGTAGTTCCCTTGCAGGGAAGCCCTAAGCATCTGCCCCATTCCACCCCATTTGATATTGTCTTCTATGGTTACCAGGAACCTAGTTTGTGCGAGGCTTTGCTGCACCGGGTATATGTCAAATGGTTTGATGGTACGGATATTATACAATGTTGCTGTGATCCCGGTCTGCGATAGGATATTGCACACCTGCAAAGCGGTTTCTACCATTCGCCCCTCTGCAACCATGGTAATTTGATTCCCCTGCCGCAATAACTCTGCTTGCCCAGGCAGAAATGGCGCGGCTTCCCGGAATGGGACGGCGCCTTTTGGATATCGGATTGCAACAGGGCCTTTGTGTTCATGCAAAGCAAATGAAAGCATGGCTTTCAATTCATCATAGCAGCTTGGTGCTAAAATGGTCAGGTTTGGGATATGGCTCAAAAAGGACAAGTCGAATACCCCTTGGTGGGTCTCGCCATCTTCGCCAACCAGGCCGGCGCGGTCAATGCCAAAAACCACATGTAAATTTTGCAGGCAGACATCATGTAAAATTTGATCATAAGCCCGCTGTAAAAAAGTAGAATAAATGCAGACAACTGGCGTTAGCCCCTGGATTGCCAGACCGGCAGACATAGTAACGGCATGCTGTTCGGCAATACCAACATCAAAAAAGCGGTCTGGGAATTGCTGGCTAAATTCCGTCAAGCCGCAGCCAGCGGCCATCGCCGCAGTAATAGCCGTAATCGTACTGTCCTGTTTCGCTTCACAGCACAGCAAACTTCCAAACGCAGTAGAGTAATCCATGGCATCCCGTTTGATGGTTGTTGTTTTCCGGCTTACACCGTGAAACTTATTTGGATTTTCTTCTGCGTCAGCATAGCCTAACCCTTTGGTAGTAAACGTATGGATGATAATGGGGCCTTCCATTTGCCGGGCCCGTTCCAGGACCTCGGTGAGTGCGTCAATATCATGCCCGTCTATAATGCCCAGATACGTCCAGCCTAAATATTCAAACAACGCCCCTGACATATAAGCGAATTTAATCGTATCTTTTAATTTGCGAAGGCCCTTGTCCAGCGCTCGTCCAGCAGGGCCGCTATGGGTAAGCAATTTTGTGAGCGCCTTTTTTAATTTTGTATAATTCGGCGCTGTACGCAGTTTGCTCAAATAGGCGGAAAGTCCGCCAACATTGCGTTCTATAGACATTTCATTGTCATTTAAAATTGTAGAGGCAATCTGATTTTTGTAGGTTACTATTTCTTTGCCGTATGCCATAATATCACCTACACTAAAGGAACAATGCTGGTATCAAGTTTTGCGATGAATCCATCAGTAAATGTTGCCGTAATTCGAATGACACCATAGTACAATGAAGTGTTGTTGGGAGTTTTTATAAGCAGTTCACCGCCGGACGTGTTAACTGAAATCAACTCTTTGTACTGTTTCAGATTGTCATCCATATCAATCGACCATGTTACGGTTGGATCTTTAACTTCATTCAATGTAGCAACAAATTTTTTG
>CALGRC010000138.1 GCA_937959315.1 uncultured Clostridia bacterium | reverse complement strand
TGGCTTGGTATCAATCAAAATAATTTTCCCGCTCTGCCGCATGATATCCACATTTCCCTGCCGGAGCACAATCCCGCCGCCGGTGGCAACCACCACGCCGGTATTGGATGCCGCCTGCCGCAAGTATTTCGATTCCATATCGCGGAAATAGGCTTCGCCCTTTTCAAACATCTCTGGAATGGCGGCGTGCTCCTGCTGCTCTATGTACTGATCCAAATCTAAAAACAAACGGTGCAGGCGTTTTCCAACCTCAGCGCCAATGGTACTTTTCCCGCAGCCAGGCATTCCAATCAAATACAGATTATTCATTTGCCATACAGCTCCAAAGCTGCATCCATAGCCATTTTATAGCCATACGCGCCAAAGCCGGTAATCTGCCCTACACAGGCTGGGGCAGTTACCGACGTATGCCGGAACGCCTCACGCGTGTGGATGTTGGACAAGTGTACCTCAACGCATGGAATGCTGATACTTTTGATGGCGTCGAACAGCGCATAGCTATAATGCGTCAGCGCACCGGGGTTGATGACAATGGCATCCACGCCCTCCTCATACGCCTGCTGTAAGCGGTCTATCAGCGCCCCCTCGTGGTTGCTCTGGAAAAAACTTGCCTCTATCCCCCTTTTTTGTGCATAACCCGCCAAATCCCGGCACAAATCCCCATAGGTCATGGTGCCATACACCGTTTTTTCGCGGATTCCCAAAAAATTTAGATTAGGCCCGTTTATCACAAGCAATTTCATCTTCCAGCACCCCCGTCATAATTTGTCATAGACTGATAAATTTTGTCAACAACATCCTGTTCTATCTGGACATGGTTCCAAATACCCTGCGAGCACACTGCCTGCGCCACCAGCATATATAAGCCGTTGACCGCAATGGCCCCCGCTTGCTCAGCCAACTGCAACAGCCTGGTTTTTACCGGGTTATAAATCAAATCCACTACTGCGGAAAAACCAGTTACATCTGCAACCGGGCTGCGCGCTGTGTCGGGATACATGCCCACCGGCGTGCAATTGATGAGCACACCCGATTTTTTCATTCCGGCATATTCCGCATAGGTCAGCATACCCGGCCTCTTTTCCCGGGAAACATAGGTGAGCGACGCACAGCCCTTGTCCCGGCACAGCGCCGCCGCCGCCTGGCTGACCCCTCCTGTACCCAATAGTATCACGTTTTGACCGGCTACGTCAATGCCAAACCGCCGCAGCGTCTGCTCCAAACCAAAATAATCGGTATTGTAGCCGGATAGCGTCTGGCCAAATTTCACCGTGTTGAGCGCGCCTATGGCCGCAGCTTCTGGTGAAACGGCGTCTACCAGCGCCATCATATCCACCTTATATGGGATGGTAACATTGACGCCCCTGTATCCCTGTGCCTGCAAACGGGATACCAAGCCTGCCAGCCCATCCGGTTCTGTTTCCAGCAATTCATATGAAGCATCCATCCCCATCAGATGGAAATACTGCGCATGGATGGGCTGCGACCAGGAATGGGACAGCCTTCGCCCGATGAGTGCAAATTTTTCCATATGCCCCTCCCTCAATAACTGCGGTAATTGCCCAAATACCGGTATTGCTTGGCGGCTTCCTGTAAACGGCCCAGCACCGCCTGTACCTTTGGCTGCTGAATATTGCCTTCAAAATCGATAAAAAATATATAGTCAAACGGGCTGGATGTATCCGGGCGCGACTCGATTTTTGTCATATTCAGCCCGTCAAAGCAATTCATCACCGCCAGCAGCGCCCCTGGTTTGTTGGGCAGCGACAAAAGCAGGCTGACTTTGTTATACTCTGGAGCCGATTCCGGCTCCCTTGCCAGAATCACAATTTTGGTGATGTTGTTGGCATTATTGTTGATATTGTGCTCTAAAATTTGCAAGCCATACAGCTTTGCCGCCGCCTCGCTGGCAATGGCGGCAATATCTGCCCGCCCGCTTTCTGCGACATATTTTGCGCTGACCGCCGTGTTAAAATACGGCCTCTTTTCAAACGGGTAATGCCTTAAAAATTCCTTGCACTGCATAAATGCCTGCGGATGGGAATACACCTCCCGGATATCGGATAATTTGGCGCCTGGCAGGGCCATTAGATTATGATTGACCCGCACCGGCACCTCGCCGACCAGATAAAACTGGTACCGCAGCAGCAAATCGTATACATCCGTCACCGGACCCGTCGTGGAATTTTCCAATGGAATGGCTGCATAATCAATCTCCGCATTGTACAAAGCCTTGCATAGGGCATCAAATGTTTCATAGGGCCGCGGGTCAAACGCCATTTCCGCATTTGCGCCTATATACCGGACACACGCCTCATGTGAAAAGCTGCCCGCTATCCCATAAAACCCAATGACAGCCCTGCGGCTGCCCAACTGCTTTTGATACATACGGGATAATTCCATCAGCTTCCGGTAAAAATCTGCCGCATATGGCTGTAGCTGCGTATCGCTGATCCGGGCGATGTTTTTTTTCAGCACCTCAGCCTCCCTGCCGCTTTGCAGCACCGGCAGGCCATGCTCCTGCTTGTAGCGGGATACCTCTGCCGCCACTTGCATGCGCGCTTCAAACAGCTCAGCCATCTGTTCGTCAATCCGGTCAATTTCTCCGCGCAGAGTGCTTAAATCCTTCATGCCATTCCGCCTCCCATCAAATCCAGCAATACCAGCGCAGCCGCCGCTTCCACTACCGGTACAGCCCGCGGCACAATGCAGGCGTCATGCCGCCCTTTCAGTGCCATATCCGTATTTTCCTGTGCAGCCAAGTCCACTGTATTTTGTCTTTTAAAAATAGACGGCGTGGGCTTGACTGCCACCCGGAACACCACCGGCATACCATTGGTAATGCCGCCGGTAATACCGCCGTTATTGTTCGATTCTGCCGTCACGCAGCCATCCTCCATACGGTAGCCATCATTTGCCTGGGAGCCGCGCAGCCGGGATATGTCAAACCCCAGCCCAAACTCTATCCCTTTGACAGCCGGGATAGAAAAAAGCATATGGGCCAGTTCGCTTTCCACGGAACCAAAAAACGGCTCGCCGATTCCAGCCGTAAGCCCAAAGATAACGCATTCCACCACACCGCCGACAGAATCACACTCACTTTTGGCCTGCTGTATTTCTTCCCTCATCTGCCCTGCAGCACTGCCGTTCCATACAGCAAAATTTGATTTCTGTGCCGCACAAAGCAGGTTTTCTGCATTGGGCATGTCTAGCACACTGCCTGCCGATACGCTTCCAACCGATTGGATATGCGCATAAATCCGTACGCCAGGCAGCAATTGCTTGGCAACTGCACCTGCAAACACCAGCGGCGCGGTCAGCCGCCCGGAAAAATGCCCGCCGCCGCGGTAGTCGTTTGCCCCATGATACTTTACTGCCGCCGGATAATCGGCATGCCCGGGGCGGGGAAAGCGGTTCAAATCCGGATAATCCTTGCTGCGGGTGTCCTGGTTGCGTATCAGGAACGCCAATGCGGAACCGGTTGTTTTTCCCTCGTAAACGCCCGATAAAATTTCATAGCTGTCCGGCTCAGCACGGCTGGTAGAATAAAACTCCCGGTGATTCCGGCGCGCAAGCTCCCGGTCAATGGCAGCAAAATCGAGTACGGCACCCGCCGGAAGCGATGACAACACGCCGCCTATGGCCGGCCCATGCGATTCGCCGAAGATAGAAAATTGAATGTTTTTGCCCCACACATCACTCACAGCGCACACCTCCCAGTTT
>CALGRC010000137.1 GCA_937959315.1 uncultured Clostridia bacterium | reverse complement strand
TGTTCAGGAGATAAATAGGTAGTTGCAAAACCGGTCCTGGGATGCATATGGAATCCGCCAAACCCCATTTGCTTTAAATATATAATCTGCTGCTCCAGCAACTCCTTTGTCAAATCACAATTCCATGCCCAAAATGGCGTACCCCGGTATTCAGAAGTTGGATTTTGAAATAACGCCATATCTAATTCCTTGCTTTGATTTTTCGGATATAACATATGACCTCCCCCTATCAAAAGTATCATACTGCCTCCAAATATGAAAATCAACAACCATACTTTACAATTTAGGGGGTATTTTTCATATTTACTTTGATTTTTTTCATAAAAACAGCAAAACGCTTGCGGTTTTATCAAAGATACCGTACAATGATAGAAAGGGGGTGGCAAGTACATGTCAGAGCCTTATTTTAATGAAAAAGAAAAAATATTTATTTTTGAAGTAGAACATCAAACCAGCGTAGTACATAAGCACAATTTTTTAGAGCTGGTCTATGTAGTGGACGGCCGCGCCAATCACTGGCTGGATGGCCGGGAACAGCCCATTACAAAAGGCGACTATTATATCATTGACTATGAAATGCAGCACCAATACCGCTGCGCCCCAAACGAATCCATCCAGCTCATCAACTGTTTGTTTTTACCCGAATATATCGACCAATCACTCATTGGCTGCCGCAGTTTCCGGGAGCTTTTAAAGCACTATTTAATACGGTTTGAATATGAAGCATTATCTGACATCCCGACCACTGTTGTATACAAAGATGACGGCGCTGTTTATACACTCCTGCATCATATTTTGGAAGAGTACCAAGGCAAACAGCCGGGATATTTAGAACTCATACGGGCATACCTTATTGAAATCTTCATACTCGCTATGCGCCGTCTGGTTCAGCAGCATACTTACCAACTGCGGGAAAACAGCAGTAAATTTATGATGGAATATGTGGAACAACACTATATGGAACCCATTATGCTACAGCAAATTGCACAGATGTTGCATTTTAGCCTACCCTATATCAGTCAGAAATTTAAACAGGATGCCGGTATGCCATTTCACGAATACCTGCAGCGCACACGAATCAAACAAGCCTGCCGCCTGCTTGCAAATACACAAAAAAAGGTTGGCGAAATCGCTGCCTTATCTGGATATGAAAACGTGAAATTTTTTAACCAGCTATTTAAACGGTATCAAAAGATGTCGCCGCGGGAATACCGTAAATTATTTCAATCCTGATTATAAAATGATTATAAAAATAAACCCACCGCCAGCATATACCAGCGATGGGTTTATTTTTAATAATTAGCCTTCGATTGCGGAAACAACACCCGAACCAACCGTTCTGCCACCCTCGCGGATAGCGAACCGCAGGCCTTCTTCAATAGCAATAGGCGTAATCAGCTCTACTTCGATGGAAACATTATCGCCAGGCATGCACATTTCTGTGCCTTCCGGCAATTTGATAACACCCGTTACATCAGTGGTGCGGAAATAGAACTGCGGACGGTAGTTGTTGAAGAACGGGGTGTGACGGCCGCCTTCATCCTTGGTCAGGACGTAAATTTCACCTTTGAATTTGGTGTGCGGATTGATGGTTCCCGGTTTTGCCAGAACCTGCCCGCGTTCAATCTCATTTCGCTGAATACCGCGCAGCAGGGCGCCAATATTGTCACCAGCTTCTGCATAGTCCAGCAATTTACGGAACATTTCGATACCAGTAACAACAACTTTGCGGCGTTCATCAGTCAAACCAACGATTTCAACTTCATCGCTCATCTTGAGCTGACCGCGCTCAACACGGCCAGTAGCAACTGTACCACGGCCAGTGATAGAGAACACGTCTTCAACCGGCATCAGGAACGGCAGGTCAGTTTTGCGCTCCGGTGACGGGATATAGCTGTCAACTGCATCCATGAGTTCCAAAATCGGCGCATAAGTCGGGTCATTGGGGTCGGTAGAATCGCATTCCAGAACCTGCAATGCACTGCCCTTAATAATCGGAATATCGTCACCCGGGAACTCATACTCGCTCAGCAGCTCACGGATTTCCATTTCAACCAGTTCCAAAAGCTCCGGATCGTCACCCTGGTCAACCTTGTTCATAAATACAACAATGTACGGACCGCCAACCTGGCGGGCCAGCAGGATATGCTCACGCGTCTGCGGCATCGGGCCGTCAGCAGCGGAAACAACCAGAATTGCACCGTCCATCTGGGCAGCACCGGTGATCATGTTTTTCACATAGTCCGCGTGCCCCGGGCAGTCAACATGCGCATAGTGGCGTTTGTCAGTTTCATACTCAACGTGAGCAGTAGAAATGGTAATCCCACGCTCTCTCTCTTCCGGCGCTTTGTCAATCTGATCATACGCCGTAAAAGCAGCCTGGCCTTTCATGCCCAACACCTTGGTGATTGCAGCAGTCAAAGTGGTTTTCCCATGGTCAACGTGACCAATGGTACCAATATTTACGTGCGGCTTTGTTCTTTCAAATTTTGCCTTTGCCATTTTCGTACTTCCTCCTTATGATAAAATCATTAACTCTATTTTACATTCAAATGCTGGAAAAAGCAAGTATTATTTTTAACTTTTACTCACTCTTATTCCGGGCGGTAATAATAGATTCTTGAATGCTCTTAGGAACTTCCGCATAGTGGCTGGGCTGCATGGTATACTGGCCGCGCCCCTGGGTACGGCTGCGCAGGTCGGTTGCATACCCAAACATTTCAGACAGCGGCACATATGCCGAAATGGCCTGCGCCCCTGCACGGGATTCCATGCCTTGAATCTGCCCGCGGCGGGAATTCAAATCTCCCATGACATCGCCCATATATTCTTCCGGTACAATGACATCAACCTGCATAACAGGTTCCATCAAAACCGGGTCAGCTTTGCGGCAAGCCTCTTTGAATGCCATAGAACCAGCCAGCTTAAAGGCCATTTCAGACGAGTCAACTTCATGGTAAGAACCATCGTACAAGGTTACTTTCACGTCAACGACATTATAGCCTGCCAAAACACCCGTCTGCATAGCGCCCTGGATACCGGCGTCAACTGCCGGGATATATTCTTTCGGAATCGCCCCGCCGACGATTTTATTGATAAATTCATACCCCTTGCCAGCTTCGTTGGGCTCGATTTCAATGAACACATGACCATATTGGCCGCGGCCGCCTGATTGACGCGCATATTTGTATTCCTGCTTGACCGCCTTGCGGATAGCCTCTTTGTAGGAAACCTGCGGTTTACCAACGTTGGCTTCCACTTTAAACTCTCGAAGCAGACGGTCTACAATAATTTCCAAATGCAGCTCGCCCATGCCGGCAATGATGGTTTGCCCCGTTTCCTCATCGGTGTATGTCTTAAATGTCGGGTCTTCTTCAGCCAATTTAGACAGCGCAATGGCCATCTTCTCCTGGCCCGCTTTGGTCTTTGGCTCAATCGCAACGCGAATAACCGGCTCTGGGAATTCCATCGATTCCAAAATAATCTGATGGTTCTCATCACACAGCGTATCGCCTGTCGTCACATTTTTAAAGCCAACCGCAGCGGCAATATCGCCTGAATAGCAAGTTTCAATATCCTCCCGGTGATTGGCATGCATTTGCAAAATACGGCCAATGCGCTCTTTGGTCCCTTTGGTAGAGTTTGCAACCGAAGAACCCTTGTTGAGCGTACCCGAATACACACGGAAGAAACAAAGCTAACCAACAAACGAGACAGTCATAATC
>CALGRC010000136.1 GCA_937959315.1 uncultured Clostridia bacterium | reverse complement strand
TGGATACCCCATCTTTGGGATTGGCATGCTGCATGATGTAACCGAACACCAGCAGGCCATTGCCGAATTGGAGTATGCTGTACAAAAAGATCCATTGACGGGGCTTTTAAATAAAGCGGCAATTGAAAGTTTTGTGCAAAAACGGCTGTGTGCAGCTGAATCTGCGCTGTATGCCCTGTTGGTAGTAGACATGGATAACTTCAAATCTATCAATGATACCTACGGGCACCCATGCGGGGATTATGTACTGATGGAATGCGGCAAATCTATGCAGGCAGTGTTTGAAAATACTTATTTAGGCCGGATTGGCGGGGATGAATTTGTTATTTTTACAGAAAAAGTATCCAAGCCAGCATTATTCAGGGAAATAGAACGCTTCTTATATCAAATGTCACAAATCCAGTGGAAAGGCCAGTTGTTAGGTGTAAGCTGTAGTGTCGGCGTATCCTTTTCTGGGGCGGGGACCGATTATGCACAGTTGTATTTTGAAGCAGACGATGCAATGTATACAGCAAAGCAACAGGGCAGGGGATGCTATTATGTGCGGCGGCCGGGCGAACCGGATCCCGCTGCGAAGAAAAATCAATAATTTGGCAAAACCGGTGAAAACCGGTGACGCAAAGCAAAAAGGCTAAGGCGGAATGCTATGCTAGTTTAGCTGCAATGACAAACAATTCCTGATACGGGGAGGTTTGTGGTTGCAGCTTTTTTTATGGCAATATGGTTTGGAAGGGGGGATGGGGATGTATCTGCCAAAAGTGCAAATCATCATACCGGTGTACAACGCTGGACCGTATTTAAAGCGCTGTTTGGACAGTGTGCGTGCCCAGACTTTTGCCGGCTGGCAGGCCATTCTTGTAGACGATGCTTCAACAGACGGCAGTTGGGCAGCCGTCTGTGAAGCTGCATCTGCGGACAGCAGGTTTGTGTGTATCCGGCAGGCGAAAAACCAGGGAGCTGCTGCGGCGCGGAATAGGGCATTGCAACGGCTTTGCAGCGAATATACGGCATTTTTAGACGCCGATGACTATTGGGAGCCGGATATGCTTGCGGTTCTGCTGGAAAAAGCAGAAACATATCATTGCGATGTTGTACAATGCCGGTTCCTCTATGACTTTGCGGGCGGAAAACAGGCACTGCCGCGGGGCGCATTTCCAGCAGATAAGGAATTGTTCGGGGAATCCCTGCGGGCGGTTTATCTGAAAATGATAACGGGCATCAGCATGAACCATGTATGCATGAAGTTGATACGGACACAGTGCATGGAAGGGCTGGTTTTTGACCAGGCACTGAAAACGGCAGAAGATTTGCAGTTTTGTATCGCACTGTTCCAGCGGGTGGAACGGTATTATTTCGTAGATATGGCTTTGTACCACTACTGCCGGAATGCACAGTCGTTAACTGGGAAGGGGCTTCCTCTGCGGGAAAAATTCCGTGCGAACGCCTGTATTTCCAAAACCTTGGTGCGTACACTGCCGGCCTGGGGGATGGATACCATGTATTACAGGGCGCTGGCCTATTTGCGGCCATGCATACTGGTTGTTTTAAAAATACTGCGTATGGCACAGGAACGGATTTTTAAGGGAATGGCAGGCCAAAAGGGAAGGGGGGAGAAACATGCAGGATAGACGGCGGGTGCGCAATGGGCGCAGCGAACAGAAGGATACGTTTTTGTTAAATTTCCTGGCTGTTTTTACAGCTTTGGCGTCGGCTTGGCTTCTGGTTCCGGAAAGCGGCCCGATTGGTCCGCGTAATATGGCGGCTTTGTATGCGCTGGACGGCATATTGACGCTTGCTTTCTTATATTTGCTGGAAAAGTACACGGTGACTGTTTCGGGGCTTTATGAAAAGTTTTTGATTACAACGCTTTCCTGCATATACACATTTGGCCTGGCCTGCTTGGTGAATGCCATCTTTTTTGCTTCGCGGGAAAAACTGGCCGCCGACGCGCTGCTGGCCGCAGCCAAAATTGCCGGGGTATTTGCCGTGGATGCCATATTGGATAGGGTATGGGGCAATGAGCGGTATTTTAAGAAGCCCAAATTGTTGATTGTTGGTTCGACGGCGGAGAATATGCCCCGGATGAAACGGATGAAATATGGCGCACTGAAAAATTATGATTCGTGGTATGAAAATACGGAAGGGTTGGATGCAGAGGCGTTTGACCGGTTTGTAGAGGAACAGTTCCCGCCCTATGACGCCGTCTGTATCCTGGATGGGCTGACGGATGCCGAGTACCATACGGCGGTCAATACCGCCATGAAATGCAACAAAGATTTGTTTATTGTCCCAAAAATGATTGACGTGGGAAAGACCAACGCCCGCCTGGTCCGGTTTGACGATGTATTGACGCTGTACATGCCGAAAAAATCGCTGACCCGTTTAGAACTGGCGGTCAAGCGGGCAGTTGACCTGGCGCTTTCGATAGTTGGGATCATCCTGGCGGCCATCCCGATGGCATGTATTGCAGCGGCCATTAAACTGACATCTCCCGGGCCCGTTTTTTATAAACAGGTTCGGCTGACACAGGATCAAAGGGCGTTTGAAATGTACAAATTCCGCACGATGATACCCGATGCAGAAAAGATATGCGGGCCGAAATTTGCCGAAAAGGATGATCCGCGCATTACGCCGGTTGGGAGGTTTTTGCGCGCATGCCGGCTGGATGAATTGCCGCAGCTGGTCAATATTGTAAAAGGCGATATGAGCGTCGTTGGCCCGCGGCCCGAACGGCCGGTATTTGTCAAATTGTTCAAAGAAGAGATAGAAAATTATGATTACCGGTTTGCGGTGAAAGCAGGCCTGACCAGCTTGTCGCATGTCTATGGGCGGTACTCTACTTACATACACGATAGGACATATTACGATTTGTTTTATATTACGCATTATTCACTATTTTTGGATTTTAAAATCATATTGCTGACAACCAAGACCCTCTTTTTGAAATCGGCGGCGGAGGGGGAAGCTGATTTTAAAGAGAAAACGGTTGTAAAAACACAGGCGGAGGTGAAAACGCATTGAAACGGCTGAAGCAGGGCAAATGGTTCAAACGGGTCTTTTATATCGGCCGGATCACCAAGTTTAAAAAACTGGTATCGGCTATGGTTGCGGCAGGGCTGGCATGTTCCCTTTTATATTTTGGCAGGGTGGCCTACATGGAATATGCCGCTTCGCGGGCGGATATCGTATTGACCTTCCCGCAGATTGCACAGTCGAAATATCCCAATGGCAGCCGGTTTATCTACTATGACTTTGTCAGTGATGAAAACCTGCAGGCAGCATTGGATGTGATGAAAGCTGAAGGGAAATATGAAAATTTCACAGTGGAGGATATCCGCAACAGCTTTTTTATCTACAGTTATCTGGAAAGCTCTGCCGGGGATGCCGTATCTTCGGCGCGCAGCGAAGGCAACGACTTCAGCTATGTGGCAAATGAATATAAAATTACGTTTATCCAGCCACACGACTACCGGGACAAGAACTTATTGAACCGGCTGTTCAGCCGGGATTACAGCGGGGATTTCTTGCGGGCGCTGGTAGAGGTAAACCGCGTCCGGATTGCAGAACAGCTGGGCGGCATTGACAGTTTTTATGAATTGACGGCGGCTGTGGAGGCGGGCAACTATGATTACAGCGAAGAATTGGATATGTACCGGGCAAAGATTGATACCATCACTGCTTATCTGGGCAACCTAGGTCAAAAAGAACCGGCGTTTGTGGACGCGGTACACCATTTGTCGCTGAGCGATCTGGAGCGCCGGTATACCTTCCTGGTTGCCGACCAGTTAGATGGTATTTCAGATTTTGTTGAATCATCGGGTATTTCCAAAGATGTAGAACTAATATCCAACAAGCTGAAAGTGAATATTGAAAATAATACGCTCAAATATGACAAGGCTGCGGACCGGTCGCAAATCAATGACTATGCGATGGCAAACTATGACCAGACCTTTACAGAAAACCTCATCAATGTAGTACAGAACGAACAGTATGGGCTGTATCAGGCACGCCCAAAGACTGCATTTGACACGGTGGTGAACCAAAAGCATGACGCGGATGAGAGCGCCGCGGAGTACCGAGCGGAAATCAGCCAGTGCAGCCAGGAACTGGCTGTTTACAATACCGTGGTACAAACGCCGGAGGAGCATGGCCGGCTGATTTCCAAAAGCGATCATTTGATGGAAGCGTTTCGGCAGGAATATGAATCGTTGTCGGCAGTTGCGCGCGATGTGGTGACATCCTATTACAATGCTGTCAATGAAAATTATGTGACGGCTAAAATTAGCAGCCGGGAACTGCTCTCCAACAGTTTGATTTTAAAGATGGGAACTGCCTTTGTGTTTGGCGCAGCGGCGGCGTTTGTCCTGGTTGTATTTGCATGGTCGTTTTTAGACAGGCGCAAGCTGAAACGCCGGAAACAACTGTTCCGGGCAATCCAGCAGACCGAGGAGGCGGCGTAACTGTATGGGTTTATTGAATATTGCGGAAATGATACAGATTGTGCGCAAATTTGCGCTTCGTATCCTGGCGTTGTCCCTGGCGGCGGGGCTTGCGGGCGCGTGTTTTGCTGCAATGACGCAGACGTACACCTGTTAGCTGGGCTTTCAATATAACCATTCGGAAGCCGCTGAAGGGCTGGCACCCGACGGCGTCAGCAAGCTTGACCCTTATGAAATCCAAAATCCGGTTGTTATCCAAGCTGCCATGGAAAATATTGGATTACAAGGCGTAGATGTCAAAGGGATCCGGCAGAATATTTCCATTAGCCCAGTCATCCCGGATTTGGACCGGGAAGTGTCGGAGTCGGCTGCGTTGCTGGGGGAAAAATACGATGTGGTTGCGACCGAATATGTGATGCGGTTTACCTATGACGCCGATTGGGGCGATGCATTCGGTCCAAAGATGTTCAGCAGTATAATCCGGGAGTATGATGAATATTTGCTGGCCAATTATTACAATAAAAAAACCGTCAATGATTTTGCAAAGGTTGTAAGCAATTCCGGCGCAGAATACATTGTAATTGCCGATGAGATGAATCAAAGGTTAGAAGACATCATTGGTTATTTGGATGAAATGGCGGGGTATTATCCGGACTTCCGCTCGGTGGCAACCGGATATACTTTTTCTGATTTGTCGCTGCTTTACCAAAATTTGAGGGATATTCAGTATGCAAAATATTACGGCAATGTGCGGGCCGGGAACCTGGCCAAAGACCGGGAAATGGTCATCAAGAGCTATCAGAAAAAAGTGAAGGATTTACAGGAGGCGGCGGATGTAGATTATGCCATTTCTGAAAACTACAAAGCGGAAATCCGTTCCTTTTATGATTCGTATAAACGGGCGGGCCTGTACAGCCAGGCCGACCAAGTACAAAGCAATGTAGATTCCACCAACAACCGCGACCGGACCGTTTTGGAAGATGCGGATTTAGAGCAGTATCAAAATACGTATGACGACATCATATTAAACTATACGGAGCATGCAGGCAATATGACGGATGCAACGCATACCATCGAGTATTACCATACCATTATTGCGGCCTATACTGCCGATGCTGTGTCTGCGGAAACAAAAGCGGCGCTGCTGGAAAAAAACGAAACTATCTTAGAGGAAATTTCCGTGCTGTCACAGCAGTATAGCCAGACGGCCAACCAAACGCTGGATGAATTATACCATTCTATGGTTAACGAGGATTTTCAATACCTGATTTTGCCGGAAGTGACCAGCGATAAGCCAGTAAAGTTTATTGCCGCTTTTTTGGCGGTCATCACGTTTGGGTTTGCACTCATTGCCGTGTTTGTGATGGAGATTTTAAAAAAATTCAAAAAGGCCGGTGCGCCGGCGGAACCAGCAAAACAGCAGGAAGAAAAAATCGTTATTGACACCGATGGTATGGATGAGACGCATCAGCTTTTAT
>CALGRC010000135.1 GCA_937959315.1 uncultured Clostridia bacterium | reverse complement strand
CTCCGTCAAACACCTCGTCTCAGCCGGACCGATCGTGCCCCATGGTTTTGAAGACTTTCAGAAAGGCGTTTTAGGAGCCGCACCGTTTGTCAAACCGGAACATCCCAACCGGAACGACGACATATCCCTGATGTATTTCACTTCGGGAACTACCGGTGAACCGAAGATGGTGGCTCATGATTTCACCTATCCGCTCGGACATATCGCGACCGGATGTTATTGGCATAACCTGCACGAAGACAGCCTGCATCTGACCGTGGCCGACACGGGATGGGGAAAGGCCGTGTGGGGAAAACTGTACGGACAATGGATTGCCGGAGCTACGGTTTTCGTATACGACCATGAAAAGTTCCATCCGGCCGACATCCTGCAAATGATACAAAATTATCATATCACATCGCTCTGCGCTCCTCCTACAGTCTTCCGCTTCCTGATTCGGAAGGATCTGACGCATTACGACCTTTCTTCCCTGCAATACTGCACGATCGCAGGCGAGGCACTGAATCCGGCCGTATACGAAACCTTCCGCAAGTTGACCGGCATCAAACTGATGGAAGGCTTCGGACAGACGGAGACCACGCTGGCGATCTACAATCCTTATGGAACGGAGCCAAAGCCTGGCTCGATGGGCAAGCCGTGCGCAGGCTACCATGCAGTGCTGCTCAACGACGATCTGACCGAGTGCGACCCCGGCCAGACCGGGCAGATTGCCTTTCGAATCACCGACGGCAAGCCCATGGGCGTATTTAAAGAATATTACCTCGACCAGGAACGGACTGATTCGGTGCTGCACGACGGCTATTACTTTACCGGCGACCTGGCATGGTGCGATGAGGACGGCTTTTTCTGGTATGTGGGCCGGGCGGATGATGTGATTAAAAGCTCCGGCTACCGTATTGGGCCGTTTGAAGTGGAAAGCGCGCTTCTGGAGCACCCGGCGGTGTTTGAAACCGCCATCACTGCGGTGCCGGATGAAATCCGCGGGCAGGTGGTCAAGGCCACCATCAAGCTGACGGCTGGGTACCAGCCGTCAGAGGAGCTCAAAAAAGAGCTGCAAAACCATGTGAAGCAGTCCACGGCGCCCTATAAATACCCGCGTATCATTGAATTTGTAGACGAGCTGCCCAAAACCATCAGCGGGAAAATCCGCCGGGTACAAATCCGTGAGGAGGATCAGGCGAAACAGCAGCAATAATGGGATTGGTTTGGTAAATAGATAAAAAAGCCCAAGGAGGGAAAGAGGATGCTCTTAGTCAATACCGACTACATTGCAGGAAAAGAGCTGGAAATGCTGGGGATGGTCAAGGGGAGCACCATCCAGTCTAAAAACATCGGGCGGGATATCACGCAAAGCTTGAAAACCCTTGTGGGCGGCGAGCTCAAGGCCTATACCGATATGATGAACCAGGCGCGGGAGCTGGCCACCAAGCGGATGATAGAGGAGGCCGAGCAGCTGGGCGCTGACGCCATTGTCAACGTCCGCTATGCATCGGCGGCGGTCATGCAGGGCGCGGCTGAAATTATGGCCTATGGCACGGCAGTAAAATTTAAATCATGATCCGAGCTGCCAAAAGGGGGAATTTGTTGTGGTCAAACGTAGTATTCCTGTGAGTATCATTTTAAGCCTTATCACCTGCGGCATTTATGGGCTGTATTGGATTTCAACGCTGACAGACGATGCCAACGAGCTATCCGGGCGCACCAATGAAACAACCGGCGGCATGACGGTATTGTTTTGCATCATTACCTGCGGTATTTACGGCTATTATTGGGCGTACAAAATGGGTGAAAAGCTGGATGCCGCAAAAGCCGCCCGTGGTATGCCCACCAGCTATGGGCCGATTTTGTATTTGGTGCTGCAATTTTTCATTGCCATTGTCGGCTGGGCGCTTATGCAGGACGAAATCAACAAATTGATTGATGCGCGGCAGTGAACGGGCGGCCCGTGCGGCTCGCCTTTGCAGGCGCGCGGCTATTGTTGCTGGAGCTGGATTGCTGTATGCCGTTTTTGTCACGGTGACCGGCTGGGCTGTCCCCTGCCCGTTTCATTTGTTCACTGGGTTGTACTGCCCGGCGTGCGGCGTTGGGCGGATGTGCCTGGCGCTGCTGCGGCTGGACATTGCATCAGCATGGCAGGCCAATGCGCTTGTGGTATGCCTGCTGCCGGTTTTAGCATGTGTGTTTGCCGCCAGCGGTGTACGGTATATCAAAAGCGGCGTTTTTTCGCTGGCGCATTGGCAGTCGGCGCTGGTCTGGCTAATGGTTGCTGTGCTTTTGGTATTTGGCGTACTGCGCAATCTGCCGCCGTTTGCTTTTTTGGCGCCGGCATAGAGGGAAGCGGTAGATAAAAGCAGAAGATACGCATGAAAAAGCGCCCCCTCCTTCCCATAACAGGAAGGAGGGGGCGCTTTTGTGCTGCCCATTTTTATCAAACAGGCCTTTTTCAATTATATCTGGTTATTTGTTTGCAATACTGTTTTCGTACTGCTCAATCATCTTTTTGACCATATATCCGCCGACAGACCCATTTTCTTTGGAAGTCAAATCGCCGTTGTACCCCTGTTTGAGGTTGATACCAAGTTCATTGGCGACTTCGTATTTGTATTGGTCCATCGCTTGCTTACATTCCGGTACTACCAGACGGTTTCCGCTTTTGCTGCTCATGTGTTTCACCTCCTGACGTTTGGGATTACGACGTTAATTTGCACACATATGTGTCAAAATACACAGGCAATTTCTGTACACATACACAAAGTTTGCTTGTATAGGCGTTTGCAATGCCATCCATACTAACGCTGGGTGATGTATCATGAAATGGAATCTCAAACGGACCATGGCGGTGCTCATTGCCGTTGGCGTCTTTTTATCGGCGGTTGTTTTATACCGCAATGTGACAGAAAAAAGGGTTATCAGCGGGACGTTTGTACAAAAAACCATGCAAAGGGGTGGAACCGTCATTGAAATTTTCAATGTCCAATCAAGAGTATAACCAATATGTAAAAGAAAAAAGCCCAAATTCAAAACTTGGCAGGGATTGCCTGCTGGCGTTTTTGATTGGCGGGCTGATATGCGTCATCGGGCAGTTGTTTCAGTTTTTATATGCTTACATGGGATTTGCCGTGGAACAGGCGGCAACCCTGACGAGTGTGACCATGATATTTTTCGGCGCCCTGCTTACGGCGCCGGGTTGGTATGATGACATTGCCAAATACGGCGGGGCGGGCACCATTGTCCCTATCACAGGGTTCGCCAACTCCATTGTGGCGTCGGCCATGGAATTTAAAAGCGAAGGTTATGTCATGGGCATGGGCGCCAAAATGTTTACCATTGCCGGGCCGGTGATTGTATTTGGCACCATTGCGTCGGTGGTATACGGCGTCATCTTTTTCTTTCTAATATAGGAGGCGGGCGAATTGGGCAAACGGTTGGGAAAACAGACCATCCAGTTTCAAACGCCGCCGGCCATAGCCGGGGCGTATGCGGCAGTTGGCAAAAAAGAGGGCGACGGGCCGTTGGGGAACTGGTTTGATATGGTGTATCAAGATGAATTTTTGGGACAGGACACTTGGGAAAAGGCAGAATCGAAATTGATAGAAGATACGGTAGCCGGCGCTTTGCAAACGGCGGGGATACAGCCGTCGGACGTGCAGTACATCTTCGCCGGCGACCTGCTCAACCAGTGCGCGGGCTCCAGTTTTGGCGTCAAAACATTTGAAATCCCATTTTTTGGGATATTTGGCGCCTGCTCTACCATGTGCGAGGGGCTGTCGCTGGCTGCTATGGCAATTGACGGCGGCTTTGCCGACTGCTGTGTGGCGGCGACCGAAAGCCATTTCTGTTCGGCGGAAAAGCAGTTCCGGTTCCCGCTGGAATACGGCGGGGTGCGTGCGCCGACCTCCCAGTGGACGGTGACAGGCAGCGGCGCGGCGGTGCTCAAGGCTTCTGGAAGCGGGCCGCATATCACGCATATCACCACCGGGAAAATTGTGGATATGGGCATTACCGACGCCAACAATATGGGGGCGGCCATGGCGCCGTCGGCGGCAGATACGCTTTTCCAGCATTTTGCCGATACCGGGCGGTCGCCGGACGACTATGACTATATTGTTACCGGTGATTTGGGCCGGGTGGGCGGCAGCATTTTGATTGACTTGATGAAAGATAAAAATTATGATTTGCAAAACCGCTATGTGGACTGCGGCTGTATGATTTTTGATGAAGGGACGTCTGATTCCAAGGCGGGCGGCAGCGGGTGCGGCTGCTGCGGCAGCGTATTTTGCGGCTATCACTATAAACGGCTGCAAAAGGGCGAATTAAAGCGGATTTTGGTAATGGCGACCGGCGCGCTGATGAGCCCCACCACATCGCAGCAGGGAACGCCGATTTTGGGTATTGCACACGCAGTGGCGGTGGAGGGAGGAAACTGATATGGACTGGTTAAAGCTGCTAAACGCTTTTTGGGTAGGCGGACTCATCTGTGCGGCGGCGCAGGTCTTGATTGACAAAACCAAGCTGACGCCGGCGCGGATTATGGTGTCGTATGTGGTGGCGGGTGTCGTCCTGACGGCGCTGGGCTGGTACGAGCCGCTGGTAAAATTTGCCGGCGCGGGTGCGACGGTGCCCATTGTGGGATTTGGCTATTCGCTGGCCAAAGGCGTCATGAAATCGGTAACCGAACAGGGCTGGTACGGCATATTGCTGGGCGGGCTGACGGCAACGGCGGCAGGCATTACAGCGGCTATGCTGTTTGGCTATCTCGCGGCGTTGCTGTCCAAACCTAGGATTAAGAAATGAAGCGGGTTATTTTGGTCGCAGACGGCGACAACAACGCGCGCCGCGCAGTAGAGGCGGCAGCAAAAAAGGTCGGCGCACGGGTTATTTCCCGTTCCGCCGGCAACCCCACTGCCATTTTGCCGGATGAGGCGGTAGCGCTGGTGCGCCAGGCCGCCGGCCGCCTGGCGGTGGTGATGGCGGACGATTCGGGCCACCCGCGCGCCGGCGAGGGGGAACAGGTGATTTTAGCCATGCTGGAACAGCCGGATATCCGCGTATTGGGGCTGCTGGTGCCGGCTGTCAGCGACAGCCTGAACGCTTGCCCTATCCAGGTGGATTGTTCGGTGACCGCCGGGGGCCGGGTAGTAGAAGGGGGCGTTGATAAAGAAGGGCGCCCGACCGGGAAGCCGGTGGTCTATTCGGATACGGTATATGCGCTGCGCAATCAACGGCTGCCGTTTCCAGTGGTGGGGATTGGCGATATTGGGAAAATGGGCTGGCGGGACGATTTTAAAATTGGCGCGCCGGTAACTACCCGTGCGCTGCAAGAGGTTTTGCGGCGGACGCGGGACTGAACGGCCGATACCGCCCTTTTTTTGAAATCTACAAGAGACCTTCCGGGTTTAGAAAAAAATCCTTGCATTTTCATCCAAGCTGTGATATGATAATACAGCATGATTTTACTTACTGGGTAAAAATCAACCTGTAATGGGATACAAGCGAGCAATGGGAGGTGTAAAATAGATGGCAAAATGTGATATCTGCGGAAAGGGCGTTATGTTCGGCATTAAGGTCAGCCACTCGCACCGGCGGGCAAACAGGACGTGGAAGCCCAATATCCGCACCGTCAAGGCGGTGGTGAACGGCACCCCGAAAACACTCAAAGTTTGCACCCGCTGCCTGCGTTCCAACAAAGTGCAGCGCGCGGTGTGAACCAAGCGCACAAAGGGAAAAGGGCCCTGTTTCTTTTTGAAAAAAGAAGCCGGGCCCTTATTTTTTGCGGCATGGCCGCAGGATTCCTATGTAACGTTACATTTTGAAAATGCTCTTTAAAATTTTTCCCCAGAATTTTGGCATTTTCAAGATCACAATCTTCATACCTGTCACCTCTCCCTTAAAATTTCCGTCCGCGAAAACAGCACCAGCAAAGATAGATGAGCAATGCCCCTTCAATAAACACAATCAGCACCGGCGGCAGGATAAACGCCCAAAACATGCCCAGCACAAAGGCGATGATGATAAAATATACCGTCCGCCTGCCGCATTTTTTGAACAATGTCCCCGCCCCCTTGCCCGATTGCCGTTATGGTACCAGTATATGCACGCGCCGGCAATGTGTGATTGATTGGCTGGCCTGTGCGCAGGCGGTAAATATTTTGTAAAAACTATTTCCTTTTTTGCCCGGATGGGATATAATAACAGTATCGTTTCATTTGGGGGCTGAGGGTATGGAACATCAATTTACCGTAGATTTACAAGAAATTGTCAATGAATTCAATCTGCGCCTCATCAACAAGGTATCCGGTATCCGCGGGCGGGAAATTGTCAGCAACGAGATTAACCGGCCCAGCTTGCAGATTGCAGGATACTTTGATTATTTTGATAGTACGCGGATTCAGATTTTTGGCCGGGTAGAGGTATCGTACCTGGAAAAGCTGTCGCATGAAAAGCGGCTGCGCTCGATGGACGAGCTGTTTAAAACCGGGATGCCCTGCGCCATTGTGACGCGCAATATGCGGGTGCCGCAGGAAATGGTGGAAATGGCAAACGAATATGATACGCCGCTTTTGCGCAGCGATATGACCACTTCGCGGTTTATGAGCGCGATCATCGCCTATTTAAACCTGTGCCTGGCGCCGCGGCTGACCATGCACGGCGTACTGGTGGAAGTATACGGCGAAGGGATATTGCTGCTGGGCGACAGCGGCGTGGGCAAGAGCGAAACGGCCATTGAACTGGTCAAGCGCGGCCACCGGCTGGTGGCGGACGATGCGGTGGAGGTCAAGCGGGTGTCGGACAAATCGCTGGTGGGCAGCGCGCCGGAAATCATCCGGCACTTTATCGAACTGCGCGGCATTGGCATCATCGATGTCAAGCAGATTTTTGGTATGGGTTCGGTCAAGGCCTCGGAAAAAATTGACCTTGTCATCAACCTGGAGGCCTGGCAGGAGGGCAAGCAGTATGACCGGCTGGGTATCAGCACTGAATACACAGAAATTCTCGATATGGAAGTGCCGTCGCTGACCATCCCGGTCAAGCCGGGGCGGAACCTGGCCATCATTGTAGAGGTGGCCGCCATGAACAACCGCCAGCGCAAAATGGGATACAACGCTGCGGAGGCACTCAACAACCGGCTGCTCAGCGAGATGGGCCCGGAGGATTGGAAGGGGTAAAAAACAACATGTTATACATGGAAACCGATTTACACACGCATACCATTGCCAGCGACCATGCGTACTGCACACTGCTGGAGATGGTGTCCTATGCCAAAGAGGCGGGGCTTAAGCTCATTGCTACCACCGACCATGCGCCCGCCATTGGCGATGCGCCGCACATTTGGCATTTTCACAATTTAAAGGCCATCCCGCGCAAGGTGTTTGGCGTCTATGTGCTGCGCGGCGTGGAGGCCAATATCATTGCCGCCGACGGTACGCTGGATGTAGACGAGCATACGCTCAAAATGCTGGATATCGGCATTGCCAGCTATCATGGCGGGATTTTCCAGCCGGGCACAGTGGCGCAGAATACAGAAGCGTATTTGAAAATACTGGAAAATCCATACATTGATTTTATTGCCCACAGCGGCAGCCCGGATTTTGCATATGACTACGATGTGGTGCTTAAGCGGGCGCGGGAACTGGGCAAGCTCATTGAAATCAACGAGCATACCTTCAGTGTGCGCAGGCGCAATGTAGAAAACTGCAAAACCATTGCCAAAAAGTGCATGGAATACGGCGTGGGCGTGGTGGTCAATACCGACGCGCATATCTGTTTTGATATGGGGCATTACGAGGGCACAACGGCCATGTTTGCAGAGCTTGGGTTCCCGGAAGAACTGATTGTCAACCAGACCGTTGACCGGCTGATGGCCTATTTGAACAGCCGGCCGGGACGGGAAAAAATAGAATTTTAGGAGGATATGCAGATGTATTATATTGGGGTAGATTTGGGCGGTACCGGCATTAAGGTCGGATTGGTGGCAGAGGATGGCGCCATTGTGGCAAAGGGCAGCGTACCCACCCAGGCGCAGGCTGGGTACCAGGTGATTGTCAAGGATATGGCGGATTTGATCGACGCCGTTTTGGCAGACGCCGGCAAGACGCTTGCCGACTGCAAGGCGGCCGGTATTGGCTGCCCTGGCTCGATAGACGACAAAAACGGCGTGGTGTACTATGCCAACAACCTGCTGCTGCGCAACGCGCCGCTGTGCGAGGAGCTGGAAAAGTACATATCCATCCCCTGCTATTTGGGCAACGATGCCAACTGCGCGGCGCTGGGCGAATATTTTGCGCTGGATGACAAAGAGGGCGTAGACAGCTTTATTGCCGTCACGCTGGGCACCGGCGTGGGGGGCGGTATCATCTTAAACCACAAGGTGTACACCGGCTTTAATGGGATTGCGGGCGAGCTGGGGCATATTGTGCTCAAAATGGACGGCGAGCACTGCACCTGCGGCCGGAACGGCTGCTGGGAGGCGTATGCGTCCGCAACAGCGCTGATACGTGACACCGAACGCGCGGCAAAAGAAAACCCCGGTTCGCTGGTGGCCAGGCTGGTTGCTGAAAACGGCGGCAAGGGCAGCGGCAAGACCGCGTTTGAAGCGGCGCGCGCCGGCGATGCGGTGGGCCAGACGCTGGTGGATAACTATGTCAAATATGTATCCGAAGGGCTGATTGACCTTATCAACATTTTCCAGCCGCACACCATTGTCATTGGCGGCGGCATCAGCAAGGAAGGGGATAACCTGCTTGGCCCGATTAAAGCATATATCGGGCAAAACACCTATGGCGCGGGCAATGTGCCGGCTACCGATATCCGCATTGCCAAGCTGGGCAACGACGCGGGTATCATCGGCGCGGCGTTTTTGGGCCGCGCATAACAAGTGCGTACCTGTCATACACTGTTACAGGGACAGATTGAATTGGAATAAACGGAGGGCTTGGATTGAATCAGGACGGGTTGTTTGCAGGGCTCCGGGCTGCTGTGCCGCGGGGGACGGTTTTACGGGAGGAACCCATGCGGCGGCATACGTCCTTCCGGATTGGCGGGCCGGCGGAATTTTATGTACAGCCGTCCGGCGAAGCAGAGCTGCTCTCTGCCATCCGGTTTTTGCGCCGGGTGGGGCAGCGGTATGCCGTCATTGGAAACGGGACCAATTTGCTGGTAAATGACGCGGGTATCCGCGGCGTTGTGATAGAGGTTGGGCGCGGGTTGTCTGCGGTCCGGATACAGGATACGGCTGTGACGGCCGAGGCGGGCATTTTGCTGTCCCGCCTGGCCAATGCTGTGCTGGAGCACGGGCTTTCCGGGCTGGAATTTGCCGCGGGAATCCCCGGCAGCCTGGGCGGCGCGGTGGTGATGAATGCGGGCGCCTATGGCGGAGAGATGAAGGACGTGGTGGTATGCACCCGGTATTTCGACGGGAATACCGGCGAGGTGCGGGAAATTACAGGGGACGCGCATCAATTTGGCTACCGGAAAAGTGTGTTTGGCGCAGGCGATGTGGTGCTGTCGGCCCAAATGGAGCTGTCGCACGGCGGCAAGGCGGAAATTGAGGCGCTGATGAAGGAATTGAACCAGCGCAGGAAAGACAAGCAGCCCATTGAGCTGCCCAGCGCCGGCAGTACTTTCAAGCGGCCGGAGGGGCAGTTTGCCGGCAAGCTGATTGCCGATGCGGGGCTTGCAGGATACCGTGTCGGCGGGGCGTGTGTGTCGGAAAAGCACTGTGGGTTTGTTGTCAATGACAAAAACGCGACCTGTGCGGACGTCCAGCGGCTGATGGAGCATATCCAGCAGGAGGTTTACCGGCAGTTTGGGGTTTTGCTCCAGCCGGAGGTACGGGTTCTATAGGTTGGATTCTAAGGAAAAAGGAGTGGGAGGGTACCCATGAGATTTGTCGTCATCACCGGTATGTCGGGCGCAGGGAAGAGCCTTGCCATGCGCTGCCTGGAGGATTTGGGCTATTATTGTGTGGACAATATGCCCCCTATGCTGCTGGGTAAATTTGCCGAACTGTGCTGCCAGACCGACAGCAAAATTGACAAGGTGGCGCTGGTGATTGACACCCGCGGCGGCGAGATGTTTGCCGACGCCGCCGTATGCATTGATTCACTGGAAAAGGGCGGGAACAACTGTGAAATCCTCTTTTTGGACGCAGACGACGGTATTTTGGTCAAGCGGTACAAGGAATCCCGCCGCAAACACCCTTTGAGCGCCGATGGGCGGCTGCTGGAGGGGATTGCAAAAGAGCGGGATTTGCTCTCGGATATCCGGGAGCAGGCAAACTATGTAGTCAACACCTCAGATATGCAGCCAAAGTCGCTCAAAGAGTACCTTACCAACCTGTTTGGGCAGGAGTATGACCAGGAGCGCAGCCTTTCGGTCAATGTGGTGTCGTTTGGTTTTAAATACGGGCTGCCAATGGACGCCGATTTGGTGTTTGACGTGCGGTTTTTGCCAAACCCGTTTTATATTCCGGAGCTCAAGCCCAAAACCGGGCTGGACCAGGAGGTGCGCGACTATGTCAACCAATGGCCGCAGACGGTGGAGTTTACCCAAAAGCTCAAGGATTTGCTGCTGTTTTTGATGCCGCATTATATAGAAGAGGGCAAGTCGCAGTTGGTGATTGCCATTGGCTGCACGGGCGGCAAGCACCGCAGTGTCACGCTGGCGGGGGAAACCAGCCGCATTCTGAGCGAACAGGGCTACCGCGTGGCGTTATCGCACCGCGATATTTCCCGGGACAGGTAGCTGGGACAGGGGGGCAGAAGGTATGGTCGATATTGCAGATAAAAAAATTGTTGCCATCGGCGGCGGGACAGGGCTTTCCACCATGCTGCGGGGCCTGAAGGCGTACACTGAGCACATCACTGCTATTGTGACGGTGGCGGACGACGGCGGCGGCAGCGGCATGATACGGGAGGATTTACACCTGCTGCCGCCGGGGGACATCCGCAACTGCATATTGGCGCTGGCCGATACGGAACCTATCATGGAAAAACTGATGAGCTACCGGTTTGACGGCGGGCGGCTGAAAGGGCAGAGCTTTGGCAACCTGTTTTTGGCGGCTATGTGCGGTATCAGCGACAATTTTGAACAGGGCGTGCGCCGGGTGAGCGACGTTTTGGCGGTCAAGGGGCGGGTGCTGCCGGTGACCGAACAAAATGTCAGCCTGGGCGCGGAATTTGAGGATGGCACCATTGTGATGGGCGAATCTATCATCCCCAAAAAATCTACCGAATACGGCAGCCATATTTCC
>CALGRC010000134.1 GCA_937959315.1 uncultured Clostridia bacterium | reverse complement strand
CCCTCAAGAATGAGGGGCAGGGGAGCTGAAGTGTGCCTTAGTGCACTTTTTTATTAAAACCGGAAGTCCCGTTCGCCGTTTTTGACGCGGGTCACATAGTCGGCGGTCATCTGCCGCACTTTTTCATTGGAAATATGCGGGATCTGCGCTTGAATGAGCGCCTCACCCGCCGCTTTGGTCTGAGGGCTGGCATAGTCGCTCAAATATTCCTGGAAGGTGATGAGCGCGTTGGGCAGGCAGACATTTTGAATCTGCCCCGCCTTGGCCAGCTGCATAAACCGGTCGCCGGTGCGCCCCTGCCGGTAGCAGGCGGTGCAAAAGCTGGGCACATAGCCGTCCTGGATGAGCGCGTATAGCACCTCGTCCAGCGACCGCTCGTCGCTCACGTCAAATTGGTGGGTTTCACCCTGTATTTGGTTGTCCTTGCAGTAGCCGCCCACGCCGGTGCACGACCCGCCGCTTACTTGGGATATGCCCAGCTTGATGACCTCGTGCCGGGTTTCGGGCGTTTCACGGGTGGATAGTATCAGCCCGGTATAGGGCACAAACACCCGCAGCAGCGCGACAATCTTTTTGAATTGGTCATCTGATACCATATGCGGATAGTTTTCAAAGCTGACCCCCTCGGCCGGGCGCAGGCGGGGGACGCTGATGGTGTGCGGGCCAACGCCCATCACCGCTTCCAGGTGCTCAATGTGCATGAGCATGGCGACCATTTCGTAGCGGTAGTCGTACAGCCCAAACAGCACGCCGATGCCCACGTCGTCAATGCCGCCCTGCATGGCGCGGTCCATGGCTTCGGTGTGCCAGCGGTAGTTGTGCTTTGGCCCCGTTGGGTGGTAATATTCGTACATTTCCCGGTGGTAGGTTTCCTGGAACAGAATATAGGTGCCGATGCCGGCCGCCTTAAGCTTTTGATAATCCTCCACTGTTGTGGCGGCAATGTTGACATTGACCCGGCGGATAACGCCGTTGTCCTTGGCGGTGTCGTATACCGTCTGGATGCTTTGCAGGATATAGTCCAGCGGGCATTCGTTGGGGTCTTCGCCTGCCTCCAGCGCCAGACGCTTGTGGCCCATATCCTCCAGCGCCTTGACCTCGGCGCGGATCTCGTCCTGCGTCAGCTTGCGGCGCTGCAGGCAGGTGTTGTGGTAGTGATAGCCGCAGTACCGGCAGCCGTTGACGCAGTAGTTGGACAGATAGAGCGGCGCAAACAGCACAATGCGCTTGCCGTAAATATCCTCTTTGATCTGGTGCGCGGCGGCAAACACCTCGTTTAGAATTTCCGGGTCGTCACACAAAATGAGCGCGGCGGCCTCCCGGTGTGTCATGCGCTGTAAGCGCTTCGCCTTTTCCACCAGGCCCAGAAGATATGCTTTATCGTTTTTCTTGCTTTCGCCAAATTCCAGCGACGCCAGTACCTCATCGTGGTCAATAAACTGGGTCGCGTCCATGGATTTCACATCATACATCTGTCAAAAACCTCCTTTTTAGTCATAGCATTTGCCAAGGCCGTCCAGCAGCGTGTTGAGCTGCTGCCGTTCGGTATCTATGGCCTGGATATGCGAATAATCGGCCGGGTAAATCTCGTACATGGCCCGGTATTTGGGCGGCGTCAGCTTTTTCATGATGACATTGGCGCCGCTTTGAAACACGCTGTCCCGCTCGTTGGCGTCCAGCACCCCCAGCGAGGTGGTGGCGGGAAGGTTTGCATCCGGCAGCAGCAGGCGGCAGAGGGCCACTGCCCGCCGGGTGCGCACCGGGCTGCCGGGCGGCGCGGCTGAAAGCGGTGTGCCGGGGCATGGCACAAACGGCCCGATGCCCGCCATATCGCAGGGGATACTGCGCAGCAGCAGCAAATCCCTGGCAACCGTTTCGCTGGTTTGCCCCGGCAGGCCCACCATGAAGCCGCCGCCCGTTTCATAGCCCAGCTTTTTTAAGGTTCGCAGGCAGTGGATACGGGTATCCAGCGTGGATTCCGGGTGCAGCCGCCGGTAAAGCGCCGGGTCGGCCGTTTCATGTTTGAGCAGGTACCGGTCACAGCCCGCCTCCCGCAGGGCAGCATAGGCGCCGTCCGGCAGCTCGCCGAATGAGCCGGTTACCGCCATGCCGGGCACGGCGTCTTTGACCGCCCGCACCAGCGCGCACAGCCGTTCTTTGGTAAACCATGGGTCCTCGCCCGATTGCAGCACCACGGTTTTGTAGCCCGCCCGCCACCCGGCGGCGGCGGTCTCGGCAACTTCGCCAGCCGTCATCCGGTAGCGGGGCAGGCTTGTGTGGAACCGGTTGAGCCCGCAGTAGCGGCATTCCCGGCGGCAGTGGCTGGAAAATTCAATGATCCCCCGCACGTTGACCAAACTGCCCTTTTGCGCCTGCGTCACCGCGGCGGCAAGGGCGAACAGCTCCTCCCACACGCCGTCCGGCGCGTCCAGCAGGGCGGCCAGCTCGCGGGCGGTGGGCACATACCCGTCTGCGATGCGCTGCGCCAGTGCCATCACGATTTGGTAATCACCGTTTTCACGCTGATCCCCCCAATCATGCCAAGCTTCCCCGCCAGCGCGCTAATCACATCGCGCGGTGCGTCCAGCACCACAGAAATCACACTGACCCCCTTTTGCCGGTAGGGGATACCCATGCGCCCTACAATGTAGCCCGCGTAGCCGTGCAGCAGCGCGTTGACCTTTGCCGAGGCGTCCAGCTCCTCCACCAGGATGCCAACCAGCGCAATTTTGGTTTCCTCCATAAAAAAACCTCCGCTTCCCGTTTTGGGCGCAGAGGGATCAGGCATAAAAATACAACCTGCCTGCAAACCGGGCGCGCCCGTGAATGGTAAGAACAAGCTTTTTGTGTATGCGGCCTGCGATTTTAGGGAAAAATCCCTTGCATCTGAGGCTTTCATCTATTATACTATAAGAAATGAAGGATTGCAAGTACAACGGGAACGGGGGCGGGGGTATGATATTGGTGAGCGCGTGCCTGCTGGGGAAAGCGTGCAAATACAACGGCGGGCATAACCGTCACGCAGGCGTTTTGGCGTTTTTAGAAGGCAAGGAGTATCTGCCCATCTGCCCCGAATCGCTCGGCGGCCTGCCGCAGCCGCGCCCTCCGGCGGAAATCCAGCCGGACGGCCGTGTGGTGGATAAAGCCGGGCAGGATGTGACGGCGGCCTTTCAAAGGGGCGCGCAGCAGGCGCTGGCGCTGGCGCAGAAATACCGGCCGGAGCTGATAATTTTAAAGGAAAACAGCCCGTCCTGCGGGTGCGGGCGGGTATATGACGGTAGCTTTTCGGGCAGGACGGTGCCGGGCAACGGCATCGCCGCGCAGCGTTTGCTGGACGCCGGCTTTGCCGTATGCGGCGAAAGCAGCCTGCCCGGCGGGACAAAGGAGGGATAGCCTATGGGGAAACGGATGGATTATGTGAGGAAGCAGCTCAAAAAACCGCTGATTATTGTGGCGTTTGGCGTGATTTTGTTTGTGGTGTGCAACAATTTAAACTTTTTCTGGACGCGTATCGGCTCCGTTTTGTCGCTGCTCAGCCCGCTGCTGTATGGGTTTTGCATCGCCTATATTTTAAACATCCCCATGCGCGCGATAGAGCGGCTGCTGTTCCGCAATCCCAAGCGCAAACTCTACCGGTTCCGGCGGCTGTTTTCCATTTCGCTTACCTTTGTGCTGGCGCTGGCGGTGCTGGTGACGCTGTCGGCAGTCATTGTGCCGCAGCTGGCGTCGTCGGTAGCCACGCTGGTCGAGCGGTTCCCGTCCTATGTGTCGTCGGTGCAGCGGTTTATCAACCAGACCACTGAAACGCTGGGCATTGCCGACACCTTCTGGGTGGAATTTGAAAATTGGATGCGCCAGCTTTTGGGCATGGCCAATAAGATTTTGGAAAATGTGCTGCCCAACGTGCTGGGCGGCGTGGTGGGCGTCACCAGCGGGGTATTCAATGCCTTTTTGGGCCTGGTGCTGTGCATTTACCTATTGTACAACAAGGAAAAGCTTTGCACACAGCTCAAAAACTGCCTGCATGCCTTTGTGCGGGACGATATTGCAGACATTTTGCTTCGCACCGGGCGGTTTACCAATACCACCTTTTCGCGTTTTTTTGCCGGGCAGCTCACCGAGGCGGTTATTTTGGGGGTGCTGTGCTTTGCGGGCATGTCCATTTTCCGCATGCCGTATGCGCTGCTGATATCGGTTATTGTTGCGGCGACCAGTGTCATCCCCATTTTTGGCGCGTATATCGGCACCATCCCCAGCGCGTTTATCATTTTTATGGTAAAGCCCATTACAGCGCTGTGGTTTGTGCTGTTTATCATCGTGCTCCAGCAGCTGGAGGGCAACCTCATCTATCCCAAGGTGGTTGGTTCGTCCATCGGGCTTTCCGGGCTGTGGGTGCTGCTGGCTATTATGGTGGGCGGCGGTATGTTTGGCATTTTGGGCATTTTCATCGGCATCCCCGCCATGGCGGTGCTCTACCGCATTGCCGGCGACTATGTGGAAATGCGGCTGGAGCGGAAAAAAGCCGCGCAGGCGGCGGAGGCCGCCCCGCCGGAGCCTGCGGGGGAATAACCGGACAAGGAAAGCGGAAAAGTGAGGATAAAAAATCATCCTTTTGTAAAAAATAGCTGTAACGCTATGATTTTACTGAAAGGATGATTTTTTTGTCAGACCGGAAATCATCAGAAAAAAAGCCGTCGGTCATAGAGCGGATTGGTCATAAAATCCCTGACCCAGTGATGATATTTGCGTCGCTGTATGCCATACTGCTGCTGGCGACGCTCCTGTTCGGCGGCTATGGGTTCGATACCACCGCCGCGGACGGCGGCAGGGCGCATTATGAAATCAAAAACATGTTTACCGCCGAAAATATCCGCTGGATATTCGGCAATGCCATTTTAAACAACTGGCTGGGCTATGCCGGCGGGATTTTGGGCACCATTCTGCTGGTGATGTTCGGCATTGGCGTAGCCGAGGAATCGGGCCTTTTGTCGGCGCTGATACGCAAGGCGGGCGCTGGCATTACCGACCGACTTTTGCCGTTTGTGCTGGTATTTTTGGGCATTATGAGCAACATTGCCACCGACGCTGGATACATCATTTTAATCCCGCTGGCGGGGCTGCTGTACGCCGGTATCGGCAAAAACCCGCTCATTGGCATGTGCGCTGCGTTTGCCGGGGTATCGGCAGGGTTTTCGGCCAATCTCATTCCCGCTACGGTGGTGGATGTTATCATCGGGACCAACGCGCAGGGCTTTGCGCTCTCGCAGGGGGTGCCGTTTGTATCGCAGGCGGGCAAGCCGCTCAACCCGGCGACCATGCACTATTATTTTATGGTGGCTTCCACCGTGCTGCTGGTGCTGCTGGGCGGGTTTATCACCAAACGGTTTACCCGCCGCCGGTTTGAGGGCCAGCCCTATGAAATCCCCGACGATATCTCGGTTGGGGAATTTACCGTTTCCAAAGCTGAAACCCGCTCCCTTTGGTGGGCACTGGCGGGGCTGCTGCTGTCGGGCGCGGTGGTGGCGGCGCTGTGCTTTGGGCCGCTGAGGCCCTACACCGACCAGACGGGCAAAACGGCCACCCCCTTTTTGGACAACATCATTTTGCTCATCACGCTGCTGTTTTTCACCCCGGGCATGTTTTACGGGTTTGCGTCCGGCGCCTTCCGTTCTGCCGGTGATTTGGTGCGCGCCATGTCCAAGCAGATCGGCGGCATGGGGTATGTCATTGTGCTGACTTTTTTCTGCTACAACTTTTTGGCGCTGCTGAGTTATTCCAATGTGGGCGCCTATATCACCTTTGTCGGGGCCCGGGCGCTGGAGGCCATCGGCGCAGCGCATTCGCCGGTGCTGCTGATTGTCGCATTTATTTTGATTACCGCCATTGTCAACCTGTTTGTGGGCGGGCTGACCAGCAAATGGATGCTGCTGGGGCCCATTTTTATCCCCATGCTGTATTCGGTCAACGCCTCTATGACGCCCGACGTGGTGGCGGCCGCCTACCGGGTGGCCGACTCGTGCACCAACACCATCACCCCGCTGATGACCTATGCAGGCGTGGTGCTGCTGTATATGCGCAAATACCAGCCCAAATTTACAGTTGGCGACCTCATTGGCGCCATGCTGCCCTATTCGCTGGTTTTTTTGGCCGCCTGGACACTGCTGCTGCTGGCGTTTGTGCTGCTGCGCATCCCGCTGGGCTTTTGAGGCCGTCCCATTGCAAAGAAGCAAAATGCCCCTTTTGTGCATATGTTATATTGTGCGACTGCACAGCTATGAACAAGGGGGCATTTTTATGCGCTTTCAACTGGACGATTACAAGATCATCCGGACCAGCGCCGTCCAGCCGGAGGAGATCATTGATTACGGCGTCAATATGGTAGGGGCGCCGCTGGAGTGGGGGGAAACCATGGGCGGGGGCGTAAAGGTGGGGATTATCGACACCGGGATTGACGCCGGCCATGTGGATTTGAAAAACCGCATTGCGGATTATGTCAATTTTACCGCCGCGGGCGGCCCGGAGGATATTGACGATGAAAACGGGCACGGCACCCATGTGTCGGGCATTGTGGCGGCTGAAAAAAACGGCGTGGGCGTGGTAGGGGTTGCGCCCGAGGCCAAGCTGTACATTGCCAAGGCGTTTGATAAGACCGGGAAAACCACCTATCCGGCCATTGCAAAAAGCCTGAACTGGATGATGGATAAGCAGGTGGATGTCATCAATATGTCCTTTTCGTCCGGCCTGTCCACCAAGGAATACGCCAATTTGATTGCCAAGGTCCACCAAAGCGGCATCAGCATGATTTGCGCCGCCGGGAATGAGGGGGAGCTGGGGGATAACACCATTGGCTACCCGGCCAATTTCAAGGATACCATCGCCGTGACCGCGGTGGATATCAACAAGCGGATTACCGATTTTTCCTCCACTGGCACTGCGGCAGAAATTGCCGCCGCGGGCAAGGACATCTATTCTACCTATTTGGACAACGGCTACGCAACCCTGTCGGGTACCTCCATGGCGACGCCCATCATCACCGGCGCGGTGGCAATCCTGCAGGGCAAGGGCATGCGCCGGTATAACCGCAAGCTGACGCCGGACGAAATCCGGCTGCTGCTCAATATCTACACCGAGGAACTGGGCGCCGGCGGGCGCAGCCACCAATACGGCTATGGGCTGTTTTCCTTTGGGCGGATTGGCGAAAGCGATTTTGTGGGCCGGTCTTATCCTTCGCGCGTGGCGGCGGATGGCAGCCTGAAGGGGCATATCAGCCGCGATACGCTGGTCGATTTGGCGCTGGCGGCCATTGTGACGCTGACAAAATAAGAAATACCAGCAAGGATGACTTGCTGGTATTTACATATGACGAATCCTATGATAATCTATATACATAGGGAAAAGAACGGTTAGCTTTGTTATTTTTGTTGGCAAGGGGGCACATATGATAAAAATTGGTAATTGGAATTATGATACGGTTCCCGTATCTAAAGTCAATTTAAAACAGCGCGTGCCATATATTTACCCAACACCCATCCGGTTTGCTGTATGTCCGCTTTGCGGAAAGCAGCTTCAAAAGGATTTTGTTTATGCAATTCAGATTTCTCAGAAGGAATGTGTAAAAATCAGCGGAAGCTTCTGCCATGAATGCCATGCACTGTTTTCCACATTCCGGTATTTGCTGACACATTTGGAAGGCATCCGTTTTGACCGTGCTGCATATCAATTACGGTTGGACTATCATGTATCTTACGACAAAAACAAATACAAAGCCATTTTTAAGCAAACGGCAAGTGTTTACCGTCAATTTACGTTGTGTACAAAACGGGATATCCGTACATATACCATAGTTTATGACTATGCCGATGTGGATGTGGACAGAGGTATCATTCATTATACTAGCGAGATTGCGCTTCGTCTGCTTGTTGCAGAAAAAGAAGTGTTGCAATCGGTTATGGTGGACGAAAAGCCCTTTGAAATCATCCGTATTTTTCGCAAAGATGTGGTGTCCTATGAAATTATGCGCGACATTGAAAGGGCAGTTTCAAAAAAGAGACAGACCGTTGTACAACAGCTTTCAGATTTTTCACATACGGTATATGTATACCGCGGACGGCTTGCCTGCCATAAAAGCCACTACATCGAGGAATACCGGGCAAGGGTTGTGCCCTTTGGAGATATTCCGAAATTATTTTATGTAGAATATTGCCAAGAATGCGATAAATATTTGATGGAATATGACGACTATCAGCAATATCTAAAACGGTTTCGGTTTTTCCCGGCCAGGGTGCATATGTATGATGGTTCCTTTGGTACATATTGCCTGCCGGAAAAGTCTCCCTTAATGCTGAATGGATATACTGTGCGGGAAGAGGCGGGATATACAGCAATAGAACGGCAAAATATTTTGGCCCGTATTATGGATAACCACATTTTGAGCAGGCATGAGATCAAGTATTATCTGAAATGGTTTATAAAAGGGCAGGAAAACGACCCCAGAAAAACAAATGCGGTACAAAAATGGAAAGAGGATTTGGATTTTGTTGTAAATTACCGATTGCACGAGCTTCCTTTGGTGCTCATTGGAAGCATTGAACGTAAAACATAATATCATACAGATTGAACCCCATCCCCGGTTTTTGCCGGGGATGGGGTTATGGCATCAGGCTCATGATATATCCCATTGCCGGGATGGTGGCCACCGACAGCAGGGTGGTGAGCAGCACAATGCGGGCGGACGAGGCGACGTCCTTGCCGTAGGCGGCAGATACCACGACAATGTTGGCCGCCACCGGCATCATGGTAATGACCGCCGGCAGCATGGCGGCGGTGCCGGAAAAGCCAAGCAGGCGCAGGGCTGCAAAAACCAGCAGCGGCAGCAGTACCAGCCGGATGGCCGCAATGGCATAGTATTTCCAATTGGAAAAGGCATACCGGAGCGGTTCGCCGGTCAGCACCAGCCCCACCAGCACCATGGCCATGGGTGTGGTAACGCTTCCCAGCAGGTCGATGGCCTGTTCTATCGGGTAGGGCAGCCGCCATTGTACCAAAAACAGGAAAAAGCCAACCAGCACGCCCGCCATGGGGGGATTGAAAAGATAGCTCGGGCGGAAGCCCCGCTTTTCCCCTTCGCTTTCAATGAGCGCCATGCCCAGCGACTGCATAAATACATACACCGGCACCGAATACACCGCCGCTAAAAACAGCCCCTCGTCGCCAAAAAACGCCTGTGCCACCGGATAGCCCATAAAGCTGAAATTGGAAAAGGTGACCGCAAAAACCGCGACATTGCGGAAACTCCCGCGGATGCGCAGCAGCTTGGCTGCCAGCAGGCCGGCGCCGTAGGATGCGGCGGTGACCGCCGCGCCGGCGGCAATGAGCATACCGCTTTGCAGCAGCATGGACGGCGCAAAGGAAAACCGCATGGCCGAAACAATGGAGCAGGGCAGGGTGATATGGAACAAAAAAGCCGATAGGTGTTTGGGAAACGACCCGCCCACCAGATGAAATTTTGACGCCGCATATCCGACGACAATCAGCAGGAACAAAATGAGCACCTGCTGGAAAATTGCCATACTGTCCATCCCTTTTCCGCCCTTCTATGGTGTTGTGGGCGGCTCACACCTCGTGCTCATCCACCCATTCCTTGGCACGCATTACCTCGTCCTCTGACGGCATGGCCACGCCGTTTTCGGGCAGTACGTCGTCCTGCCCCCGCAGCGGGGTTGTCATGTTGCTGCGCGCATGCTGGTCGCGCGCGTGCCTGTCTTTTTTGTCGTTCATCTGGAAACAACCTCCTTTTTGGCTTAGCATTTGCCGTTTTGGAGGGTTTTATTCAAGCGTTTGCCGTTTTCCGCCACTGGATAAAGTCGTCGTAGGTCCCCTGCCGGTCCACAATGCCGGACGGCAGAATTTGGATAATCCGGTTGGCGGCCGTCTGTACAAATTCATGGTCGTGCGATGCAAACAGCACATTGCCTTTAAAGTCTGCAAGGCCGTTGTTGACGGCGGTGATGGATTCCAGATCCAAGTGGTTGGTGGGCTGGTCCAGCAGCAGCACGTTGGAGCCGGAGAGCATCATGCGCGACAGCATGCACCGCACCCTTTCGCCGCCCGAGAGCACCTGCACCGGCTTGTACACATCGTCGCCGGAAAAGAGCATGCGCCCCAAAAAGCCGCGCAGGTACGATTCGTGCGGGTCGGACGAGTACTGCCGCAGCCAGTCGAGGATGGACAGTTCTGAACCGTCAAAGTAGGACGAGTTATCCTTTGGAAAATAGGAACGCGACGTGCTGACCCCCCATTTAACCGTGCCCTCGTCCGGTTCCAGTTCGCCGGCCAAAAGCTGCATGAGCGTGGTGACGGCCACTTCGTTTTCGCTGATAAAAGCAATTTTATCCCCTTTGGATACCGTAAATGTCACCCCATCCAGCACCTTGACGCCGTCCACCGTTTTGCCCACATCGGTAACAAACAAAATATCCTTGCCGGCCTCGCGGTCCATATCAAACCCCACAAACGGGTACCGCCGGCTGGAAGCGGGCAGCTGGTCAAATTCCAGTTTTTCCAAAAGCTTTCTCCGGCTGGTGGCCTGCCGTGCCTTGGATTTGTTGGCCGAAAAGCGCTGGATGAAGGTTTGCAGTTCCTTTGCCTTTTCCTCCGCTTTTTTGTTTTGCTGCTTGGCCATCCGCTGCATGAGCTGGCTGGATTCATACCAAAATTCATAATTGCCCACATACAGCTTAATCTTGTTGTAGTCAATATCCACGATATGCGTACAGACGTTGTTCAAAAAGTACCGGTCGTGCGACACCACAATCACGGTACCGGGGTATTCCATCAAAAAATCTTCCAGCCAGGCGACCGCGTCCAAATCCAAATGGTTGGTGGGCTCGTCCAGCAAAATGATGTCCGGCTGCCCAAACAGCGCCTGCGCCAGCAAAATTTTCACTTTTTCGGCTGCGCTGAGCTGGCGCATCTGCCGCTCCAAAATACCCGCGTCCAGCCCCAGCCCCTGCACCAGGCGGGATGCGTCCGATTCGGCCTCCCAGCCGCCCAGCTCTGCAAATTCCGCTTCCAGTTCGGATGCGCGCACGCCGTCTTCGTCGGTAAAGTCCTCCTTGGCATAAATGGCGTCTTTTTCCTTGCCAATCTGGTACAGGTGCAGATTGCCCTGCAAAATGGTGTCCATCACCGAAAATTCGTCATAGGCAAAGTGGTCTTGCTTTAAGACCGACATGCGCTCGCCCGGTGTGACCGCCACTTCGCCGGCAGACGGCTCCAGCTCGCCCGACAAAATGCGCAGGAAGGTGGATTTCCCTGCGCCGTTGGCGCCGATGACGCCATAGCAGTTGCCGGGGGTAAATTTCAAATTGACATGTTTAAACAGCGCGTCCCCGCTGAAAGTAAGGCTGAGGTCGGTAATGGTAATCATGTTTTGTACTCCTTTTTTGAAAAAATCTTTGGTTAGTATACCACAAAATGCAGATGGGCGCAACAAAAAAGCACGGCTATGTGCCGTGCTTTTGCAGCATTTCTGTTTACCGTACCTCGGGATTGAGGAAATAAACGGTGTCATTGCCGCCGGCTGAGCCCTCTGCCTGGAATTGCAGCGTCTTTGCCGCGCCCAGCTTGATGTCCGTGCCCTCCTTGTACTGTCCCGGCTCCAGTGTGCCTTCAAATACCACCACGCCGGTATCCTGGTTGATGACGCGCAGCGTTGCGGCGTATTGGCTGGCAGCCGGGTTGTGCAGCGTCACATTCATGGTGGCATATTCCTTTTCCAGCTTGACGGAATAATCTTTGGCCGCACTGTTGATTTCGTTTAGCTGGATGCCCGATTGGAAGGTTTTGGGCTCCCCTAAATCCCCATACGGGAAGGTCAGTGTTGTTTCGTCCATGATTTTTTTGCCTGCCCAGCCGTCTGTTTCGCCCGGCAGGGTAATCAGGCTGGCAAATGCGTCCTTTTCACCTACGGTTACCGTTTGGGTTTCACCGTCCCAGTCGATGGCCTGGCCAAAGAGCTGCCCAATGCCGCGCACTGGCAGGTAGGTGGTGCCGTTATACATGATGGGGTAAACCACATTGCCGTTGACGTCGGAAAAACTTTGCGGCTGCCCGGCCATCTTGATGGTAAGGTCGGGCCGTAGCTGTGCGGTGATGTCCTCCACCACGCCGGAGGCGCATACCCCTACGGCGAATGCGCTGGTCAGCGCCAGCGTTAAAACAGCAGTTTTTTTACGGTTCAAAATCATCACGCTCCTCTTTTTTGTCTATTATATCACATGTTTTCTTGCTGTACAATTGGTGGTTGGTTATGCAGTGCAATTTTGTCTAAAATACCGGTTAAATAGGCAATGGCCACGCCATAGTTGGTCACTGGCACCCCCTGCGCCTGGCAGGCCTGCACCCGGCTCATCACGTGCGCCCGGTTGAACATGCACCCGCCGCAGTGGATGACCAGCGCATACGGCGAGAGGTCGTCGGGGAAATCGGCGCCCGATACCACCACTGTTTGGATGCCGGCGCTGATTTTTTTGTGCAGCAGGCCGGGGATTTTCACCCGCGCAATGTCGGCGTCGGTGGTGGTATGGGAGCATGCCTCTGCAATCAGCACGGTATCGCCGGCTTTTAAGTTTGCAATGGCCTTTGCGCCGGCGGTAAACAGCTCGATATCGCCTTTATAGTTTGCCATTAAAATGGAAAAGGAGGTGAGGATGCTTTCCTTTGGCGTGTGCTCTGCAACATACCCAAACACCTGGGAATCGGTAATGACCGCCTTGGGCGGCTGGTTCATGGCGGCCAGCGCGGCCGGGAACTGTTCGGCTGTCACACAGGCGGCGATAACCCCTTTGTCCAGCAGCTCCCGCAGCGTCTGCACCTGCGGCAAAATCAGCCGCCCCTTGGGGGCGGAAGCGTCCTGCGGCATTACCAGCACGACGGTGTCGCCTGGGCCGGCCAGGTTGCCGACAATGGACCGTTCCTCCTGCTGCGGCGCGTGGGTGCGGATAAAGGGCAGCAATTGATCCATCCCCTGCCCGGTTTTGGCGCTCACGGCCAGGGTGGGGAGCTGGAGGGTTTTTTCGGTTTTTGACAGGCAAGCCTGCAAGTCCAAGCAAAATTCGACTTTATTCAACAAACAAATGGCTGGCTTATTTTCTATTTTTTGTAAAAATGTCGTTTCTAAGTCTGGCGTGTCGGTCTGGGCCGAAACCACCAGTACGCACAGGTCTGCTCGTCTGGCGGCCTGCAGCGTCTTTTCTACCCGCATGTGCCCCAGCGTATCCACATCGTCAAAGCCGGCGGTGTCCACCAGCGTACAAGGGCCAATCCCCTGAAGTTCTATGGATTTATATACAGGGTCGGTGGTGGTGCCCGGTACGTCGGATACGATGGACACCTGCTGCCCGGCGAGTGCGTTTACCAGCGATGATTTCCCGCTGTTGCGCCGGCCGAAAAAAGCGATATGCAGCCGTTCCGCCTGGGGTGTTTGCTGTAAATTTGCCATAAATAGCCTCCTTTTTATCCAATATGCGGCCGGACGGCGCGGTTGTAGAGCTCCAGCAGCAGGGAACTGACATAGGCGGACAATACCACCATGATAACTTCCTGCGCCAGCCGCGGCAGGTAAAACGCTGTAAAGCCCAGCGCGCCGATGGACGGGGTGAATATCATCAGAATCGCTGTGTTAACGGTGGTGACAGCAATATCTGCTATCCCAAATACTACCAGCAGTTTTAAAAAGGTGCCGGTTAGGTCGTGTTTGGAAAACCGGCTGGCAAGGGCGTCCAGCCCCAGCGCCGCAAAACCCAGCGCAGCTGCCGCATAAGGCGCAAAGGCAACCAGATACGCTTTCTTTCCAAACGACTGCAAAAATTGATACCATCCGCCCGTTTGCATGGCCAGGGCGATGTGGTTGCCAACGCCCAACAGCGCCGCTGCGCCGAACAGCGCCAAAAAGCCCATGCGCAGCCGCCGGTAGCTGGCCGGCTTGACCCACCGCCACAAAAGGCCGGTCAGTATGCCGCCCAGCAACGCTGTTAGGGTGAGCAGCGGCAGGTAACCGCCTTCGGGCTTGAGCAAAAACCCCATCAGGTCAGTCAGGGCGCTGGACAACCCGCCGTATACCGGGCCGAACAGCAGCGCGGGCAGCTTGGAAAAAAAGCCGGACACACCAATGCGCATGCCGCTTTGCCCGCCAAAGGGCACCATGTAGGAAAAGTTGCGCAGCGCCACCGCAATGGCGACCAGCAGTGCAGTCTGCACCAGTTTTTTGGTAGAACCATGTTTTTGCATAAAAAAATCCCCTCTCTGAATTTGCAGGCAGGGGCTGTTACAAATGGGTATCACACAGCTGTAACAGCGGATGGAACATGACACCGCAAACCAAAGCGGTTTTTCGTCCGGGGACTCTACTCCCATTCCCCGGCACTTGACGCGTCATGCCTGCTCTGTATATTTCCAAAATCCAGTATATCCCTTTGACGGCGCGCTGTCAAGAAAAATTGACAAAAAAACACCCCGCTTTTTTGCGGGGTGTTTTGCCATCAATCAGAAGAATAGGGCAGCAGCGCAATGTGACGGGCCCGCTTGATAGCGGTGGTCAGCTGGCGCTGATGCTTTGCGCAGTTGCCGCTGATACGGCGCGGCAAAATTTTTGCGCGCTCGGAAACATACCGGCGCAGCTTTGCAACATCCTTATAGTCGATTTCTTCGACTTTGTCCACGCAGAATTGGCACACCTTGCGGCGCGGTTTTCTGCGGTAAGCTCTTTCTTCAGCCATTGGATAACCCTCCTTATCAAAACAAATTGCGTGTTTCGTTAAAACGGCAAGTCGTCGTCAGCCGGCATGGGCATAAAACCGTCCCCGGCGCCAAACGACAAATCGTCGTTCCCGCCGCCGCGGTTTTGGCCTGCACCGCCGAAGCCGCCGGTATTCCCAGCCCCTTCTGCGCTGCCCTTGGACTCGGTAAAGTGCGCCTCGTCCACCTGGACCTCGGTTGTGTAGCGTTTCTGGCCGTCTTTTTCATACGTCCTGGTCTGCAAGCTGCCGACCACGGCAATCATCCGCCCCTTGGTAAAATACCGCGATACGAATTCGCCTGTCTGCCGCCAGGCCACGCAGTTGATGAAGTCTGCGTCATAGCTGCCCTCGGCGTTTTTAAACCGGCGGTTGACCGCAATGGTAAAGCTGCAAACGCTCACCCCATTTGGCGTGGTGCGCAGCTCCGGGTCACGGGTCAGCCTTCCCATCAGGATGACTTTGTTCATATCCCTCGCGCCTCCTTACTTGCAGTCTTTCCGGACGATAATGGTACGCAGGATGCCGTCGGTGATGTTGTACACACGCTCCAGCTCTGCAACGAACGGCGCGGCGCATGCGAAATTGATCAGCACATAAAACCCTTCGGTTTTGTCGTCAATTTCATATGCCAGCCGGCGTTTGCCCCATACGTCCACCGTTTCCACCTCGCCGTTTGCGGCAATCAGCGCCTTGAATTTCTCGGTCAGCGCCGTTGTGTCTTCCTCCGACAGCGTTGGGTCGATGATAAAGATGGTCTCATACTTGTTTTTGATGGGTTCCATTGGTCAGTCACCTCCTTTTGGACTATGGCCCCGGTTCCGACAATGAACGGAGCAAGGATGCTGATCATTCCAAATCAGCGGTACTTATTATATCCTATGTTTGGCAAAAAGTCAAGGATTTGTTTGAAAACATGGGGGGTGCCCCCGCAAGGGTTACCGGTTGGACCGCCGGAATTCGTCAATGATGGTCTTGATAATTTCCTTTTGCTTTTCTGTCAAATCCCCAATATAGTATTCATCGGTCTTTTTCAGGCCAAGCAGATGGTCTGCGCTGACGCCGAAGGTGACCGCCATGATTTTAATAATTTCCGCTGACGGGATTTTGACGTTGCGTTCATAGGTGCTGATTGCGCCTTTGGATACGCCGATTTTCCTGCCGAATGTTTCTTGCGACCAGCCTTTTTGTTTGCGCAGCCGTTTGACTGTCATACCAAAATCATATACCATAGTAATCACCTCGATACTATAGTATTTCCTGCTGGTATTCATTCGATTTATTTTTCAACAAAATATACACTATAGTTGACATTCTGGGAAAAATGCGCTATAATTTATACTGGAATGATAGAACCCCTCTTTTCGGTAAAAAAGAAAACCAAAAAGAGGGGTTATGTTTTACAATCTTGCCTATCCATGGTGAAACGGTATCGCTCCTTGTTGCAGTTTCAAAAATTTGTGCGGATATCGCTTTTTAGCAAACTTTCATATCCAGACGGATTTTATCCGCAATCATCGCAATAAATTCACTGTTGGTCGGTTTGCCCTTGTTTGACCGGATGGTATATCCAAACAAGCTGTTGAGCACCTCTGGATCGCCGCGGTCCCAGGCCACTTCGATGGCATGCCGGATGGCGCGTTCCACCCTGGAAGATGTGGTGTTGTAATGCTTGGCCACCGATGGATACAGGACTTTGGTGATGGAATTGACAATATCCATATCGTGTATAACCATAGAGATGGCGTCGCGCATATATTGGTACCCTTTGATGTGTGCTGGCACCCCTACTTTTTGGATGATCTCGGTGATGGTGGTTTCCAGCTCTGTGTCGCTTTTGTCCCGTGTACGGAACTGCGGCGTGTCTTTTAGGAGGTCGTTGCGGAAAGAGCGGATATGCTCTGCAAGCTCTTCTAAATCAAACGGTTTGACAATATAATACTTGGCGCCGAGGCTGATTGCTTTTCGTGTGATGGCTTCCTGGCCAACTGCTGAAAATACAATACATGCCGGCTTTTTTTCCATTTGGGCGTTGCTCAATTTTGCCAACAGCCCCAGGCCGTCTAACCGCGGCATAACAATGTCAGTCAGCAAAACATCCGGCTGGGTTTCCAGCACCATTTCAAATGCTTCCTTCCCGTCAAATGCTACACCTACCACTTCGATGTCCTCGCAGGCGTCAAAAAAGCTTTTCGTCATATTGCAAAATTCTTGGTTGTCGTCCGCGATTAATACGGTCACTGCTTTACTTTGCACTACCATTTTCCCCCTCATGCTGATTGTTTTGGATTGCCCCGCTCATCTACCATTATATAGAAATTGGAATGCTTTTACAATGCGGGGATGTCAGAATCTATGATGTTTTTACGAAATTATGAAAATATTGTTAAATTATGTGAAATATAATTTGTCGAAAAATAAAGCCATTCAATTTCTTTGGATACTTGAAGTATCCTGCATAACGAAATCCCGATAAAATTTCGCGTTTTCTTAGAAAAATAGGATAATATGACGGTTTTCGACTAAAATTTTATACTGTTTTTGTACATAGTGTCAATAAATATCCCATATCCGCGGGTTGGGTCGTTGATAAACACATGGGTGACGGCCCCCACCAGTTTCCCGTCCTGCAAGATAGGGCTTCCGCTCATGCCTTGTACAATACCGCCTGTTTCAGACAAAAGCGCCGGGTCGGTCACTTGTATTACCATGCTTTTCCCCCCTGCGTCGCTGTGCAGCAGGCGCTGGATTTCAATTTCATAATGTGCGGTTTCTTGGCCGCGGATGCTGCAGACCAATTCCGCTTTCCCTTCCTGTACCTGGGAACGGGGGGCAATGGGATAGGCGGTATCCGCCGGGATGGCGGCTGCATTTTCTATGTGCCCGTAAATGCCTTGGCTGGTGTTGGCAGCCACTGTGCCAATGGTTGTCCCGTCGCCTGCAAAAACGCCGCGCAGTTCGCCCGGCGCCCCCTTTTCCCCCCGTTTGACCGACACAATATTAGCCGGCAGGATGCTGCCGCTGCCCACAGGCAGCAGCCCGCCGGTATCTACGTCGGTAATGCCGTGCCCCAATGCGCCGAATGCATTGGTGGCGGGGTCGTAAAAGGTCAGCGTGCCAATGCCTGCGGTAGAATCGCGCACCCAAATGCCCAGCTTGAATGTTTGGTCAGCCGCGTCTGCGCGCGGGCAGATATCCTGCGTAAATTGCCGCCCGCCCCGTTCTAGGAGCAGTTGTATCTGGCTGCCGCCTGCGCCGTTGACGGCGTCTGAAAATTCCGCAATGGTTTTGGTTTCCTGCCCATTGACTTGGCGTATGATATCCCCCACACGCAGCCCGCAGTCTTTCCCTGGTGACACGCTGCGGCCGGTAGTGTCTTGAAAATCGGACAGCCCCACTACCAAAAGGCCGTCGGTGTATAGCTTGACGCCAATGCTGTTGCCGCAGGGTACCACTTCGGCCGGTTGGAGCACGTCCACCCGTACCGTTTTGACGGGCAATAAACCCAAAAATTTAACGTTGGCGGTATAGCTGCCCTCTTTGAGCGCCCCGCCCTGTGCGGCGCCGGCTGCAACCTGCCCATCTGCAAGCAGGACGCCGCCATGCCCCGCCGCCACGTCCAGCGTCAGCAGGCGGTCAAACAGCGGCCCGCCAATGGACGCCTGTTCCTGCTCGAATAGGACAATGCGCGCGGGTATGGCGTCTATGCTGCACCAGGCCAGCGCTATGGCGGACAGTATAGAAAAAGCCAGCAGCCGCGCAGTTTTTTGTTTTTTGATTGTTTTCAATGCAAACACTCCCATACGACTGGTTTCACATGGATTAGCGTGACCGCGCCGGGAAGTTGCTATACTGTCAATCCCTTTTAGAATTGTTAAAAAATATGTCATAAAATGATTGATAAACAAGGGGGATTGGGTTATAATGAACGCATGGGGGAAATACAACAGAAAGGGAAATAAATATGGACAAAATGGATAAAATCAGCCGCTATGAAGCGTTAACAGCGGGCGGGCGCCGCCGGCCGCCCTATAAAAGGAAACGGCGTATGCCGCGGCGGGGCAGGATGGTGATAAAATTGGGAGTGTTGCTCATCCTGGTGGCCGCCGCGGTTACGCTCTATTTTGCTGTAGACCCGTTTTCCGGTATGCGCAAGCCGGGCGTTGTGACCGACCGGGGGATGGCCGACCAGCCGCCCGTGCCGGAGGAGATTGCGCAGCAAATTGCGGTCAGCCGGGAACGGAAGCGCGTCCAGCAGGCGCAGGCCAAGGCCGAAGCCGAGGGGACGGCATATGTGCCGGCCTTTGGGGAGGTGCCATACCTCTATGTCAAAGACGGGGTGAAAACCTGCTACCTGACTTTTGACGACGGGCCGTCGCCGGTGACCGGCACCATTTTGGATACATTGGCAAAAGAACAAATCAAAGCCACGTTCTTTATGCTGGGATCTAATGTGGAAAAGTATCCGGAAATGGTACAGCGGGTCTATGCCGAAGGACACAGCATCGGCAATCATAGTTATTCGCATGATTATCAAAAATTATACAAATCTGATGATTCTGAGGAAATTTTCCGGCAGGAACTGCTCCAAACCCAGTCGGCCATTGAAACGGCCATCGGCACACAAAACCCCAATAGCCTGTTCCGGTTTCCGGGCGGGTCGTTTGAAAAATATAAGCAGCCGTTTAAAGACGTCCTGGTGGAAAACGGGTTCCGGTATATCGATTGGAACTGCCTGAACGGCGATGCGGAAAAACAGTCGCCGTCGGCTGAGTACCTGATGGCGTCTTTGAAAAAGACTTCTTATAATAAAGAAGATATTGTGGTGCTCATGCACGATGCAGTTGCCAAAAAAGTGACGGCGGAAACGCTGCCCCAGATGATATCCTATCTAAAAGGGCAGGGATACGAATTCCGCGCTATGGCATTTCCGGAGTAAAAAACCGCCCTCCTGCGGGGTCCCGCAGGAGGGCGGTTTTATTTCGCAGGGCGTCTACCCGCGGTCAATTTCCATAGATAGTACAAACCCATCCGATGCACGGATATCCGCAGCATATTCTACGCCATTTACCCAAAATTCAATTTCGTATTCGCGGCGTCCGTCATCAAAATCCAGCTCTGCTTTGGTAAACTGCACCTGGTCTGCGGTAAAGCCGCCTTCTTTCAAGGCAATTTCTTTGGCCTGTTCCAGGGAAATTTCACTGCCGGCCGGCTGTACGGCCCCGCCGCTGCCAGTGCCGCCGGCTTGCTGCTGGCCGCCCGATATAATGACGTCTGCGTCGGTTACAGTGGTTGCACCGCCTTTTAATTCAATGCGTTTTTCATCTTCATACCAATAGACGGTCTTGCCCATCATATTGCCAATGGCGCGCACCGGCAGGTATGTAGTGCCGTTGTACAGCAGCGGGTAAACAATATTGCCGTTGACATCTGTGAAAGTTTTTTCCTGCCCGTCGATGACAATTGTGAAGTCGGGCCGCAGTTCGGATTGTACCGACTGGATAACCCCAACTGCAGAAGCGCCGACAGCCACGCTGACCGCAGCGATGGCGCAGACGGCTAAGGCTGAAACCTGTTTCTTCATAAAAATCATCTCCTTATGGATATGGAATAGTTTAGGCTAACTGCCTGTTGTGGAAGCATTATACAATACCTGCAGCCGAATGTCAATGGGTGGGGCCATAAATTTTTTGAAAAAAATGCGGAACTTTTTTTCCTTTCCCGGCGTCTTAATAAGCGAGAGACGAAATACATAGGAAAAAACCAAACATGAACAAGAACACGACAAGGAGGTATTTACGATGAAACAAAAACGGTTGATTGCCGGCGTTGCCACTGCGGCATTTATGGCAACCAGTGCGATGAGCGCGCTTGGCGCAGAAGGTGTAAAACCGATGTATCACGTCAATGTCAACGGAGAGCTGGTCGAAAGCGCCCAGGTATATGTGGACGGCGACAATACGGTGATGATCCCGCTGCGGTCGGTGACCGAGCAGATGGGCTTTACCGTGACCTGGAACCCGGAAAACAGACGGATTGAGTTGGTGCGCGGCCCCGTATACGTGACACTGACGCAAGACCAGGATGGGTACACCTTTTCCCGTACCGCGCCTATGAAGCTCGGCAAGGCGCCCCAGACGGTCAACGATTTGACGTATGTGCCCAGCAATTTCTTTGATGAAATCCTGCAGGGCGAGATTGCCATTGAAACCAACGGCGATATCAATATCACTTACGGGGAAGAGGCAAATGATACAGACAATACTGCCGAGGATGTAACGGCAGCCCCCAGCGCGACCATCCTGGAGATTGGCGACCATGAGATTTTGGTGGATGACGCAGTAAAAGGCCAGGTGCGGCTGGGTATTACCGATGAGACGGCCATTACCGACCACGACGGCAACGCGCTCGGCATTGACGATTTGGAAGTGGGTATGCTGCTGGGTGTGGAGTACGGTGATATCATGGGTATGAGCGAACCGCCGTACAATGCGCCGGTTGCCATCCATGTGCTGCCGCCGCTGGACCCGGGGATGGCGGTAGACCCGGAGAATCCGGAAGAGGGCAGCCCGATTGCAGATTTGCAGGCCCGGTCGGCCGTATTGGAAGTCGGCGAGGATTGGCTGCTGATCAATGATGGCAGCATGGATATCCGGCTTAACGTCTCGGAAGAAACGGCACTGACCAATGCCAAAGGGGAAGAGATTGCCCTTTCAGAGATTGAAAAAGACGACGTGGTGGACGCGGTTTACAGCGCTGTGATGACCCGTTCGCTGCCGCCGCAGTCGGCTGCAAAATCCATTGTCTTGACCGACCTGACGCCGGAAGATATTGCAGCGCCGGCTGAAATGGTTGCGCTGGGCGGTACGGTGGTAGAGGTGACGGAAAACCAGATTACTGTATTGCCGGAGGGCAAAGAGGATGATGTGATGAACTATATGGTTTTGAATATCGGCGACAAAACGGTGTTCCAGGATGACGCAGGCAAGGCCATCCAAAAGGACGACATCCAGAAGGGCGATCAGGTGTTTGCGCGCCATGCCGGTTTTATGACCATGTCTATCCCGCCGCAGAGCCCGGCATTTGTGGTGGAACTGGATAAAGACGGTGCCGATGGCATTGACGAGTCAGCCATTGATACCGAGGCGTTTTTCGCCGAATAAGGGTTCTGTCTTTTCGGCGCACAGGATAAGGTTCCTGTGCGCCGTTTTTCGATTTTCCGGCGATTTTGGATTGATTCTTTTGCCGTGATATGGTATGATATCCCTATGTAGCCATTGTTGCCGGAAAGGAGGGGGTCGCCACGGCAGCGTCAGACGAAAGACAATTGGTTGAACGTGCGCAGGCTGGGGATTTGGACGCATTTGAGCAGCTTGTGCAGGCCTATCAGGGCAAGGTGTTCAACATTGCGCTGTCCATCATGGGGAACCGTGCGGATGCAGATGATGCGGCGCAGGAAGCGTTTATCAAAATTTACCGCTCCATTGGTGCGTTTCATTTCCATGCGCAGTTTTCTACCTGGCTGTACCGGGTGGCCACCAACGTATGTTTAGACTGCCTGCGCCGCCGCAAACGGGCTGGCGCGGCGTCGCTGGACGGCGGGGAAGACGGGGAGGAAGCGGCACAGCTCCAGGTGCCGGACACCGGCCCTACGCCGGAAGAGGCCTATGGCGAAAAGGAAACGGTCCTTTTGGTGCGCCAGGCCATTGGGAAGCTGCATGCAGAGCATCAAAAAGTGATTATTTTGCGCGATATCAATGGGCTCAGCTATGAAGAAATTGCAAAAATTGAACGGTGCTCGGTCGGGACGGTCAAATCCCGGATCAGCCGGGCGCGGAACAATTTAAAAAAACTTCTTGAAAAAAACCGGGAACAATTTTTGTAGCCCAAGCGTCAAAAGAGTATCGGGGATGTATCATTGCAATAGATTTGGCAATTGGAATTGGGTGAGAAAGGAGGCGCGGCCGCAGTGATAACTTGCAGCAAGGCAAGAGAGCTCATGGACCGTTACATCGACGGCGACATCAGTGAGCGGGATATGACAGCATTTGAAGACCATATCAGCTCGTGTGACGACTGCCGGGAAAACTATGAACTGACCAGCCAGTTGGTGTCCGCCCTCAGGGAAAGCGCGGTACAGCCTCCCGCTGATTTTACGGCGCGCGTCATGGGGCGTGTGCGGCAGCAGGAGGCAGTGCGTGCGGCACGATCTAAGAAGAGAACTGGGTTCCAGTCCTTCCGCGGCTGGAAGGCGTATGGTTCAGCCTGCGCCGCCGTGCTGCTGTTGGCCGTCATTGGGAAAACGGCAGTGTATGACCAGTATTTTCGTGTGACGCAGTTGCCGCTGGCGGATACCGCTTATATCGACGATGCGCCAAATGTACCGGATGCGCCTGCTGCGGTGCAGCCGGCGGAGCCGGAAAATACAGCGCCGGCGCCTGAACAGCCGTTGGATGGGGCGGTACAGTCCCAGGCACAGCCTGAACAGCCGTCAGCGGCGGGAAGGTTTGCGGAGCGCAAAGAAGACCCTGCCGGATATGTGCCGGAAGCGGATACCCAGCAGCCCTCTTTGGCAGGTACGGCAGATGTGCAGATGCAGGTTCCGGATGTGCAGATGCCTGCGGCGCCATCTGCGCAAGGGCAGGCGGATTCTGCCCAGCAGCCACCGGCGGCCCCGGCCAATAGCGGGATAAGTACGGCGGAGGCTGAAAAGGAAGCGCAGACTGCGGCACAGGGGTATCCGGAGGCTGAGGAACATGCTGCCGGTGTGGAAAGCGCAGACCAGGCCGCACTTTTCAGTTCGCCGGCAGTTGAAGGGCTGGAAGATACCGCAGGCGGCGCTGTCGTGCCAAAATTGCAGGCGGAGCCGCCGGCGGTTGGCAGCAGCGGAAGCGGAAGAGGTGGCGGCGGTGGCAATGGCAGCAGTACTGCTGCTGCGGCCAATGCCATACAAGTGCCAAGGGTGTGCTATGTGACCATCAGCAAGTCGGGGGAAGGCAATATGCTGGCTGTCCAGCGGCAGGTGTCTGCCAATGTGGACGGCAGCATTGAGACCACCGGCAGCGGCATGACGGTCACGGTGGATCCGGCAGATTTTGAAGAGACGCTGGAGCAAATCCAGGAAACCGGGTTTGTGGAATCGGTGGAAATCACCGAAGGTTCGGGTGAACAATCGGTCTTTTATATTGAATAATCAGGCATAAAAAAAGCCCGGTATACATACCGGGCTTTTTTTATGCCTTTTCCTGTTCGATGGCAGCCGGCGCGGCCATGGCGGCGCGAAGCTGCTCCATCACATGGGGTGGGAATTTTGGAGTGCGGTCGTAGTAATAAACGCCGTTTTGCTCTTGCTCGATATCGTAAAGCTGGGTGTAGCACAGCGCACAGATGCGGGGGTTGTCCAGCAGGGTGCGGCACAGGCTGATATACCGATGGACATATTCTTCTACCGACTTTGGCGCGTTGCCGTAGCCCCAGCCCTCTGCGCCCGGCTTTTGCCATGCCATGCCGCCGTATTCGCTGACAAAATAGGGCTGCCCGCCCCATTTCTGGCGTTCGGGGAAGGTTTCAAACGGCGCGCCGCCCTCCAGCATGGGGGCGTAGTGTGCGGCAAATTGTTCCACATCCTGCTCATAGTCGTGGATGTCGTAGATATCGGTTATCACATGGTAGTTGCCGCTGGTGTCAATGACCGGGCGGGTGTCGTCCATCCGTTTGGTCATGCGGTAAACGTTTTCCAGCATTGCGTCATTCTGGCGGCGGAAGTCGTAATCCCAGGTTTCGTTGAATGCGCACCAGCCAATGAGTGCCGGGCTGTTCCAGTCCCGCTCCATGGCTTCCATCCATTGGGGCAGGTATATCTCCAAGCCATCCGGGCGGCTGTAGTCAAAGCCTGAGTTGGCAAATTCCCCCCAAACCAGATAGCCCATGTGGTCGGCATGGTACAGGAAGCGGCGTTCAAACAGCTTTTCATGCAGCCGTGCGCCGTTGAAGCCAAGCGCCATAGACAGCGCAATATCCTGCTGGAGCGCCTGGTCGGTGGGGGCGGTGTAAATGCCGTCCGGATAAAACCCCTGGTCCAGCACCAGCCGCTGGAAAACCGGCTTGCCGTTGATGCGGATGGCGCCATCCCCCCACTCCAGCTTGCGCATGCCAAAATAGCCCTCTACCCGGTCGTCGCCGAAGGACAGCTCCAAATCGTATAGCTTTGCGTCCAGCGGCTGCCACAGATGGAGCGCAGACAGCGGAAGCTGCAGGCGGATGGTGCCGCTGCCCTTTGCGGACGCCTGGCCTGCCGGCTGGCCCTGGTAGCGGGCCGCCGCATACAGGGTGCCGCTGCCCTTGACGGTAACTGCCAGGTGGAGCAGATGGTTATCCACATCAGGAATCGCCCGGTAGGATACGATGTACGACTGGGGGACTGCCTCCAGCCAGACGGTTTGCCAAATGCCGGTGACGCGTGTGTAGCAGGAGCTGGCCGAAGCGTATTCTACGCTCTGTTTGCCGGCCGGCTGCCGTCCGGTACGGGTGTCGTCCTCGGCATACAGGGTTATGGTGTTTTCCCCGTCCTGCAGCAGGCTGGTAATGTCGAACGAAAAGGGCGTATACCCGCCGCGGTGGCCGCCGGCCAACTGGCCGTTAACCCAAACCTTGCTCTCATAGTCCACTGCCTCAAAATGCAGCAGTATCCGCATACCCTTCCACCCGCCGGGAATGCGAAAGCTGCGCCGGTACCAGACGGCATTTAAAAAATCGGTGTTGCCAATGCCCGACAGGGTGCTTTCGGGGCAAAACGGCACGGTGATGGGCTGCCCCTCCCACGCCGACTGGGCCATGCCGCGCGCCTGGCCTGACCGGCCGGGATCGTAGGCGAAGGCCCATGTGCCGTTGAGGTTCATCCAGTTTTCCCGCACCATTTGCGGGCGCGGATATTCCGGCCTTGGAATTTCCATACAAAACGCCTCCTTTTTTCTTTATTGTAGCGCCGGCACGCCCGGCTTGGCAATGATATATTGTACGGATGATTTGACATATTGTGCTGTTTTTGGTATAACAAAATGAGAAAGGGGGCGCTGGGATGGAGCGGCTGTATCAGGTGCAGATGGTTGGCTGTGAGTGGCGGGAGCGGCAGGGTTTTGTGCTGGACCGTCCGCATGGGACAGATGACTTTTTGTTTTTGCATTTTTTAACTCCCGTCCGGTTTTTGCAGGATGGGGAGCTGCTGGATTTACCGCCGGGGGCGTGTGTTTTAACCCCGCCCGGTACCCGGCATTGGTTTGAAAGTCCCAATTGTGCGCTGGTGCACAACTGGGTACATTTTATCCCCGCCGACCGGGCGGCGCTGCTGGCACTGGATATCCCGCAGCGGCCGTTTTTCCTGCCGGAGACACGGTTTATTTCCCGTTTGCTGGGCGAATGCAGCGCCGAGTGTATCAACCGTGAGCCATACTGGGAGGATCAAGCTTCCTGCCTGCTTGGAAGCCTGCTTTTTTCTGTGGCACGCGCTTGCAGGCGGGAACATGCCGCTGTCGGCAGCGCCTATTTGGCCGGGCAAAAGGAAAAATTTGACCGGTTCCGGCAGCAGCTGTACCGGCAGGCGGGGCAGCCGTGGGATGTGGCGGCCATGGCCGCCGTGCTGCATTTGAGCCGGTCGCGGTTTAGCGTGCTCTATCAGCGGTTTTATCATATTTCCCCGGCCGCCGATTTGATTGCGGCGCGGATTGCGTACGCCAAATACCTGCTGGGGACGGGTACTGGCAAGGTCGCGGCGGTTGCGCAGATGGCCGGATATCAGAATGTGAGCCATTTTTGCAGGCAGTTTAAAAGGATGACAGGGCAGCCGCCTTCTGCCTATTTGGCGGGATCTTCACATCCGGCAGATGACCGGAAGGGGGAGGGATGGGGATATGCGTAAGGTATGGCTGGGGGCTGGCGGGATAATCACGCTGTATGCATTGGCCATGGCGGTGCGTACCAACTGGAATTTTGGCAATCTTGCGGTGCTGCTGTGCGGCGCGGCGCTGCTGGCCGTTGGTATTTGGTATGGGGCGGTAAAGCACGCTGCCCATACCCGGCTTGGCCGGGCGGCGGCGGTGTTTGTTTGTGCCGGCGCCGCCGGCGCGCTGGGATTGGCGGTGGGCATTGGCATATACGGCAGCATCCCGCAGGCCGATTTTACCGAGGACGCTGTGGTGATATTGGGAGCGGGCATCCGCGGCGACCAGGTGACCCGTACCTTGCAGCGGCGGCTGGACAAAGGGCTGGAATATGCGCGGAAAAACCCGGATGCACTCCTTGTGGTAAGCGGGGGGCAGGGGCCGCAGGAATTGGTGACGGAAGCCTATGCCATGCGGCAGTATCTCCTTGCGCACGGGATAGGCCCGGCGCGGGTTTTGATGGAAGACCAGTCCACCAGTACAGAAGAAAATTTTGCGTTCAGCAAGCGGCTTTTAGACGAACGGCTGGGCGCCGGATACCGCGTTGTATACGTGACCAATAATTTCCACGCCTACCGCGCCGGCCGCATGGCCAGGGCGGCTGGGCTGTCTGCGGCGTCCTATCCGGCCGGGCTGGATTGGTATTTGGCGCCGGTCAGCTATGCCCGGGAAATATGTGCCGTCGCCTGGATGTGGCTGTCGGGCGGTTAAACCGGCTGGAAACCTTTTGCACCCTTTGGCATATGATAGGGAAAAGGGGTGTGTGCAATGAAAATGAAATTTGGACGGCCTTACCGGGGATACATACGGCGGCGGCCTTACCGCGGGCCCAGCATTGGGCTGCTGGCGCTGCTGGGCATGGCGGCGCTGGTATTTGTGCTGGTGTGGGCTGCCGCTGCCTTGCGTCCCACCATAGAACGGGTGGCGCAGTCCAAATTGGAAGCGGTAGCAGTCACCGCCATCCATACGGCGGTCCGGGACACATTTGCACAGCAGGCCGTTGGGTATGACGATCTTATGACTGTTTCGCGGGATGAAAGCGGCCATGTGACGGCGGTGACAGCCAACCCCGCCACAGTCAACCAAATCAAGTCCGACCTGTCGCTTCAAATTTTAAACAGCCTGTCCCAGGCGGGGGAGGTAGGTGTGCGTATCCCGGCGGGCAGCCTGACCGGGTCGGCATTGCTGTCCGGCATGGGGCCGGGCGTCGGGTTCCATTTTGTGCCGTATGGGTCTGTGGATGTGGATTTCCACAGCACCTTTACCGAGGCGGGGATTAACCAGACGCGCCAGGAAGTGTTCCTGGACGTGAAAACGCGGGTTTCAGCGATTTTGCCGGGGTTTTCAGCCGACGCGGATGTGCAGACGTCGGTGCTGGTGGCACAGACGCTCATTGTCGGATCGGTCCCTGAGCACTACGCCAATGTGGGCAGCGCCCAGCCGGATGGGACGGGTGTGGAAAATTACCTGTTTGACCTGTTGGAGTAATATTTGACTTTTTTGCCCTGCCGCGGTACAATATACATACTCGATTGACAGATAACGGAGGAAAAGCCTATGAAAAAACTGGTTGTCACAGTGATGTTGGCGGCGGCCTGCCTGGCGGTTGTCATTGGCGGGCTCAGCGTGTTTGGCGATATCAACGGAAGTTCTGCGCAAGGCGGTACTGCCGAGGTGCGCATTGAGGCGGGCGCAACCACGGCAGATGTGGCCGATGCGCTGCAGCAGCAGGGGCTCATCCGCTATCCGCTAGTGTTCCGGCTCTGCTCCCGCAGCGAGGGGTTTGACGGCCAGTACAAGCCGGGGGCGTTTGCTGTGCCCTACGGCGCGTCCTATCATGACATGATGGAGCTGTTATCCGGCAGCCCAAATTCAGACGCCTATGTGCGGGTGACCATCCCCGAGGGGTCGGAGGCCCGGCAGATTGCCCAAAAGCTGGAAGAAGCCGGATTGTGCAGCGCGGATGATTTTTTAGAAGCGGCCAATCAGACCGGCTATCCCTATGATTTTTTAAGCTCCATCCATGATGTAAGCGAGCGGGAGGTGGCGCTGGAGGGGTATCTGTTCCCCGAAACCTATGAATTTGAAAAGGGCATGGCGCCGCAGCAGTTGGTGGAGGTATTTTTGAACCAGTTTGAACGGGTATTTGACGGCGATTATCAAGCGCGCGCCAATGAACTGGATATGACGGTAGACGACGTGGTAACGCTGGCGTCGGTGATTGAGCGGGAAGCGGTGGGCGACGAGGACCGCGCGGAGATTTCCGGCGTGTTCCACAACCGCCTTGCCGGCAAAGGCGGGCTGGACAAGCTCCAGTCGTGCGCGACGGTACAGTATATTTTAGGCGAACGCAAGCCGGTGCTGTCTACCGCCGATACGCAGATAGAGTCGCCGTATAATACCTACCTGCATGCCGGGCTGCCGGTTGGGCCCATTGCCAACCCGGGGGAAGCGTCCATTGAGGCGGCGCTGTGGCCGGCCGATACCGGCGCGCTCTATTTTGGGCTGGACAGCACTGGCAAGCACACCTTTTCAGAAACCTATGAAGAACATGCGAGGAAGACCATGCAATGAGCGGGAAAAAACCGGAATTGCTCGCCCCGGCGGGCAGCCTGCCCCTTTTAAAATATGCCATCGCCTATGGCGCAGACGCGGTGTATGTGGGCGGGAAGTCCTATTCCATGCGGGGGGCGGCAAAGAATTTTACTTCAGAAGAGCTCTCTGAGGGGCTTGCCTTTGCCCATGCGCGCGGCAAAAAAGTGTATGTGGCGGCCAATATTGTGGCAAAAAATGAAGAACTGGATGCGTTTTCCGCCTATGTGCGGGAGCTTGCGGCACTGGGGGCGGATGCGGTGATTGTGTCCGACCCCGGTTTGTTTGCCATTGCGCGGGAGGAAGCGCCCGGCCTGGATGTACACATCAGCACCCAGGCGGGGGTGGCAAATTGGCGTACCGCGCAGTTTTGGCGGCGGCTTGGCGCGGCGCGGGTCATTCTGGCGCGCGAGCTTTCGATGGGCCAGGTAGCAGAGATTGCTGCCCATACCGACGCGGAGGTGGAAGTATTTGTGCACGGCGCCATGTGCGTGTCCTTTTCTGGGCGGTGCCTCATCAGCAACTACCTCGCCGGGCGGGACGCCAACCACGGCGCGTGTGCGCAGCCCTGCCGGTGGAACTATGTGCTGATGGAGGAAAAACGGCCGGGGGAATACCTGCCGGTCATGGAGGACGGGCGCGGTACCTTTTTGTACAATTCGCGCGATATGTGCATGATTTCCCATATCCCGGCGCTGGTGCAGGCGGGGGTATCCAGCCTGAAAATTGAGGGCCGGATGAAAAACGAGCTGTATGTGGCGACGGTGGTGGGTGCCTACCGGCGGGAGATTGACC
>CALGRC010000133.1 GCA_937959315.1 uncultured Clostridia bacterium | reverse complement strand
TGCTTGTTGTGTAACGATATTTGCTGATTTCGCGGCCTATTTTTTCATTTTTACTTTACAGTGCCAAAATTTGTACAATCAAATCTGAATTGGAGGAGCGCGTGCATGATAATACACATTACATGACTCTTTGTTATAAAAGTTAGTAATAGATTGACTCCCGACTTTTATACATTTGTGAATACGAGGTAAAGTTCTGTAATAAATCTTCTCTCTTTTCTGTCAACTTTATTGACTATTGTCCATTCTCGACACAAGTGTTGTCAATAGGAGTGATTTCCCCTTTCAAAACACCTCAGCGCCGCCGTTGGAAGTTCAATTTTTTTATAATACTCTATTGCACTTACCTCTTTTTACTCCGTCAGCATCCACACCGCCAGTTTGCTCTCTTCCGTCCACAGCTTGCCCGCCGAGGCGTAATCGGTGACGGTCATATATCCTCCGTCCGTCAGCGGAATTTGCACCTCCGCAATATGCGGATAGGGCGCGCTGTCCTGCTTTGGCAAAACGGCGTCTACCGTTTTGTCCGCATTCACCCGAACGGAAACAGGTTTGTCCACGCTGTAACCCAATCTGCTTTCCTGCGCCAGCATAAGCGGACCGCGCCGCAGCGCGATATGTTTGTGCGCAATCGGATCCTCTCTGTCGTAAGTGGAAACCATGTAATTATGTCCCCATATAACCTCGTTCATCAAAATCTGCTCGCCATAAGGCAAGGGGTATATGGCTTCCGTCCGCATATCAAGGGACAGTTCGATTTGATCTCCCTCTTTCCATTTTCTGCTAACCTGAATATATCCCTCTGTGGTGTCTATCCTTTCGCCATTGACCAAAAGCTTCGTCCCTTTGCTCCAATGCGGATTGCGGAGCAACAGTTCAAAGGTCTCCTCCTGTTCCATATGAATGGTAATCGTAACAGCCCCGTCCTTGGGATATTCCGTCTGTGTATCAAAAACAATTTTCCCGCCGTTTGGCGTGGTTGTTTCCACCGTTCCGCTGATGAATAAATTCATCACAAATCCTTTTTCCGCCGCAAGCAGCTGCAATTTCGGTACAAGCCCAATGCCCGCAGAACCGATACACGCACAGCAGCCGTAATAGTGGTTGTCGCTCATCAGCTTCAAGCCGCCGACGCCATTCCCGCGCGTTCCCGCAGTCAACGGACTGTAGCTGTCAAACGGCAGCGCTTCTATGTACCAGTCGGGATGTTCCGTTTGAATTGTCGGCTCAATCACCTTTTCCGTATTCACCGCGCCCAAGTAAGCGTTATACAACGAAATTTCAAACGCGTCCGCATACTTGGAGCTGCCGGTCAGCAAATTAAGCTGGTAGAAAAACTTCATCAGGGTAACCGTCACACAGGTTTCCTGCATAATCTCTCCGTTGGTTGTATTGGCCTGCCTGACCGTAGAATGGTCAAACAGCTCGTGCGTACAACCACAGCAGCCGATTACCGTAAAGTCGCTTTCCAAAATTTTGTCGGCGAAGTTGAGGATTGCCGTTTTATGCCATTCCTCTCCCGTAATGCGGTAATATTCCAGCAGCCCCTCAAAGCAGGAGGTCATCTCATATGCCTTGGTCACGGGATACTGATACGGGTAAAACTCATCCTTGTACGCAAGCGCAAAGATATTTACCACGTCTGTGCCGCCGCAGCTTACAATATATTCTGCAAAATCCAGATATTTTTTCTCGCCGGTCAGCGAATACAGGCGCACAATCGGTTCCAGCAAGGAGGACGAATTCAGCCCCCGCCAATGCCGCGTGGCGGCTGTAATCGGGATTTTACCTTCCTCATTGCCGATTTTGCTCATAATGTAGTCAGCCTGTCCGCACATGGAAGCAATGATTGTTTCCGCAAACGCGTTGTCCTTGCAGATTTCCAGAAAATACTGCATCCCCAGCAAAACGTATTTTCGGCTCCAGATATCCCAGCCGTCAAATTCCCGTTCGACTGCGTAGCTGCTGATTCTTCCGTTTTCGTCCGCGCTGTTTATCATATCCGACACGGTCTGTGTGAGAATTTGATACAATTCCGTATTTTGGGTGTACGAATACACAAAACACGCGCCGCGCATCATCTTGCCCCAATACTCACCGCGCCAGCCAGCATCCGCCCCGTCCGCATCCTCGCGGAACTGCTGCACAAACCGCCGCCACAGCTCCGGCTTTAACAACTGGAATTCCTCTATATAACGGAAGGTTTCATCCATAAAACCATTGTAACTGTAACTGTTGCCGTAATCTGCAAAAAACTTGTCCGTTTTCAACCGAGGATAATTTGCTGTATTTTGAGAATATACCTGTTTCATCCTTCTGACTCCCCACATAAAGATAGTTGCCGCTTAAAATCACACCGTTACGATTGTATGAGCCGGCATTGCAATTTTCGTACATTGTCCGTAAAATCCGGCGCATGTAAAGCCTGTAAATGAGAACCTCTATGATACTTTAGAAAGTTGGAGGGGAAAAACAGCCTCTCCAACTCCTGATGAAAGCGATTTTACTATCTATATTATAGTTGCAAATAATTGCCACCAACCGTTAAAATTCACTTCCCTGATCTGTCCGTCGCCGCACTCCGGGTCGAGGATATCCTCGTCGAGCTCCGGAATTTGCGTCAGCGCTCCAGCTGCAAATTCTTCCAGCCGCTCCATACAGCTCTTGGTGCGCTGCAATAATCCTCCGATACGCACGTCCTGCACCTCAAACCCAAACGGCTTGTTCTCCACAAACCACTGTCTTCGCACAGCATGATAGAATATCTCGATTCTTTCAATCAGTGTACCATATTCTGTTGCCAACGCCTTTATTTCAGCCATATCCTTTGCACGATATGCCTGCCGTGTCCGGATGCCGATATCGTTTTTCAATTTCAAAACATCGCAAAGT
>CALGRC010000132.1 GCA_937959315.1 uncultured Clostridia bacterium | reverse complement strand
ATGGGGAGTGAGGCTAAAAACATATCTACATGCATATTGATTCCTCCTTTAGCGTGCAATCAGGCTCAAAATCAAACCGCCGGCAATGACCGATGCTATTTGCCCTGAGACGTTTGCCCCAATGGCATGCATGAGCAAAAAGTTGTGAGGATTCTCTTTCAGCCCCATTTTATGGATGACCCTTGCAGACATTGGGAAGGCTGAAATGCCAGCGGCGCCAACCATAGGGTTAATTTTCTTTTTAGAAAACAGGTTGAGGAATTTGGCAAAAAACACGCCGCCGACTGTGTCAAAAATAAATGCCACCAGCCCCAGGCACATAATCAAAAGCGTTTCCGGTGTTAAAAACTGCGCCGCCTGCATTTTTGTAGCAATGGTCAGCCCCAGCAGCAGGGTAATTAAATTTGCCAGCACATTTTGCGCAGTTTCCGACAAGCTGTTAAGTACGCCGCATTCCCGCAAAAGGTTGCCAAACATCAAAAAACCAATGAGCGAAACGCTGCGCGGCGCTACCAGGCCGGCAATGGCAGTAATGAGGATGGGGAACAAAATGCGCGTTGTTTTGGAAATACTGCGCTGATTGTATTCCATTTTGATGAGCCGTTCTTTTTTTGTAGTAATCGCACGGATGACCGGCGGCTGTACAATGGGTACCAGCGCCATATAAGAATAAGCTGCCACAACAATTGCACCAATATAATTAGAGTTGAAATAGTTGGCTACAAAGATGGAAGTCGGTCCGTCTGCTGCGCCGATGATACCGATGGAAGCGGCGTCCTGTAAGGAAAAGCCAAACAGGGAAGCCAACGATAAAGTAAAAAAGATACCAAATTGTGCAGCAGCCCCAAACAGCAGCATTTTAGGGTTGGACAGCAGAGGGCCGAAGTCAATCATGGCGCCAATACCGATAAACAGCAGCAGCGGGAATAGCTCGTTGGCAATACCGGCGTTAAACAGCGTGTCAATAGCCCCCACTTCCAACACGCCGTCTACCATTTGATTGACAGCGCCGGAAAACGGCAGGTTAACCAAAATAGCACCAAAGCCAATGGGCAGCAATAGGGTTGGCTCCATCTCTTTTTTGATGGCAAGAAAAATTAATATGCCGCCAATGATCCACATGGCGACCTGCTGCCAAGTGATAGCCAACAGGTTTTCATACAAAATTTGCAACAATACCACTCCTTTTTGGAATCATCTATAAAAAAGAGGCTCTAACAATGGTATGCCGCCATTGTCAAAGTCTCGCTTTTTCAAGTAAACGCGGGTAGGGATACCGGTTTGTCGCGCTGTACTGCGGGTATGCCGCAAGCTACTCCCTTTGATGGAATTATTCTATCGTATTTTGCTGGAAATTGCAAGTATTTTCTTCACGATTTTGCCAAGGATGGCATATGGATAGTAAGGGGGATGTCTGTTTTCTTTGAAAAACCGGATGTTTTCCGGATATGGAAGGAGGAAGAAAAAATGAAAATTTGTATTGACCCAGGGCATAACTATTCGGGTGTTGACACCGGGGCTGTAGGCACAGTGGAAAAAGAGCAGAATATTACGTTTGGCGTTTCTGACCGGCTGGCCAATATTTTAATTGAAGCCGGGCAGGATGTTTTGATGACCCGCCAAAGGCTGGAAAGCAACGTTTCGGGAAGCTCGGTCAACGATAGCCTGAAAAACCGGGCAGAGATGAGCAATCGGTTTGGTGCAGATGTTTTTGTAAGCATCCATTGCAATGCCGGAAGGGGAGAAGGGGTGGAAACCTATATCCTTGCCCGCGGCGGGGAAGCAGAGCAGATTGCTAACCGCATACAGCAACAGCTTGCGGGCCTGGGCCGTGTCGACCGCGGTGTGAAGGTGGCAAACCTTGCTGTGCTGCGTCTGACAAAGGCGCCGGCCGTATTAGTGGAAATCGGTTTTATTGACAACCCAACCGAAGAACAGTGGATGATAGCGCATGAGGAGGATATTGCCCGCGCCATTGCAGCCGGGTTAGGTTTTTCCAGTACCAGTGCTTGGGAAGGGGGTGGGGAAATGATTTATAACTACATTGATGACAATATGCCCGCCTGGGCGCGCCCAACCATTCAAAAGCTGGTAAACAAGGGGTATTTGCGCGGCAACGACAAGGGCGAACTGGGGCTGACCTTTGATATGCTACGGATGTTTGTGGTCAACGACCGGGCCGGATTGTACGGGGACTGAAAGATTTATATAAAAATTATACGGAAAAGTCTGGTTTTTCTGGCGTCTGTGTGATATAATAAGCAAACAGCATAGTACGCAATGGGGATTGGCGTTTACTTTGGCTGGGAAATGGGGATTTGTAAATAGGGGGATGTAATATGGCAACAAAAGAAAAAACACGGGGATTGGTGCAGATGTCCCTGTTTTGCGCGATTATTTTGATTTTGGCATTTACGCCGTTTTTGGGCTATATACCGCTGGGCTTTACGCGGGCAACCATCATCCATGTGCCGGTGATTATCGGAGCGATTGTGCTGGGGCCTAAAAAAGGAGCATTTTTAGGTTTTTTATTTGGGCTCACCAGCTTATTCAATAACACATTCAATCCAACGGCAACATCTTTTGTATTTTCGCCGTTTTATTCGGCAGGCGATGTAAATGGCAATTTTTTTAGTTTGCTTATTTGTTTCCTGCCGCGGATTTTGGTTGGCGTTGTGCCATACTATGTATACAATTGGGTAAAGGCGCTGTTTCATAAACGCCCAAATGCGCAGGCCGTTCCGCTCATTTTGGCGGGGATTCTTGGTTCGCTAACCAATACGTTATTGGTTATGAATATGATTTTCCTGTTTTTCCAACGGGATTATGCTGCGGCGAACAATCAAGCGCCTGAAGTATTATACACGTTTATTTTAACGCTCATTGGAGTCAACGGTGTACCGGAGGCAATTGTAGCGGCGATTTTGACGCTGGCTGTTTGCAAGGCGCTGTTCCGGTCCCGGTTCCAGGCACAATAGAAGGACAACCGCGAAGCAAACAACGCCCCGTGCTGTTTTGACGGGGCGTTTTTAATATCCAAATAAAAAAAGAGATGCAAACAAATGCATCTCTTTTGTATACGCGGTTTAACGTTTGGAAAACTGCGGCGCGCGGCGGGCTGCCTTGAGGCCGTACTTCAATCGTCTGAGCGATGATTTTCCTTGATATTCCGGGCTTTTTTGAGCCTCGGCCCCTCGGTTGTCCTATTCCTT
>CALGRC010000131.1 GCA_937959315.1 uncultured Clostridia bacterium | reverse complement strand
TTGGAATTAAACCAGGCGAATAGCCCGGCGATAAAAACCGGGACGCGGTTTTACCAGCAATATCCGCAAACCCATGCAGGGAGTGTATATACATCTGAGGGATGGCGGCAATATGGCGAATTATCGGATGGCATTGAACCGGTGACGGTGTCCCGAAATGGTAATCGGGTATGTGCAGCAGCAAACGGGAAGTATTTAGATGCTGGAAATATTTTGATTTTAGCGGTGTATGACCCTGCGGGCGATTTGCAAAGCGTAGCAATGACCCAGCCATGGATGGCCGGGGATTTGTATGTGGAATCTGATTTGATGGTGATTGCGGATACTGGCGGCTGGGCGAAAGCTTTTGTATGGGAAAACGCCGTATCTATGCGGCCGTTGGAAAAACGGACACGGTATTTTACACAGGAGGATTTACAATGAGCCATTGGAGGTGTAGCTGTTTGAAACGGAAATTCACGATTGCTGTATTATTGATAAGTATACTGGCCTTGCCAGTTGGCGGGTTTGCAGCCGATGAAACAGAAACCATGCGGGTTGCTGATGTAACGGTATATGGAGCAAAAGGCGACGGTTCGACAGATGACACTGCAGCTTTGCAAGCAGCAGTAGATGCGTTGAAGGAAACAGGAGGCGTTGTTACCATCCCAAAAGGGGAATATGTGGTTAGCGCGCCTATTTGCCTATATTCCAATATACAGATAAGCGGCATTGGCCCGCAATCTAAATTGAAGGGTACGATGACGGGGGAAGATGACGCCATTATTTATGGGGAAAGCATCACAGGTGCAAGTGTGGATGATTTGGCTTTTTCCAATGTCGACGCAAAAGTGCCGGCTGTTTCTTTTGCAGGTTCTACGTATATTGATGTGACCGATTTGACCATTGAAGGCAACGCGGCCGTACGGTTTTGCGCTGCCGGGACGGCGGAAAACCGTGTATTTTCATCAGACGTTTTTGTAAAAAACCTGGTATGCGATGGAAAGGGCGCACAGACGGTTGCGATATCTATGGTAGACACTGAACAGGCGGTACTGAGCGGGAATAAAATACGAAATTACCAAAATGGTATATATATTGCACATTCCCGCGTAGGAACAACGGAAAAACCGCCTGTCAATACGGTATGCAGCGATTGTGTTTTCAATGATATTTCGGGAGCCGCTATCAAGACAGATGGCCAGGAACGGGTCAGTATTGGTACAAATATCATTAGAAATGTTGGTATTGGTATTGAGGTATGCCATGCAAAATTTACTGCGCTGGCAAATAATGTGATAACGCAGCCTAAAATAACGGGGATTTCTATAACAGAAGGCGGGGACGGCGTGAACATTATGTCAAATGCCGTATATAGTTCAGAGGATAAATCTTGCTTGCTTAACGTAGCAGATACCAGTTTGCCTTATGCGCACAAAGCGGTGAATATTACGGCAAATACCTTCCATAATAATGGGAATCTGCGGTCAAATATTAGGATAGGCAGTGTAGACGCCTTATCGGTAACCAGCAACCATTTTTACAATACAACGCTGGATGCGGCTACTTCACCTATCCGTTCTTCCCTCATCGGCGACAATCAAATGATATATGAAACGGCATATCCAGATCCTATTGTTCCGGTTAAAGCTGGAAAGACTGGATTGGCTGGTGAGTTGATGATACAAAATAACCATATTGACGCTATAGAAGCGCCAAAAGCGGGCAGCGTTGGAATCGTCGTGCTGCAAGATGATGCACAGCAGAGCCCGTTGACCTATATCAAAGGTAATAGTGTCCGCGGATTTCTCGTAGATATGCGGGTGCAAGCAATGAGTACCAACCCGCAGGTTAAACCGGTATTTTTGGTAAAAAACAATTACTTTGGCGGCAGATTTGAACGGGAAGAAGGGAACACACAATCGTCTGTTGTAATATTGGAAGATAATTTTTCTTCTAAAACCGGAGGGAATTTTCCCGCGCAAATACCGGAAGAGGGGAAATGGGAAAAAGGGCAAATTGTTTATTTTGACAATCCGCAGCCGGGTTCATACGTAGGGGCGGTATGTATTGCCAAAGGGACGCCTGGCGTTTGGAAGTTATTTGGGAAAATAGAAGAATAGATTTAGCATAGAGGGAGATGTTCATATGAAAAGGAACCATGGGATAGCGGCAGTTATGACATTACTGTTGTTGTTTTTATGGACAATGCCAATGGGCGCTATGGCGTTAGATGAAGCGCATACATATGAGATTTACCAAGCGCAGGATATTGTGATTGATGGTGCGCTGGATGATTGGGATGCATATCAATACAGCTATATTATGCTGCCCACCCAAAAAGAACAGGTGTCTTATTTTGCCGCTTATGCTGGGCCGGATGATTTATCTGGGATATTTTGGTTTGCATGGTCTGGCGATGGATTATATATGGCGGCTGAAGTGACCGATGATAACCATACGCTGGTACCGGGAGATTCCTCCTGGTCAGGGGATAGCATCCAATGGGCAGGCGGGTTTGGCGGTGGTTACCAGCCGGAGTTAACACTGTCATCCGATTCCAAAGTGGTCAAAAATTCTAACGATGGCCTTGCGGCTGTTTCGGCCATTCAGTTTGTTTCTACACAGGAAGAGAATAAGACGGTTTATGAGGTGTTTTTTCCTTGGTCAACCATTTCCCCAGATGTTCCAAAGGACACATTTTCTTTTTGTTTTTTGCTCAATGAAAACGATGGAAAAGACCGGGTCGGATGGATTGAGTTGGCGCCAGGTATAGCAACTGGCAAGGTGTCGACAGATTTCCCGGTATTCCATTTGCTTGATGAGGCGCCTGCGCCTGCAGAAAATGGCGCAGAACGGCCGCAGGTACCAGATTTGACTGTGGTAGAAGAAACTGGGCCGAGCGAGAACATTGTATATGAGTTAAAGGTGTACATTACCTATCCTGATATCCGTAATCATTGGGCCAGGGCGGAAATTGATGCAATGGCTTCCTGTGGGGTTTTACGTGGAATGGGCGAATTGTTTTTGCCAGATACAGCCATGACGCGTGCAGAGGTATTGGCTACAATGGTACGTGCAGCCGGCCTTGACCCAGCGGAATATCAAAATGTAGCAACGGATATGCCTGCTGACCATTGGTGTGCGGCGTATTTACAGGCGGCTGCAGACGGTTTGCTATTGCCGGAAGGGTTTATGCAGAATGGGGCGGTTCTGCCCGATCGTATCGTAATGCGTGAAGAAGTGATTGCGTTGTTTGCCAATGCATATCTCATGCGGACAAATGGGAATCTGGTAAATGATACCCCGCAATTTGCAGATGCGGGATCAATATCTGACTGGGCGGCGCCATATGTTGCATTGGCACAGCAAATTGGCCTAATAAAGGGCGGTGCGGAGGATTATGTTCGGCCGCAGGACGTAGCAACGCGGGCGGAAATCGCAACAATCGCTTACCGGATGGCCATGTTAGTAACATCGGTAGGCAATGAATAAGGGAGGAAGGCCATGATGCATTATAAAAAAGCGTGGGTATGCGCACTATGTGCAGC
>CALGRC010000130.1 GCA_937959315.1 uncultured Clostridia bacterium | reverse complement strand
GTGTGCGCAGGGCTAAACTGTATTATCTGCGCACACTGCCCTTACGGGTTACTTCAATTTTTGCAATTTTAGGCGAATGCAGCGGGAATGTCCGCTCTACACCCACGCCATACGAAACACGCCGCACGGTAAAGGTCTCGGTAATACCGCCGTGTTTTTTTGCAATGACCGTCCCTTCAAACACCTGAATACGCTCGCGCGTACCTTCCTTGATTTTCACATGTACTTTAATGGTATCGCCAATTTCAAATTTCGGCAAATCAGTACGAAGCTGTTCTTGTGTTATGCTCGAAATCACATCCATGTAACTTCCTCCTCTCCCCATAGACGTTCATGCAGGTACTATTCCTACAGAGGACCATCCGTTTTCCACAAGATACTTTATCACACTTTTGCATAAAACGCAATAGTTTTTTTTATTTTCTGAAAATATTTTACTCCGAAAGCAAATCCGGACGTTTCTCACGGGTTTCGGCAAGGGATTGCTCCTGCCGCCACTTAGCAATTTTCGCGTGGTCGCCCGACAATAAAATATCCGGCACCCTACGGCCGTGAAATTCATACGGGCGCGTATACTGCGGATATTCCAGCAAGCCATTGAAATGCGATTCATCAGTAAAGCTTTCCCGGCTGGACAGTACGCCTTCTATCATCCGGCTTGTTGCATCAATCACCGCCATGGCGGGAATTTCTCCGCCGGTAAGCACATAATCGCCAATGGATATTTCCTCATCGACAATCTCATCTAAAATGCGCTGGTCCACCCCTTCATAGTGCCCGCATAACAACACCAAATGCCCAAGTTTAGAAAAAGACACTGCCATTTTCTGGTTAAATACCTTTCCCTTTGGAGAAAGGTAAATGGTATACGGCTTATCCTCCAACTGTCCCACCACACTCTGATAAGCGTCATAAATGGGCTGCGCCTGCATCACCATCCCACAGCCGCCTCCATACGGCGCATCATCTACCCGGTTGTGCTTATTATGTGCAAAATCACGGATGTTGACAAGGTCAAAAGCCAAAATGCCGTTTTCCTGCGCGCGCCCCAGCATACTGCCGCCCAGCACTGCCGAAAACATTTCTGGGAATAAAGTCAAAACGGTAAATTTCATAGCTCCAGCAACCCTTCCGGAAGCTGCACCGTCACAGTGCCATTTTTCAGATCAACCTTTTTAACCACTTCCCGGTTCGCCGGCACCAGTAGGTCTTTATCCCCTTGGCGTTTGACCACATAGATATCCACACCGCCATTTTGCAGTACATCACCAATGGTGCCATACACCGTGGTTTCATCCCGTACCGTCAGCCCAAGTAAATCCGCGATGAAATAAACGCCTTCCGGAAGCTCCCCAAATGCACTGCGCGGCGCCAGCAAAACCATATTCTTTAGATTTTCTGCCGCTTCCAGGGAATCGATGCCTTCAAACGCCGCCAAAATGCTGCCCTTGTGCAGCCGTGCTGATTTGACTTCCAACGGTGCGCCTTCACTGGTATACACGGTATCCAACGCCAAAAAATCATCAGGCGCGTCCATCCATGGCACCACCCGTACTTCACCGCGCAGCCCGTGTGTATTGACAATTTGCCCTACTTCTAAAAAATCTTTTGTCATTCTGGCCTCCGCTTACAAAAACAGTGCAGCCAAAAACACTTCGGCCACACTGCTTTGTCAATCTACAATTTCTACCATGACTTTTTTGTTTTCCCGGCTGGCAGCGGCTTTCATCACCGCCCGGATAGACCGCGCAATCCGCCCCTGCTTGCCAATGACCTTCCCCATGTCCTCACTGCGGACACGCAGCTCCAGTACCAATGCCTGGTCGCCATCCACTTCTGTCACCGACACATCATCCGGAAAATCCACAAGAGATTTTGCGATGTACTCCAATAACGATTTTAACATCATAACCGCTCCTATTTGTGAAAACCCCTTATTTGATAATACCGCTCTTTTTCAGCAAAACCCGGACCGTATCGGTTGGCTGTGCACCATTCGCCATCCACTTTGCCGCTTTTTCTGCGTCAATTTGGATCGCTGCCGGATCGGTCAGCGGATTATAAGTGCCGATTTCTTCAATGAACCGGCCGTTGCGCGGATAACGGGAATCCGCCACCACCACGCGGTAAAACGGCGATTTTTTTGAACCCAACCGTTTCAATCTGATTTTTACCATTTCGATTCACCTCCTTTGCAGCCAAATTCCATGCAACCGCCGTTCCGGCGGAACCTGCCGTTTTAAAAAAACCGTCCCATACCACGCATACTGCGTTTCATCTTTTTGGGATTGGAAAATTGCTTCATTAACTTCTTCATCTGTTCAAACTGTCTGAGCAGGGCATTGACATCCTGTACCCGCGTACCGCTGCCGTCGGCAATGCGTTTTTTGCGGCTGGAGTTGATGATATCCGGCCGTTCCCGCTCCCGTTTGGTCATAGACGTAATGATAGCCTCAAGCTGCAGCATTTTGCGTTCATCCA
>CALGRC010000129.1 GCA_937959315.1 uncultured Clostridia bacterium | reverse complement strand
TGTCCTTTGCCGGAATGTGCTTTGCGCAGGAGCCATTGGAGGGAACTGCACTTCCGGCTGTGGATGGTACAGCCGGGCAGGCGATGGAGGTTCCTGAGGGCGGTGGGCCGGCTGGGGAACTTGAAATGCCGGCGCAGGAGGAACCGGAGCCTCCGGTGTTGGCAGATGATACGCAGCCGGATTGGCAGTCGCTGTTTTTTTCCAATTATGCGTTGCCCGACGCGGCGGCTATAGAATTGGCGCGTATGCCGGTTTATGACACGGCCGAGCTTGCCAAAATGAAAAATGTCTACTATTTTCCCGCCTATCACAACAGTGCGCCCCGGCGGGAGCTAGATTTTTGTTACAAGCCGGTAACAGCCGGGCGGGAACAGATATTCAAGGTGTATGGTGTGAAAAACCCCAATTATGTTTCCTGTTTCCTGTCGCAAAACAGGCTGTGTGATTTGATAGAGGAAACGCCGCAGTACGCGGTTCCTGTAACCATCGGTGATTCAACCGGCGTGGTATTTTATCAGCGCGGGACGGAGGGAGACTGGCAATATTGCGGGTACAGCCGGTTTTGGATTCCGTTTGACGGTGGTATGCTGTTTGATGCAGGGTCGGTGCAGAAGGAATTGGAGCGGCATTCGATGGGGGAGGCGGCAGATATCAAATTCCTCCGGTTCTCCGAGCGGCACCTGTTTTTGTATGCGCGGGATAGCGCAGGGCAGGAATGCCTGCTGTCGCTGACCAGCGATGGGTTTCTGGGGGAGTTTGGCGGCGATTATCTGGCCGATTTCGACACGCTGATCCCCTATTACGGTGCATCGGCCAACAGCACTGCGCCCGATTTGCCGTGCGGCGGATTTCAGTTTGATAAAAAGGACTATACGGCGCAAGCGGTGGAATTGCAGGGCATGGGGCTGTTTTCGGGCGATGAGGACGGGTACCGGCTGCTGGATACGCCTACGCGGATACAGGCGCTGGTGATGGTAGTACGTGCGCGCGGCGGCAAAGAGCAGGCGGAACAATATGGCGGCGGCAGCGGGTTTGCCGATATCCCGGACGGGCATTGGGCGGCAGGCTATGCGGGCTATGCGCGGGAAATGGGTTTGGCCAATGGGTTGGGAGACGGTACCTTTGCACCCGACAACCCCATCACCCAACGGGAGTTTTTGACGCTGCTGCTGCGGGGGATGGGATATGATGTACCCGGCGATCCGTTCGCCCTGTGGCAGATGGCGTTTGATGTGGGGTTGATAGAAAATGCGGCAGAGTTCCCGCCCTATGAGCAGGCGGATAATTTTACCGATATGGACGTTGCAGGCGAGCTGAAGGCTTTGTTTACCCGTGGGGATATGGTAAAGCTGGTGCATACGGCGCTGAACTGTTTTATGGCAGATGGGCAGTATTTGTGGCAGAAAATTTGGTGGTAGAGAAAAAGCGGCGGGGGATTCCGTCGCTTTTTTGCAGAAAATGCTTGACAAATTGAATCTACAGTTGTAAAATATAAATACAATCTACATATGTAAATTGAAAAGATGGGGGGGTAATGGTATGGGAAAAGAGGCGGCGTCTATCAGCGACGCGGAATTGGAGCTGATGAAGGTGCTGTGGCGTGCAGACAGCCCGCAGACGGTCCAGCAGGTATCTGACGCGCTTAAGGGGCATGCTTGGAAGTATTCCACCATTGCAACGCTGTTTTCCCGGCTGGTGGAAAAGGGTGCGGTAACTTATGAGAAAAAGGGGCGGTTTTACTATTATACCCCGCTGCTTTCCGAGGAGGCCTACAAGGCTGCCCAAACCCGGAGCTTTATCAGCAGGCTGTACGATGGTTCGGTAAAAAACTTGGTGGTATCGCTGTTTGAAAACCGCCAGATGTCTGAACAGGATATTGCTGAACTCAAAGAAAAATTCAATCTGTAGCACAGGAGGATAAACAGGTGGAACAATGGCTCAAGACCATATTGCTGCTGTCAGTTATGGGCGCGGCGCTCACGCTGCTGCTCTTGCTGTGCAAGCCGCTGACCCGGCGGGCGTTTGGCAGCCGCTGGCAGTATTATATCTGGCTGGTGGTGCTGGTTATCATGGTATTGCCCATCCGTATCCCCCTTCCGGACGGAACAGTGGCCCGGGCGCCCAGCCAACAGCCGGAGCTGCAAGCCGGCATGGCGGCAGAACAGGAAACAGCGCAGGCAGCGCAAGCAGGGCAGCCGGCTGCGCCGGATACCCAAATGGCCTTGGCGGCCGGTGATTTACAGCCCAACCGTATATTGGAAAATGGCAGGGTTGGTATGCCAAATGGGATCAAATGGAACCTGTTTGCCCTGTTTGGATGGGTGTGGCTGGTGGGCTGCCTGGCAGTGCTGGCAGGCGGGCTGTTCGGTTATTTCCGGTTTTTACATATCCTGCGGCGGGAAGCGGCGGACACTGCCTGCCCGGAGCTGGATGTATGCCGGACGGAAATGGGTATCCGGCGGCCCATCCGGGTTCGGACCACCACGCTGCTGGCCGCCCCCATGATGACGGGGCTGTTCCGCCCGGTACTTCTGCTTCCAGGGCAGCCGCTCAGCGGGCAGCCGCTGCGGTATGTGCTGCTGCACGAGCTCACCCATTACAAGCGGCACGACCTGTGGTACAAGTGGTTTGCATTTTTCGTCAAAGCGCTGCATTGGTTCAACCCGCTCATCTACCTGGCGGTGCGGCAAATCAACGAATCTTGTGAAATATCCTGCGATTTGGCAGTGACAAAGGACATGAGCGAGGAGGAAAAAGCCGGCTATATGGGCACGATTTTGCGGCTTTCCTCTATGCAAAAACAAAATTGAGGAGGGAAATGACAGATGGGAAATCGGTTTTATACAACGGCCATGTGCCCGCAGCGGCGGGCGGTAGAAAAGCGGTTCCATAGTATCCGCAAATTCCGGCCGCATGGCGCAGGGCGTACGGTGGTGAGCCTTTGCCTGGCAGTGCTGCTGCTGTGCACTGGCCTGTTTACCAGCGGGGCGCTGTCGGCGGCGACTGACAATTCATGGGTGCAGGTGTTGGTGGGCGGCCAGCAGGTATCGCTGTGGAACCAGCCGTTTATCGACAACCAGGAGCTTTACCTGCCGCTGCGCGAGGTGCTGACGAAATACGGTATCCCGGATGAAAATATTACCTTTTCCGATGGGACGGTAACCGTTGCGCTGCCGTCGGCGGCCACCGGGCGCACGGTACATGCAGCTATGGCGATCGGCCAGCAGGGGGTGCAGTTTGATGCGGACGCAGAAAATTCCACGGTCAACTATTATTGGGGCGGCAAGCGCAGCACAACCCATCCGGTATTGCTGGTGGGCGGCGTGACCTATGCGCCGCTGGGGGCGTTTATCCGCATGGCAGACTACAGCCTGGATGAAGTATTAGAAAGATTGACGACTGCAGAGGAAAAAGTGCGCTATGTGGATGATTTCCGCTATTCGCGCGCAACGCGCTTCCACCTGCTGGATGGTTTGGAAATCCGCCAGTACCGCTCAGACGGGACGTTTGATGTGATGTTAAGTCCCCAACTGGACGTCAAGGGGGAAAACCGCTATGACCCGGCGGCCTATTATACCGAGGGCGAGGCGGTTATCATTGAAACCGCCGAGCAGCTCAACGCACGGCAGTATGGGCAGCCGCAGGAAATCAACGGATACTATTTCCCGACGGAGGCCACCAAGGTGATTGTGGTGGACAGCGAGGGGAAAGTGCGCGGCATTGCGCTGGCGCAGAACCAGCGTCACGAGGCGGTTAACCGGTGTGACCGGGATACCTGGGGCGCAGGCACTGGCTGGCCGGCAGAGGGGGAAGGCGGCGGGATTGGCTTTGTGATGGACGATGGTTCATCGAGCGAGGTATATTCCTCAAACTGCACAGTCTATGCG
>CALGRC010000128.1 GCA_937959315.1 uncultured Clostridia bacterium | reverse complement strand
CATCAGACGTGATTACATTAAACGAACAGAAGCTGGATGTTTTAGACTATATGATTTTCCTCTTAAAAGAGCGGGGCATTTATATCAATGTGGATATTGTTGCCTATGCAAACTTTGACCAGGTGCCTGGCCTTTCCGGGTATGGGCTGAGCGCAGCGCAGCTGGCAGTTTTATTTGATGACGGGATGGCGCTGTGGAAGCAGATGGCGCAAACATGGCTGGAGCATGTGAACCCTTACACCGGGCTGGCGCTCAAGGACGATCCGGTGCTGGTGGGCATATCGCCCTGGAATGAATCGCTGCTGTATAATTACAATTCCATGACCAGCAAGCTCAGCCAGTGGTATCTGGAAGATATCAACCGCTATCTGTCAGATAAGGGGGAAGCGCCGCTTGACAGCATCCCGCAAAGCTTTTGGAGCGCCTCCGGCCGGACGGCGGATGTGCTGGTGGAGTATTTCACGCATAAAACCGTCACGGCTTACCGGGAAATGAAACGCTATTTACAGCAGGATATTGGTGTGAAGGCGCCCATTGGCGGGTTCAACCATATCAACGATTCGCTGGCCACCAGCTGGCGTACCGAGGCGGATATTCACGAGACGCACCTATACAACGGTTTGGTGGACGGCAGGAATAAGTCCTTTTCCTATACCCCGTCCGCACATGTCCGCTATAGTATGGCGTTTGACGAACAGGCAAATATGGATTTGCGCAATTATATCCCCTTTCTGGCGGTGGGGCAGCTGTACCATAAGCCGTTTGCGCTGACAGAATTCAACCAGGAATTCCCAACCGCTGGGCGGGATGAGCTGGGGCTGATAACAGCGGCTGTGGGAGAGATGAATGGCTGGGATATTTACAACCGGTTTGATTTTACCACCATGGTTAAACAGGCGGTATCGGACAGCCCGCTGGGCGGGTTTACTTCGTTTGATACGGTGAGCGACCCGCTGGTTGCCGCCTCGGAATATCAGGCAAATCTGCTGGTACAGCGGGGGAATGTCACAGAAGCGCCGCTAAGGTTTGTTATTGTCCGCGACAAGAGCTGGACGCAGACGCATGGCGCGTCGGTTTATACCGATTGGGACGATTTGGATATGGCATATCTTCCGCATTTGTTTCAAATGGCAACGGTTTATGTAGACCAGGCGGAGCAGCCCTTTGCGGTTTATAAGGTTACGCCTGATTTGACGCCGGAGCAGATTGCCTCCGGTGCGATTCCGGAAAGCAATAGGCTGCCGCTGGCAGACGGCATGACCAAAAAGGAAGTTGCACAGACGTTTATCAACGCATTGGACGATACCGGGCAAAAAGAAAAAATGCTGGACTATCTGGGGCAGGACAAATTGCTTTCGGAAACCGGGGAACTGCTGTTTGACATGTCCGCCAATACCTTTATGGTGCAGACGCCCTACATGGTAGGCGCTGCCGGTACGCTGGACGGCCAGGTGCTGGAGCTTGGCGGTGTAACGCTCCGCGGGGATATACAAAAAGGGACTATGACGGTATCGGCGCTGGACGGCAAGCCCATAGCGCAAAGCGGCCGGCTGCTGGCGCTGTATACCACTGACGTCAAAGCCGCCAGCGAAAAGCAGGTGGAAAACGGCGGCAGCGTGACCTATTACCGCGGGGCGCTGCCAACATTGGTAAAACAGGCAACTGGGGAGATTGCAGTTACGGTAGAAGGACAGCCTTCCTCGTATGCGGCGTATCGGTTGGATATGAACGGGAACCGGCTGGAACGGCTGGATATCACGATAGAGGGCAATACATTGCATATCCCGCTTTCTGTGGACAGCGGGTTTGGGTTTGAGATTGTACAGGATGGGTTCCGCTTTGCGCAGGACGGCATGCCGGTAACAGATATGGCACAGCTCACTGGCGGCGGGCACGTCACGGCTGCGGCAGAATTGTCTGCGGCAGAAGGCCCGTATTTATTGGCAATGGCATTGTACCGGCAGGGGGATTTACAAAGCGCAGTTTGTAAGCAGGTTGCGGATGCAGCAGGTGCACAAATTGATATGGTTTTGCCAAAGCAGCAGATGGAGGAATATCAAATCAAGGCGTTTTTATGGGATGAAACATTACAGCCAGTTATAGCAAATGGCGTATTGGAATGATGCTAGCAGAAGGAGGAGTCGAAATGAGAGGTTCAAAAGTGCTATGGAGCAGTGTGGTGGTACTTTCGCTGCTGGTTGCGGCTATGGTTTGCACACCGGTTATGGCGGCGTCGCTTTTTGAAGAGGATTTTGAAAGCGGCAATTTAGACCAGTGGACGACTTCGGGATATTTCCAGGTGGATGAAACCGAAGACGGCGGGCATGCATTGTTTTTTGATACCAATACCACCAGCGGTACAGATGCGGCCGAGTTTCGGAACAAAGTCAACGTACCTGAAAACTATGTAATGGAAGCCAGGATTATGCTGCCGGAATTGAATAACCAGGACTGGCAGCCCAGCTATTATTTTTATTTGTCCTATACCAGTTGGGAGGACTATGTGCGGGTTGGGTTTTATCCGTATGAGCAGAACGGGCAGGGTACTGTCCGGGTTTTCCGTATGAACCCGGGCAATGTAAAGGAAACCTATGGGGAAAGCGTCCTCACCGTCGAGCCGGGGAGCTGGCATAACATCAAGGTGGAGGTGCTGGAAACCGATGTAACCGTATATTTTGACGGTACGTTGGTTTTGAATACCGTCATGCCGGAGCCGCTCCCCAGCGGATTATTTGGCATGGGCAACTGGATTCAGAAAATCAAATTTGACGATATTGTACTTAAGGATATGGAAGGGTTTGACATCAAGGCAAACGGGAAGCCCGTTGAGTCGCTGGATACATGCGCGCCGGGCGATGTGATCAGCGTATCTGCATATTTGCCGGGCGATATCGATACTGAGCGGGCGGGTTCGCTGATTTTGCAGTTGTCGAATGGCCAGGAGCCGGTTTTGGTTACGGGTTCGTCTGCCGTAGGGCAGGCCGGCGCCCTAGCAGAGGTGAAGGCGGAGCTCACATTGCCGGATGATATTCCCAGCTTAGACGGCTATCAGCTGGAAATTATGCTGTGGGATGGATATACTACCATGAATCCGCTTTGTGAACCGCTGGTGTTGGAGTAAAAACAGACAATAGGAAAGCGGGGCGATGGTTTTGTTAAAACGGAAAAGATCCGTGATGTGGATCCTGGTAATCAGCCTTTTGCTTGGGCTGCTGCCGGGAGGGACCGCTGTCATGGCAGAGTCGGTATTGTTTACCGATGATTTTGAAACAGGCTATATCAACGGATGGGCGGCGGTCAGCGCCGATTTTCAGATTGCGTCGGATAACGGCAACTACTATATGGCTGTCCGGGATATCAAGCAGGAGGGCCGCGGTATCATCGGCGACCCGGAATGGGCCAATTATTCTTATGAATTGAAGCTCAAGGTTGACAACTGGGAAGGCAGCACAGATGCGTCGCAGATGATGTTCTATGTCCGCTATGCCAGCTGGCAGGATTATTATGCGCTGCGTTATGCGCCGCAGTCGGGTGAACTCAGCTTTGTAAAGAGCCTGGGCGGCAGCCTGTCTACGCTTGCAACCGCTCAACTGGAGCAATGGCCAGCCGGTGAATTTCAGACTGTGAAAATCGAGATCAATCAAAAAGAATTGCAGGCGTCGTTTAACGGAGAAACGGTGCTGACAGCCAAGGACGAGGATGCAGATAACCTGATTGCAAAGGGTGTTGTGGGGCTCTACTACAAGCAGCAGCAATATGCGGTGGACGATGTGGTTATCATCGGCTTTTCCGACGAGCAGCCGCTCAATATCGAAGGGGAAATCCCCAGGAAGCTGACCGAGGAAAACGGCTGGTTCCCCATTTCTACTGAGCCAAGGGTTACGGAAGACAGCATTTTGGATATGTCGTATCTCAACGCAAGCGCCACAGAGATTGATAAACGCGGCTTTTTGAAAATTGATGAAAAAGGCAACTATTATTTTGAAAACGAACCGGATAAGCCGGTGAAGTTTTATGGAAACAACCTAAGCGTTGGGTATGATTTTAGCATTGACAATGATAAAATGAAGCAGGAAATAGATATCATCGTCGAGCGTTATGCAGCCTTTGGCTATAACATTGCGCGCTTCCATGCAAACGATGTGATGGAGGAATGGGAAAACGGATTATACCAAAAACCAACCTCGCTGACGCTGGAAGCTTATCAGGAAACGGTTGAGAACTTTGACTATTTTGTTTATGCTTTAAAACAGCATGGCATCTATATCAATGTCGATGTGGTGGCATATGCCGATTTTGACAGTGTGCCAAGCCTTTCCGGCTATGGGCTGTCTGCCCCCTGCCTGTCGGTGCTGATGCCGGACGGTATGGTGCTATGGCAGCAGATGGCGGAGCAGCTTTTGTGCCATGTCAATCCCTACACCGGGCTGGCGCTTAAGGATGATCCCATCCTAGTGGGCGTCTCGCCGTGGAATGAAAACTTGTTGTATAATACCAGCCTCAATGCAAAGACGCAGGAATATCTGGAAGTAGAAATCAACAAATATTTGCAGGAAAAAGGCCGTGAGCCCATTGACAAGGTGCCGGGCATGTACTGGCAGGCCAACAGCGAGCAGGCATCTGCTATGCTGGATTATTTCAGCTATATCACGCTCAAATCCTATGAGGAAATGAAGCGTTACTTGACAGAGGAAATCGGCGTCAAGGTGCCCATCGGCGGGTTTAACCACATCAATGATGACGCCGCAAATTTCTACCGGTCACATGCAGATGTGCATGAAACGCACCTGTATAACGGCCTAATTAGCGGGATGGGCGATTCGTTTACCTATATTCCAAACTCGCATATCCGGTACAGCGCGATATTTGACCCGGAATCCAAGGAAAAGTATGTGGTGCAGGGCGGGCAGCCGTTTATGCGCAATTACATCCCGGTCATCAGCTTGTTCCAGAACCTCAACAAGCCGGTCGCCATCACCGAATTTACGCAGGAGTGGCCGACTGAGGGCCGAGAGGATGTCGGCATGATGGTATCAGCCGTCGGTGCATTTCAGGATTGGGATATTTTAAACCGTTTTGATTTTGCAAGTAAAGTACGCGATCTTACAACAGAAGTGCGAATGAATAATTTTCAGTCCTTTGATTCGCTGACCGATATGGTTGTTTCGGCATCTGAATACCAGGCGAGCATGATTTTCCGCCGCGGGCATATCACGCCGGCCAATACGCGGTTTGTCATGGTGCTGGACGAGGAGCTGGCGACCACCACCATGGCCGCCACCACCGATGACTATAAAAAGTTCAATATGCTTTACATCCCACACATGTTCAAGATGGAAAGCGTATATAAGAAAGGCCTCGGCGAGCCGTACGCTGTGTATAAAATTACGCCGGATATGACGCCGGAGCAGATTGCCGCCGGCGACTTCCCCGAGGAAAACCGTCTGGCTATCAACGAGGAGATGACGCAAAAAGAGGTTGCAGAGGTATTTATCAACGCATTGGATGATGAAGAGCTGAAAGCCTTTATGCTGGAAAACCTCAACAGCAACAAGCTGGTATCGGAGACGGGCGAGCTGATATTTGATTTAAACCTTAACAGCTTTTCGGTGGATACGCCGTATTTTGCTGGCACTACCGGTACGCTGGACAAAAACCTGTATACTTACAAATATGCGAAAATCCGTGCTGACGAGGAAGAAGTGGCCATCAGTATTGCATCTACCGACGACAAACCGCTTAACGAGAGCAGCCGGATGCAGATTGTCTATATCACCAATGCAGCCGCAACCGACGAGCAGTTTATTAAGGTGGGGCAGCAGGATATGAAATATGTCCGCGGGAAACTGCCCAACCTGGTCAAAAGTGAAACGGCAGAGGTGACGGTGACCACAGCCCTTGACCCCAAGACTTTCAAGGCGTATAAGGTGGATTTCTATGGCAACCGCGTCGAGTCCATTCCCATCACGGTGCGCAACGGTACGGATATGGTGCTTAAGCTGGACACCGATAAAAGTTTCTACTTTGAACTGGTCAGCACTGCACAATAGGAGAAAAACATGCAAAAACGAATGAAGCTATTAGAAGGGGAGCTGTGGTGGGGCGGCAATATCCACCACGGCACCCGTATGCCGTTTGGGAAGGGCAGCTATGAGGCGGATTTTTCCGTTGATTTTGCAGGGAACCAGTGCAATCCCTTGTTTGTATCCAATAAGGGCCGGTACATCTGGTCGGAAGGGCCGTACCGTATCCGGTTTGAAGATGGCAGGATAGAGCTGGAGAGCAAGACGGATACCATTGCATGCGGGGATGGGTACCAAAATTTGCGGCAGGCATACCGGCATGCTGCAAATGCTTTTTTCCCCGCTTCCAACCGTATGCCGCCGGAATTGCTGTTTTCTGCGCCGCAGTACAACACGTGGATTGAAATGCTGTATGAGCCTACACAGGATAAAATCATTGAATATGCGCACCATGTGCTGGAAAATGGTTATCCGCCCGGGGTGCTGATGATAGATGACAGTTGGAACGAGGATTACGGCGAATGGGAGTTTCGTAAAGACCGGTTTCCGGATCCAAAAGCTATGCTGGAGCAGCTGCATCAGTTAGGTTTTCGGGTCATGTTGTGGGTATGCCCGTTTGTCAGCCCGGACAGCCGTGCGTTCCGGGAATTGGAGCAGCGCGGCTGCCTGGTTTGCGGGGCAGACGGGGAACCTGCCGTCCGCAAATGGTGGAACGGTTACAGCGCGGTGCTGGATTTGACCAATCCCAAAGCGGCCGCATGGTTTCAGGAAAAATTAAACCATTTGATGACGGCATATGGCGTGGATGGGTTTAAATTTGACGCGGGCGATCCGGAATATTACCGCGCAGACGACCAATGCTGCCTGCCGTCTGACGGCACGGTACAGTGCGAAGCCTGGGCAAAAATCGGATTGGATTATCCATGGAACGAATACCGCGCCTGCTGGAAAATGGCAGGCCAGCCGCTGGTACAGCGGCTGCGGGACAAGCTGCATAGTTGGGATGACGACGGCTTGGGTTCGCTGATTCCCAATGCGCTGGCGCAGGGGCTGGCGGGATACGCTTTTGTCTGTCCGGATATGATTGGCGGGGGCGACTTTGCCAGCTTTCCGGAAGGGTATGCGTTTGACCAGGAGCTGTTTGTGCGGTATGCGCAGTGTGCGGCGCTCTTCCCGATGATGCAGTTTTCGCTGGCGCCATGGCGGGTGCTGGACGGCCGGCATGCGGCCATCTGCAAGCAGGCGGTGGAAACCCATTTGCAGGCTGCCGGCGATATCATACGGCTGGCAAAGGAATCTGCCCAAACAGGAGAGCCTATTTTGCGCCATTTGGCGTACAATTACCCGGGCGCCGGCTATGAGCATGTCAGCGACCAGTTTATGCTGGGCGGGCAGATATTGGCAGCGCCGGTATTGGAGAAAGGGGCACGCAGCCGCAGCGTCGTATTCCCTGCGGGCAAATGGCGCGGGGAAGATGGAACCCAAGTGGCCGGGCCCTGTGTAAAAACCGTCGATGCACCATTGGAACGGCTTCCATGGTACCGGCGGGAAACATGAGGTGGAGTGTAAGCAATGACAGAAAAATATAAACCGATATTGCCAAATCATAATTTGAATATCAGTAAATTATGACCTCTCAACAGAGGTTACAGTGTTTTAATAAAATCCTCCAAAAGCCTTGAAAAT
>CALGRC010000127.1 GCA_937959315.1 uncultured Clostridia bacterium | reverse complement strand
TGAAAATACCGTCATAGTGTTGAAAGGCTCCTGCCTGAATTTTTTCTAATGAGATATAGCTGCCGCAGTTTTTTCGGTAGCCGCCTGTTTGCAGCGATGCATTCAAGTGTTCTAAAATATTGCCTACATTGCTGACCAGACTGTCATGGGTAACGTAACTGATTTCCAGTGGTGTCAGCAGCAAATATTGCCTGGGCAATGTTGCTATTTCAATTTTTCCATGATAGATATCCTGACATCGCAGCAGGGTATCTTTTTTTTGCTGCAATCGCAATTTCAATTGTTTTAACCGGTCGATGGTCTGATCAATTTGGACAATTTTGTCTGTGGCAAGGGTGCAGAAATCTTGCGGGTTTGGACGCTGCATGTACTGTTTGATTTCTTCGACAGACATATTCAGTTCCCGCAGGGCAAGAATATGCTCCAATTCCATGCTTTGTTCAAACGTATAGTAACGGTATCCGTTTTCTCCTTTGCATACAGGGGAAAAAATGCCGGCTTCATCGTAATAATGCAGGGTTCTTTTGTTTAAGCCGTGTATCTTGGCCAGTTCGCCCGCGGTAAGATAAGGATGCTTATTTTTCATAAAATTCACCTCTTGACATTACAGTTACTGTATCCTTTATGCTGATTATAGCATAAAACATTGTGAATGAAAAGGAGTGCTATTGATGAACGAAAGTATCTACAAAAAATCCATAACTGTTGCCGGAATTCTGGCGATTACCCTGCCTACCATTTTTATGACGCTGGTGCAGGCTTCTTACTCTATGATTGACGGTATGTTTATTGCCAATATTTTAGGCGATGAGGCGTTGTCGTCTTTAACATTGATATCGCCGTATTTTAATTTTTTTATTGCCATCGGTGCCATGTTTGCCTCTGGGGGCAGCGCTGTTGTCATGAAAAAAATGGGGGAAAGAAAGGAGCAGGAGGCACGGCAGAACTTTACTGCCCTTACGTTGGTTGCAGCCGGGGTGGGATTGATTTTCAGCAGCGTTTTTTTGTTGTGGACAAAACCGCTTGTCGGCATTTTTGGCGCAGCGCCGTCTGTAACAGAGCTGTGTCGGGAATATCTTTTTGCCTATAGTTTTTTTATTATTCCGCAAATTTTATTTGCTGTACTTCAGATTTATACCATTGGTTCCGGTAAATCCACTTTGGCCATGGTCAGTGCTTTCATTGGCGGCGGGATTAATATTGTGTTTGACTTTTTGATGATTCAGGTATGGGATATGGGCATGACCGGGGCGGCGGTGGCCAGTGGTTTGGGCATGGCCGTTCCTTGTATCATTTTATTGAAAGGATTTTTG
>CALGRC010000126.1 GCA_937959315.1 uncultured Clostridia bacterium | reverse complement strand
TGGATGGATTCACAACCGTCATTCTGCTCATTATCATCACTGGCAGTATCATTATGCTGGGCCTGGGTGTGGTTGGCAATTACATTGCTAAAATTTACGAGGAAATTAAAGGACGTCCGCGGTATTTGATTGCAGAACAAATAAAAAAAGAACGCACCGAATAGGATGCGTTCTTTTTGTTTAAAAATTCACCGCTGGACACGGCCGGAGCCGTCGCCTTGCATGAGCGTTTTGACCTCGCTGACCGAAACCAAGTTGAAATCGCCTTCAATGCTGTGTTTTAAGCAAGACGCCGCCACGGCGAATTCAATGGTGTCCTGCATGGAGTAGTTTTCTAAAATAGCGTAAATCAGCCCTCCGCCAAAACTATCGCCGCCGCCTACGCGGTCCACAATGCTGATATGATATTTTTTGGATTTGTAGAAATCACTGCCGTCATACAGCAGGGCTGCCCAGTCGTTGACTGAGGCGGAGATGCTCTCGCGCAGCGTGATGGCGACCTTTTCAAAGCCAAACCGGTCAACCAGTTGTTTGCAAACGTCCTTGTACCCTTCTTCCGACAGGCTGCCTCCGGTGATATCGGTGCCGGATGCCTTGATGCCAAATACCTTTTCAGCGTCCTCCTCATTGGCAATCAGCACATCTACATACTGCATAAGCTCGCCCATCACTTTCCCTGCTTTTTCGCTGGTCCAAAGCTTTTTACGGAAATTTAAATCACAGCTGATTTTTACATTCATCTGTTTGGCTTTTTTACAAGCTTCCAAACAAATGGCCGCCGCGTCGTCCGACAGGGCCGGCGTGATGCCGGTAAAGTGGAACCAGGCAGCGCCGTCGAAGATGTTGGCCCAGTCAAAATCTTCCTTTTGCGCGGTGGAAATGGACGAGTGCGCCCGGTCATAGGTGACGTTGCTCGCACGCTGGGACGCCCCTTTTTCCACAAAATAGATACCAAGCCGTTCGCCGCCGCGCGCGATATACCTGGTGCAGACGTTGTGTTTGCGCAGCGTGGCAATGCAGGCGTCACCGATGGGGTTTTGCGGGATTTTGGTGACAAAGCATGCTTCCATGCCGTAATTTGCCAGCGATACTGCCACATTGGCCTCGCCGCCGCCGTATTCTATGTCAAAGCTTTGGGCCTGGATGTACCGCTTGTAGCCCGGCGTTTGCAGCCGGAGCATAATTTCACCGAATGTGACAACTTTTTTTGCCATAGGATTTTCCCCCTGTAAAAGAAATGGTTATTTTGAAAGCTGTACCCGTGTGTTGCGGATATTTTCTACAAACTGTTTTGCTGTTTCCGTAACGGCTTTGTAATCGCCGGTTTTAGCGCCCGCGGTAAGCGCGCTGCCTGCGCCGACAGCTACAACGCCAGCTTTAAACCACTGGGAAACGTTGTTGACATCCACGCCGCCGGTAGGCATGATGTTGGCCTGCGGGATGGGGCCTTTGATGGATTTTACCATAGCGGGGCCAAATGCTTCGCCGGGGAACAGCTTGATGATGTCACAGCCCAGCTCCAGCGCTTTGATGACGTCAGCGAGCGTCATAACGCCGGGCATGCAGGGAATGGCATAGCGGTTGCACAGTTTGATGGTATCTTCGTCCAGCGCAGGGCTGACGACATACTGTGCGCCTGACAAAATGGCGATGCGTGCGGTTTCTGAATCCAGCACGGTGCCGGCGCCTAAGATAATTTCGCCGTTTTTATAGTAGTTCGCCAGCTCTTCAATGACCTTGTGCGCCGCCGGCACGGTAAAGGTGATTTCGACTGCCGGGACGCCGCCTTCCAGGCATGCGTCGGCAATCCGTTTGGCCTTGTCGGCGCTTTCCGCCCGTACAACCGCAACAATACCTGCATCGCAGATTTTGGTGATGACCTGCTGTTTATTCATGGTACTTCTTTCCTCCTTTGTAAGTTCAGTGTTTTTTCTTATTATACCACAAATATCACAAATTTCCAAACAATTTCAATGTTGATTTCAAAAAAGTGGCAGTTATGGAAAAAACGGCCGGATTTCCGGCCGTTTTTACTTTTAATCATCCAACTGCGGGGGTTCGGGTTGCTGAGGCTGCTGGTTGTATTCCCCTTTCAAGCTGCGGTAGAAATTTGCCATGGTGGTGTTCATGTACGGCTCTATCCACAGGACGGGGATTATCAGTACGCACAGCAGCAGCCAGCCGATAAAACTCAGGCTCAGGCCGATGTACCGCCACAGGTTGCCGGCCATCATGCGCTTGCTTTCATTTAAGGTGGCCCGCCAGCTCAGTTCCGGATTGTCTAAAAAGATATAGAAGGTCATTGTATACCGCAGGACAATGAGGATATACCCCAGCAGCGCGCCGAGCATCAGTAAGATACCAAGGGCGGGTATGGCGACGGCAATGGCGATACAGATGCCGACTGCGGCGCTCAGCACCAACGACCATAAGTAGGTAAACAGCAGCATCCAAAGATAGGTCTTTAAAAATGCAGTGTACTTTTTGGAAAATATAGAAAACAAGGTGCTAATTTTCGTGTCCAGCCCGCGGGAGCGGTCCAGCCATACTTTTAGGTATCCGCCGGCAAGAGGCGCCAGAAAGAAAATGGACAGCAGGATACTAACCAGCCACATGCCGCTCATACTCGGGAATACCTGCAGCGCCATCAATGGGTCAGCCTCGCCGCTCATCGCCAGTTCCATCACCTCTGCAAACGGATAGAATATCATAATGATACCCGATACCGCGCATAGGATGAGCAGATAGACGGCCAATATGCCGATGGCATTTCCCCAGTGCCCCCGCAGGGCCGCTTTTGCATCCTTCTTGAGTGTAGAAAACGGTACTTTCATTGCAAATTACCCCCTCTTTCAATAAATGGTTTTTCCGTTACCTATTATACCATAATAGGCGCTGGAAGGGAAGGAAAAGATTACTCCTTTATCTTTATGCAGCGGTATGGTAAGATAGTATATATTCTGGATATATAGGAGGGTATGTTGATGAAATGGCGGATGCTAGCCTTGCTGCTGATGCTGACAACATTGCTGACACCCGCGCATGCAACTGGGATACAGCCGAAAATGCTGATGGACATTGACCGTCACTGGGCGGAAGAAGAGATGACGGCGCTGCACGATATGGGGGTATTTCAAGGGTATCAGGGGGAGTCCCGTTCAGAGGAGCCCATTACCCGCGCAGAATTTGCCGCGCTGCTCACCCGTGCGGTATACCGGATGGAGGGGTATACCGGAAGCACTTATTTCCCGGATATTGTACCTGGCGATATCTTTTATGATAATATTTCCAAAGCCAAAGAGATGGGGATTATCGTAGGGAACCCGGACGGCACTTTTTCACGCGACGCCCATGTGACGCGCGAGGAAATTGTGTTGATGCTCGCCCGCCTGCTGCAAAAAGAGGAGCGGGCGGGGGTGCGTTTTTCCGATATCGGGAAAGCTTATCCCTACCGCGCAGAATTGGAGACCGTAGTGGGGTTGGGGATTGTCAATGGATACAGCGACAATACCTTCCGGCCGTATGAAAACGCCACCCGCGCCGAGGCTGCTGCTATGCTGGTGCGGATGCTGGAGGTGCATGAAAGCGCGTCGTCGCAGGCGGAGGTTTCCGACTTGGCGGCTTCCTATGCGGCCTATGGCGCCGATGACCGGGCACTTGCACTGGCGCAGGGAAGCGAGCCGGACGATTTGCTGTTCCGCCGGCAGGTGCAGGAGATTATCCGCGCCCATGGCGGGACGGTTTCCCAGACAATGGGTACGCCGTCTGTGACGGCGGTATCGGTAACCGGCAGCCTGGCACGGGCAGCGGTGTCCTACCGCACCGATTATACGGTAACCAATGCCGGCGGAGAGGTGCGGCAAAAGAGCCATCCGACCAGCCGGGATATCTATTTGTCTTACAGGGAAGGAAAGTGGACGGTATACCGGACGGATACCCATTTTGGGTCTGAAACGCCCATCAACCTGACCTGGGAGGTTTTTCAGAACCCGCCTGATTATGCGCCGGACGGGGTCACTGCACTGTCGCCGGCATGGTTTGAAATGGACACCGGCAGCGTATACCCGGTGGCAACCACCATTTATGACCGGGACGGCTATAAAATCCGGCTGTCGGATAATGCCAGGCAGTCCTATTTGGACTATGCGCGGCAAAACGGTTATGAGCTGTGGCCCATGTACCGCAGCGATTTTACGCTGGAAACCGCGCAGCGGTTTTTTGCAGATGACGCCGCACAGCGGGCGGCGCTTGAGATACTCGTTGACCGTGCGTTGGCTTACCGGCTGGACGGCATCAATTTTGACTTTGAATATATGTACGTTGCCAACCGGGACGACTATACCGCACATGTGCGGGAGGTTTCGCTGGCTATGCGGGAACTGGGGATGATGACGTCGGTGGACGTCAACAAATACGATAAAACCGGCGGCAACTGGTCGCTGTGCTTCAACCGGGATGCGCTGTCCCGCTACACCGATTATGTGGTGCTGATGGCATACGACCAAAACGGCACTTGGAGCACCGCGCCCGGCCCGGTGGCGGGACTTAGCTGGGTAGAGGCGTCGATCAAGTCGCTGCTGGAGGAAGTACCGGCAGAGCGGGTCATTTTGGGCGTACCGTTTTACAACCGGTCGTGGGAGGTCAAAAACGGCAGGGTGGTTAAAACCAGCGCGATATCCATGGCGCACGCAAATGAACTGGCCGCGCAGAACAATGCTGTTTTCACTTACAGTGCCGCCGACGGCCAGGATGTGGCCAAGTGGAGCACAGGCGGCTCGGAATTTTCTATTTGGATGGAAAACGCCGCATCCATCCGGCGCAAGGCCGCACTGGTGAACCGGTATGGCCTGGCTGGCGTCGGCTCTTGGCGGCGGGGCTTTGAAACAGCAGATGTATGGGCGGCGCTGCAGGAAGAATTGGGCGTATAAAGGTGGCAACCAAATAGGCAATCGTGAAAAGCACGGCAAAAATGCCGTGCTTTTCATATTTCGGCAGAAAATGCTTGAAAAATATACGGATTTGTTGTATATTTGGTAATATACTGACAGTGTACCAGGAAGAAATGGAAAGGCGGGAACTGCATGACCATGGGCGGACATATCAAACCCTATCAGATTTTTTGGCTGCTGGCTGTACTGCTGGTGCTGTATACAGTGATTATACCGCCGGTGTTTGGGCTGGGCGGCGGCAGCGAGCAGTATGAAACGCTGACCCATGTGGGGCTGTTTACGCCGGATGGCGCCGATGCCTCTGCAATCAGCGGCGTGTACGGCATAATGGACGGCGACGGCGCACGAGGGCTGTACGAGTGGTTTTTATCCGCGCTGGCGCAGATTGGAAAGCTGTTTTCGGCATTCCCGGTCCAACTGCTGGGAAGCGTGTATGCCGCCATCTTTTTGGGTTCGCTATATGTGATATTAAAACAGTTGCAATATACGGGGCTGTGGGTCAATCTTGCCGTCGGCGCCTTGTTTGTCATCGTATTTTGTGATTTGGGATATCTGGCCTATTTGAATTCGTTTTACCGGGATGCCTTGTCTTTTGTACTGCTGTTTGCATTGGCTGCGTCGGTGCTTTCCATGCGGCACGAAATGAAGTGGTGGAAATTGGCGCTCTATACCCTGCTGGCAGTAGCGTTTGTTTTTACCCGCAAGCTCAATTTCCTGGCTGGATTGGGCTTGGCATTTACAGCGGTTTGGACGGTGCGGCTGCCCCAGATGGGCCGGTTAAAAGCTGCATGCTGGGTTTGTGCAGTTGCCATTGCGGTATCGTGCGTGTTCAGTCTTTTTGCTACCCCTGTCCCAGCGGAGCAGGAAGGGAAATTCCACGCGGTGTTTTACGGCGCGCTAAAGGGCAGCAAAGATTTAGAGGCCGATGCACAAGCGCTGGGAGCCAGCCCGGCCCTTGCAGGGAAAACCTATTATGAGACGGATGGGGCAGACCGCAGCGCAGCGGACGGCGTGACATACGGCGATATTGCTATATTTTATCTGACCCATCCGTCGGCGTTGCTCCGGGAACTAAATATCGCGGCGGATAATTCCTATTTCCTGACCCAGGGATATCTGGATTATGGCGGTGGCGGCTGGAAAGGCCAGATGGCGCTGAAGGTTTGGAGTTTCCTAAAACGGACGGTTCTTCCCAAGGGGCTGTGGATGATATTGCTGTTTTGTGCGGCATATATAGCAATGTGTGTGGTCAATGTACGTAAATACCGCGCAGCAGGGGACGGCAAAAATGTCTTTTTGGCAGGTGTACTGGCGATATTGCCTGTGGCGGCGTTGATTGAGCTTGTCGGTACGGTCATTTTGACCGGCGAAGCGGCCATTTCGCGCAACCTGTTTTGCTTTGGCATCTATTTTGACCTGATGTTGGTATCCGCTGTCATTTGGGCGGTGCATACGGTTTTGAACCGGCGGCATGAAATAAAAGCGAAATATGGTGTGAATCAATAAAGAAAGGGGCGGAAGATATGGATAAACTGCTGCAATTGCTGGAAGAAGACTGTATGCTGTCCAGCGAACAACTGGCGGTGATGACCGACCAGAGCGTGGAAGCGGTAGAAGCGGCCATTGCACAATACAAAAAAGATAAGGTGATTTTGAAAAATAAAAGCGTGATAAACTGGGAAAAGACCGATAAAGAGTTTGTAACGGCACTGATTGAACTCAATGTCACGCCGCAGCGGGGGGATGGGTTTGACAAGATTGCCGAGCGTATTTACCAGTATCCGGAGGTCAAGTCGCTCTATTTAATGGCTGGATCGTTTGATTTGACGGTTATTGTGGAGGGGCGTACGCTCAAAGAGGTATCGCTGTTTGTGTCTACCAAGCTTGCGCCGATGGAATGTGTGATTAATACAGCAACGCACTTTGTGCTCAAAAAATACAAGGATGAAAATGTAATTTTTGGCGAGCCGGAGAAAGACGACAGGCAGGTGATTACCCTGTGAGCGGATTCAAACCAGAACAGTTTATCAACCGGACGGTGGCGGATATGAAGCCGTCGGGAATCCGGAAATTTTTTGATGTGGTAAATGAAATGGAGGGCGCCATTTCTTTGGGGGTGGGGGAGCCGGACTTTGTTACCCCCTGGCATATCCGCGAGGCGGGTATTTATTCTCTGGAAAAAGGGCGGACGCACTATTCGGCTAATGCAGGGCTTTTGGAACTGCGGCAGGAAATCTGCAAATACGTGGGGAAATTTGATTTACAGTATGATCCGGCCAGCGAGGTTACCGTTACGGTCGGCGGCAGCGAAGGGGTGGATTTAGCGATACGGACGGTGGTTGGGCCTGGGGATGAGGTATTGGTGCCCGAGCCGTCCTTTGTGTGCTACAACCCGTGTGTGGCGCTTGCCGGCGGTACGCCGGTGCCCATTGTCACCCGGGCGGAAAATGAATTTAAGCTGACAAGGGAAGACGTAGAAGCAAAGCTTACGCCGCGTACCAAGCTGCTCATTTTGTCTTATCCCAACAACCCGACTGGTGCAATCATGACGCGGGAGGATTTGGAGCCCATTGCCCGGCTGGCGGTAGAGCATAATTTTATGGTGCTGTCGGATGAAATCTATGCAGAGCTGACCTATGGCGGCCAGCATGTGTCCATCGCATCGCTGCCTGGCATGCGGGAGCGGACGTTTGTGGTAAATGGGTTTTCCAAAGCGTTTGCCATGACCGGCTGGCGGCTGGGGTACCTGCTGGCGGATCAGGCGTTTATGCAGCAGGCAGCAAAAATCCACCAGTATGCCATTATGTGTTCGCCGTCGGTCAGCCAGTATGCGGCAGTGGAGGCCATGAAAAACGGCGCAGAGGATGTGGCGCGTATGCGGGAGGAATATGATTGCCGCCGCAAAGTGATTGTGGACGGTTTCAACCGCATGGGGCTGGCCTGTTTTGACCCGCGGGGGGCGTTTTATATTTTCCCGTCCATCCGTTCCACCGGGCTTTCCAGCGAGCAGTTTTGCGAAGAACTGCTGAAGGATCAGAAACTGGCGGTGGTGCCGGGTACTGCGTTTGGAGAAAGCGGGGAAGGGTTTATCCGGGTGTCATATGCGTACAGCATTGACCAGATAAACGAAGCGATGGAGCGCATTGGCGCATTTTTGCGCAGACGGGGGCTGATGATGGCATGAATGTGGTGCTGGTAGAACCGGAGATCCCGCAAAATACCGGCAATATTGCCCGTACCTGTGCGGCGACAGGGTCAAAACTACATATCGTAAAGCCCATGGGCTTTACCATTGACGATAAAAAATTAAAACGGGCCGGATTGGATTAC
>CALGRC010000125.1 GCA_937959315.1 uncultured Clostridia bacterium | reverse complement strand
CGTTTTGGTGAGCGCCAGCTTTGTGGTTGCGCCAATGTCGCCGGCGCAGAGCGCCTGCACCTCCGTCTGCTTTTTGCCGCACAGGGTATAGAGCTTGGTTATTTTTTCCTGGCCATCCCGGTTGGGGTTTGCCACCGCCATATCCGGTTTTACCGTGCCGGATAGTACCTTGAAGATAGACAGCTTGCCGATATAGCTGTCCACCACCGTTTTAAACACTTGCAGGCATACCGGCGCGCCTGCGTCGCAGGCAATTTCCACCGGGTTGCCGTCTGCATCCTGCGCCACCGGCTTTGCCGCCTCGTTTGGGGCGGGCAGGTATTCCCATATCAGGTGGATTAAGCGGTGGATACCGGTCTGCGCCGCCGCGCTGCCGCAGACAACCGGCACCATGGAGCGGTCGTCAATGCCGGCTTTTACCGCGTTGTGGATTTCTTCGGCGGTAAATTCTTCGCCGTTGAAATATTTTTCCATCAGCTCTTCGCTGACTTCGGCAACCGCCTCCAGCAGCATATCGCGCCCGGCGCTGGCTACCGGAAGCATATCGTCGGGTATCGGCCCGTACACGCCGTCTTTGCCGTTGAACATCTTGGCCTCCATGGTCACAATGTCCACCTGGCCGGCAAACGGGTTGTCGCCCTGCTTGATGGGATATGTAAACGGCGCGACCGATTTGCCGAACGCCTCTTTTAACTGGGAAAGCGTCCGGTCATAGTCCGCCTTGGGATCGTCCATTTTATTGACAAAGAAAATGACGGGCAGGCCGCGCTGCTTGGCCAGCTCCCACGCTTTCTCTGTACCGGCCGATACGCCGGATTTGCCGCTGACCACAATAATGGCCGCGTCGGCCGCTGTCACTGCCTCGAGCTGTTCGCCCGCAAAATCAAAAATGCCGGGCGCGTCAATCAGATTGATTTTGGTGTCTTTCCATTGGATGGGGATGATGGAGGTATTGATGGAAACCTGGCGTTTGACCTCTTCGGGGTCAAAGTCGGATGTGGTACTGCCGTCCGCAATTTTTCCCTTGCGGTCGATTGCTTTTGTTTCGTACAGCATCGCTTCGCACAAACTGGTCTTGCCCGCATGGCCATGCGCCATCAGGCAGACGTTCCTGATCTTGTCGGTACTAGTCATCACACATTCCTCCTTTAAAATAGAAAACACTTACCACTTGTAAAATTCGCCCTGGATGTTGGAAATCCTGTCTTGAATATGCCAAACATTTTTATTATTTTATGTGGAAGCTGCACAAAAAAGAAGCATGCCCTGCCATATATGCCCCCGGCGGCTTGCCAAGAAGTTGTAATCAAAGATTTTGACAGTGCTCCAGCGGTTCGCTGTTTGCCGCGCATTGTTCGCTGGCGCTCCAATTTGCGGACAGCTATCGCATGGGCACTGTTACCAAAATCAAAGATTTTGACAGTGCTCCAAAAAAATACTTTACAAATTGGGATTTCTGTAGTAACGTATTGGTAAACGTGCAAAAATGGAGATGGGGCTTGTGGAGGAACTCTATTGGCTGTGGCTGATGGCAAAGGGCGTCTCGCGCGGGCGGTGCGCCCGGCTTTTGGAGCAGTGCGGCGGCAGCGCGCAGGGGGTATTTGAACTCTCGGGCAATGAGATAGCCCAGTGCGCGTACTTAACTGACGCCGATATGGCGGCGCTTTCCGACAAATCGCTGGACGGCCTTCAGGAGCATTTGGATTTGCTTTCCCGCAACGGTGTGCGGCTGGTGCATATGGGCGGGCCGGGTTATCCGGAACTGCTGTACAACATTGCAAAGCCGCCGCTGCTGCTTTACTGCCGCGGGAAATTTATCGATTTGAACGAGCGGCTGTGCGTGGCCATGGTGGGCGCGCGCAAATGCACCGACTATGGCCGCAGCGCCGCTTCCCATTTGGCAGAGGGCATTGCCGCCGGCGGCGCGCTGGTGGTAAGCGGCATGGCGGCCGGCATTGATTCAGCCGCGCACGAGGGCGCGCTGCGCGCCGGCGGTGAAACGGTCGCGGTGCTGGGCTGCGGGGTCAACCTGGTCTACCCGCCCAGCAATGCGGGGCTGATGCGCCGCATTTTGCAAAACGGCATGGTGATGAGCGAATATCCCATCGGCGCCGAGCCGCTGCCCCACCATTTTCCCGAGCGCAACCGCATCATTGCCGGCATTTCGCGCGGCGTTGTGGTGGTAGAGGGCAGTATTAAGAGCGGGTCGCTCATCACCGCTTCGCTGGCGCAGGAACAGGGCAAGGATGTGTTTGCCGTGCCCGGCAACATCAACAGCGCGCTGTCCAAAGGCCCCAATTACCTGCTGCGGGACGGCGCATATGTTGTGACCTGCGCCGACGATGTATTGGACCAGTACCGCGATGCATATATTGGAACGGCGCCGGATAATCGGGCGGATTTGGCAGATACTACCGACATGGCGCTGCCGCCGGAGGAGGATAGCGGCACGGCGGCCGGCCGGATTTTGGGGGCGCTGACCGACGTGCCGGTACACATTGACGAGCTGAGTGCCAAAACCGGGCTCACCGTACCCGAACTTAACGCAGAGCTTTTGCTTTTGGAGGTGGCCGGGCGGGTGGCCAGCCATCCGGGCAGCTGCTACAGCCTGCCCTTTTCCACCCGTTGATATTTGGAAAGAGAAAGGACGAACCGCATGGCAGAAAAACTGGTGATAGTCGAATCGCCGTCCAAAGCGGCGACCATCAAAAAATATCTGGGCCGGGGCTACAAGGTGATGGCCAGCATGGGCCATCTGATTGACCTGCCCAAAAGCCAGCTCGGCGTGGATACCGAGCACAACTTTGAGCCCAAATACATTACCATACGCGGCAAGGGCGATTTGGTAAAGTCGCTCAAAAAAGAGGCGAAATCGGCCGATAAGATATTGCTTGCCACCGACCCTGACCGCGAGGGGGAGGCTATTTCCTGGCATTTGGCAAACCTGCTGGGGGTGGATAAGCACTCCGACTGCCGGGTGACCTTCAATGAGATTACCAAAACGGCAGTTAAGGAGGCCATCAAGCAGCCGCGCGCGATAGATGAAAACCTGGTGGACGCCCAGCAGGCGCGGCGGGTGCTGGACCGCATTGTGGGGTACAAAATCAGCCCGCTGTTGTGGAAAAAGGTCAAAAAGGGCCTGTCTGCCGGGCGGGTGCAGTCGGTGGCCACCCGCCTGGTGTGCGACCGCGAAGCGGAAATTGAGGCGTTCTGCCCCGAGGAGTTTTGGACGGTGGACGCGGAGCTGATACAGGATAAAAAGAAGTTCCTGGCCCGCTTTTACGGCATGGGCGGCAAAAAGCAGGCGCTCAAAACCAAGGAAGACGCAGATGCGGTTTTAAAAAAGGTGGAAGGCGCCGTCTATACGGTGACCGACGTCAAAAAAGGACAGCGCACAAAAAAACCTGCGCCGCCCTTTACCACCAGCACCCTGCAGCAGGAGGCGGGGCGCAAGCTGGGCTTTACTACGCTGCGCACCATGCGCGCCGCGCAGCAGCTCTATGAAGGGGTGGCGGTAGCCGGGCACGGCACGGTTGGGCTCATCACCTATATGCGTACCGACAGCCTGCGCATTTCAGCGGAGGCACAGGCTGCCGCGCGGGCATTTATCGGCCGGCAGTTTGGCGCGGAATACCTGCCGGGGACGCCGCGGGTGTACAAGACCAAAAAGAACGCGCAGGATGCGCATGAAGCCATCCGCCCGTCGCTGCCCGAACTTTCGCCCGCGCTGGTGAAGGATTCGCTCACGCCGGAGCAGTTTAAGCTCTACAAGCTCATCTGGGACCGGTTTATGGCCAGCCAGATGACCGACGCGGTGTATGATACGGTAGCGGCTGTCATCGACGCCAACGGCGTGACCTTTAAGGCGTCGGGGGCGGTGCTGCGGTTTGCAGGCTTTACCACCCTGTATACCGAGGGCAAGGACGAGGCGGAGGAAAAGGAGGGCAAACTGCCCCCGCTGGAAAAGGGGGACACCCCCAAGCTGTCGGCGCTCAAGCCGGAGCAGCACTTTACTACCCCGCCGCCGCGCTATACCGAGGCAAGCCTGGTCAAGGCGCTGGAGGAGCTGGGGGTTGGGCGGCCCAGCACCTATGCCCCCACCATTGCCACCATTACGGCGCGCGGATATGTGGTGCGCGAGCAAAAGGCGCTCATCCCGACTGAGCTGGGCATGCTGATTACCGACCTTATGAAAGAGCATTTTGACGATATTGTGGATGTGACTTTTACCGCCAATATGGAGGAAAAGCTGGATGAGGTGGAAGAGGGCGGCGTGGACTGGCACAAGCTGGTGGCAGATTTTTACGGCCCCTTCCAGAAAGAGGTGGACGAGGCAGAGGAAAAGATAGGGGATGTGGAGCTCAAGGATGAGGTGTCTGACATCCCGTGCGAAAAATGCGGGCGCATGATGGTGTACAAGCACGGGCGGTATGGTAAATTTTTGGCCTGCCCGGGCTTTCCGGAATGCCGCAACGCCAAGCCCATTGTGGTGGATACCGGCGTGCCATGCCCCAAATGCGGTGCGCGGATTATTGAGAAAAAGAGCAAGCGCGGCAAGCTGTTTTTCGGCTGCGAGCGGTATCCCGACTGCGATTTTACCTCTTGGGACCGTCCGCTTGCCGAAACCTGCCCCAAATGCGGCGGACATTTATTTCAAAAGCTGGGGAAATCGGGCAAAAAATACTGCCCGGTGTGCGACGCAAAGGATATGCCGGAACAGACGGAAACAAAGCCGGCGGCCAAAAAGGGAGGAAAACGATAGATGCAGGCGGTGGTAATTGGCGGCGGGCTGGCCGGGTGTGAGGCGGCCTGGCAGCTGGCAGAGCGCGGCGTGCAGGTGACGCTGTGCGAGCAAAAACCAGAAAAATACTCCCCCGCCCACCACTATGCGGGGCTGTCTGAGCTGGTGTGCTCCAATTCGCTGCGCGCGGCGGGGCTGAGCAATGCCGTCGGGCTGCTGAAGGAAGAAATGCGGCGGCTGCATTCGGTGATTATGGCGTGTGCAGACTTGACTGCCGTGCCGGCCGGCGGCGCGCTGGCGGTGGACCGGCAGGGGTTTTCAGACGCGGTGACGGCCAAAATCACCCAGCATCCGAACATTACCGTGGTACACGGCGAGGTGACGGCGCTGGACATATCGGTTCCTACGGTTGTTGCGTCGGGGCCGCTCACCGAAGGGGCGCTGCTGGATAGTATCCGCGCGGTGTGCGGCGGGGAGTTTCTGCATTTTTATGATGCGGCCGCGCCCATTGTGGCGGCCGGCTCCATTGATATGGATATTGCCTACCGCGCGGCGCGGTATGGCAAGGGCGGCGCCGATTACATCAACTGCCCCATGACAAAGGAGCAGTATGAGGCGTTTTATGACGCGCTCATCCACGCAGAGCTTGCCCCGGTGCACGGCGCGGACGGGGGCGCGGTGTTTGAGGGCTGTATGCCGGTGGAGGTGATGGCAAAACGCGGGCCGGACACACTCACCTTTGGGCCGCTCAAGCCGGTCGGGCTGCCCGACCCCCGGACGGGAAAGCTCCCTTACGCGGTGGTACAGCTGCGGCAGGACAACACCGCCGGCACCATGTACAACCTGGTGGGCTTTCAGACCCGCCTGAAGTTTGGCGAGCAAAAACGGGTGTTTTCGATGATCCCGGGCCTGGAGCAGGCGGAATTTTTGCGCTATGGGGTCATGCACCGCAACACCTTTCTCAACGCCCCGGCCCTGCTGGACGAAACCTACCGGCTGCGCAGCCGGGAAACCCTGTATTTTGCCGGGCAGATGACCGGCGTGGAGGGGTATGTGGAGTCGGCGGCGTCCGGGCTGACGGCGGGGCTGTCGCTTGCGCGGCGGCTGTGCGGGCAGCCTGCGCCCGATTTTCCAATCGAGACCGCCATTGGCGCGCTGGCTCATTACATAGCGGGCGGCGCCGCGGGGGATTTTCAGCCCATGAACGTCAATTTTGGCCTGATGGCCCCGCTGGAAAAGCGTGTCAAGGGTAAAAAAGAAAAAAACGAGGCGATTGCCAGGCGTGCGCTGGAGGCCATCGGCGCCATTGCGGCAGAGCTGGAATAGGATGAAACAACGGAGGTGAACGGGAAATGGAATGGATATGGGAGGCGGTACACCATGCGCTGACAGACAGCCTGCAAATGCTGCCTTTTTTGTTTTTGGCCTATTTGCTGATTGAATATCTGGAACAGCGGTCGTCCCAAAAAATCCAGGGGCTGCTGGGCAGCTTTGGGCGGTTTGGCCCGTTGGGCGGGGCGCTTTTGGGGTGCATTCCACAGTGCGGGTTTTCGGCTGCTGCGGCCAATTTATACGGAAACCGCCTGATCACGATGGGGACGCTCATTGCGGTGTTTGTGTCCACCTCCGACGAGGCGGTGCCCATGCTGCTGTCCCGCCCGGACAGCATTGGCACGGTTGGCCTGCTGCTCTTGTGCAAGGTGGTGATTGCGTTTGCAGCGGGCATGCTGGTGGACGCGGTGTGCAAAAGCAGGGTGGACGGCGAAAACGCGACGCTGCACCACAACCACGGGCACTGCCACGACCATCACACCGGCATTCTGTGGCCGGCGGTGCGGCATACGCTGCACATATTCCTGTTCATTTTCCTGGTGTCGTTTGTGCTGGGCGCCGCCATTGACTTGATTGGCGGGGAAAATTTGTCCAAGGTGCTGCTGCAAAACAGCATGCTGCAGCCGCTGGTGGCGGCAATCATCGGCTTTATTCCTAACTGTGCGGCGTCGGTGCTGCTCACCCAGCTTTTTTTGGACGGCGCCATCAGCTTTGGCTCGGTGGTTGCCGGGCTGTGCACCGGGGCCGGGCTGGGGCTGGCGGTGCTGCTGCGCGAAAACCACAGCTGGCGGGAGAATTTAAAAATTGTTGGCATTTTGTATGTTACCGGCGCGGCGGCCGGCATATTCCTCCAGTTAATTTTTTCTTGACATTTGTATCTTTACACTATATAATACAATCGTATCGTTATAATATGGGAGAGTTGTAGCCATTGCGGATTATCGCGGGAACACGCCGCGGACTGCGGCTGGACAGCCTGGATGGCCTTGCCACCCGCCCGACTCTCGGCCGGGTAAAAGAGGCAGTGTTTTCATCCATCGCGCCGGAGCTCCCGGGCGCACGGGTGCTGGATTTGTTTGCAGGCAGCGGCGCATTGGGGCTGGAGGCGCTTTCGCGGGGCGCGGCAGCGTGTACCTTTGTAGACGGCAGCGCGGCAGCCATGGCGGTGGTGCGGAAAAATGCGGGGAAAGCGCGGTTTTTGGAAAGCGCTGCGTTTATCCGCAGCGACTGGCGGGCGTTTGCCGTGCGCTATGACGGGCCGCCGTTTGATGTGGCCTTTCTTGACCCACCCTACAAATTGTGGGATGGATCGGATATTTTGGATTGCTTACATAAGCATGGGCTGCTGGGCGTCGGTGCGCTGGCAGTGGCGGAAAGTTCAAAGGATAAGCTGCCGGCTGCCCAAGGGCTGACGCTTTGGAAGCAAAAGCAATACGGCGCAACTGCCATCACCTTTTGGAGGGCTTAACATGAATATCGCGGTCTATCCGGGCAGTTTTGACCCGGTTACCAATGGGCATCTGGATGTGATTAAGCGGGCCAGCCGGATTTTTGACAAAGTGTATGTTGCGGTGCTGACCAACAGCGCCAAGCATCCGATGTTCACCATCCAGGAGCGGATAGACATGATCCGGCAGGTGACAGAGGAATACGCCAATGTGGAAGCAGACGCCTTTTCAGGGCTTTTGGTGGACTATATGGAGCAGGTGGGCGCCAATGTAATCATCAAAGGGCTGCGCGCGGTGTCTGATTTTGAATATGAATTCCAGATGGCGCTGATGAACCATAAATTAAAGCGGGAAGTGGAAACGCTGTTTATGATGACCAGCGCCCGCTATCAATATTTGAGTTCGAGCATTGTAAAAGAGGTGGCACAGTACGGCGGCAACCTGGCTGGGCTGGTTCCCGACGCGCTGGTCGACCCCATTACGCAGCGGGCGCTGCAGCAGGAACGGAGGTAATCGGCTATGGATATCATAGAGCTTTTGGGTGAGCTGGAAGATATGGTTGACAAGGGCTTTGAGCTGCCCATTATCAAAAAATCGTTCATCAACAAAGAGGAAGTTTTGGAAATCATCGGGGATATCAGCCTGCAGCTTCCCGAAGAGCTGCGGCTGGCTAAGTCTGTTGCGGCCGACCGGGAGCGTATTTTGGCGGACGCGCAAAAGCAGGCGGATCAGATCATCAAGGGGGCGGAAGAAAAGATTGTATCGCTCATTGATGAACACGAAATCACCAAGCAGGCTACGGCCAGAGCCAATGAAATCATTGCCAAGGCGCAGGCCAACAGCCGGGAAATCCGGCTGGGTACGCTGCAGTTTGCCGACGACATCCTGCAAAAGGCGCAGGCCGATTTAAAGGGCTTGAACGAGGCTTTCCGCGGGGAAGTTGGGAAGCTGTCGGAGACACTTGAGAACAGCCGGGCCGAGCTCCGGAAATAATGCCTTCACCCGTTTGAAACGGTGAAGGCCGTTTTATATTTGCTGGCGGCTTGCCAAATGTTTATCAAACCAAAGGATGACGGGAAATCATGGAACAGATTATGCAGGCAAAACGTATCATTGTAAAGGTTGGCACTTCTACGCTGACCTATGAGGGCGGCCGGCTCAATATCCGGCGGATAGAGGCGCTTACGCGGGTGCTGTCTGACCTTAAAAACCAGGGGCGGGAGCTTGTGCTGGTGTCGTCCGGCGCGGTGGGCGTCGGCATGGGCAAGGCAGGCAAGGCCGAGCGGCCCACCTGTACGCGGGAACGGCAGGCGCTGGCGGCCATTGGCCAGTGCGAACTGATGAATTTTTACGCCAGCCTGTTTGAGCAATACAGCCATACGGTGGCGCAGATTCTGCTGACCCGCACGGTGCTGGACGACCCGACGCTTAACAAAAATGCGCGCAATACCTTTGAAACGCTGCTCGAATGGGGTGCGCTACCCATAGTAAACGAAAACGACACCATATCCACCGAGCAGATTGAACGGCTGGGTTTTGGTGAAAACGACACGCTGGCCGCCATGGTGGCGGAGCTCATCGGGGCGGATTTGCTCATCTTTTTGTCGGATATCGACGGGCTTTACGACTGCGACCCGCACAAACACCCCGACGCCAAAATCATACCCGAGGTGTGCGGCGTTACCGGCGACATCCGGGCGCTGGCGGGCGGTGCGGGTACCTCGCGCGGTACCGGTGGCATGATTACCAAGGTGCTGGCGGCGGAATTTGCCAACCGTGCCGGTGTGGATGTGATGGTCGCCAATGGGCGCAACCCAGAGGTGCTGTATGATATTTTTGACGGCAAACAGGTGGGGACGCTGTTCCGTAAAACCAGGCCAAAAAAGGGGGATGTGGTATGACGCTTTTAGAAATTGGGAAAACTGCAAAGGAAGCGGCGCGCAAAACGGCGCTGCTGCCGACCGATTGTAAAAATCAGATATTGCTGGCCATGGCAGACGCACTGGAGCGGGAAGCGGACCGTATTTTGGCCGCCAATGCGCAGGATGTCGCTGCATCCGAGGCCAAAGGCACGGCGCCGCATATGCTGGACCGCCTGCGGCTGACCCAGGCGCGGATTGCCGGTATGGCTTCGGGCATGCGCCAGGTGGCGGCGCTGCCCGACCCGGTAGGGGAACTCATGGGCGGCGGCACACGCCCCAACGGCCTGCAAATTTCCAAGCGGCGGGTGCCGATGGGCGTGGTGGGCGTCATTTACGAGGCGCGCCCCAATGTGACGGCCGATACCGCGGCGTTGTGCTTAAAAGCGGGCAACGCCTGCATTTTGCGGGGCGGCAGCGAGGCGATAGGCTCCAACAAGGCCATTGTCGCGGCCATGTGCGCGGCGGCCAAAGAGGCCGGGCTGCCGGATGGGGCCATCCAGCTTATGGAAGATACCAGCCGGGAAACGGCGGCGGGGCTTATGAAGCTCAACGGCTATGTGGATGTGCTCATCCCGCGCGGCGGTGCGGGGCTCATCCAGACGGTGGTGAAAACCGCCACTGTGCCGGTTATTGAAACGGGTACGGGGAACTGCCACATTTATGTGGACAAATGCTGTGATACCGACATGGCGGTCAATATCGTCATCAACGCCAAAACCCAGCGCCCGTCGGTGTGCAACGCGGCGGAATCGCTGCTGATACACGCCGATGCGCCCCAAGAGGCGTATGCGCGTCTGGACAAGGCGCTGCATGACGCAGGGGTGGAAATCCGGGCGTGCGGGCGGTGCCTGGCGAAGCTGCCGTCGGCTGTGCCGGCGTCGGAGGAGGATTACGGCACTGAATTTTTGGGGCTGGTGATTTCTGCCAAAATGGTGGACTCTGTACAGGAGGCCATTGCGCATATCAACCGCTATGGCACCGGCCACAGCGAATGCATTGTGACAAACGACTATGCGGCGGCGGAAGAATTTTTAAACGGCGTGGACGCGGCGGCGGTGTATGTCAACGCTTCCACCCGCTTTACTGACGGCGAGGAGTTTGGGCTGGGTGCGGAAATCGGCATCAGTACGCAGAAATTGCACGCACGCGGGCCGATGGGGCTCAAGGAGCTGACCACCTATCAGTATATCGTCCGCGGCAGCGGGCAGATTCGGAGGTAGTATATGGGGTATTATATCCTGTGGACGGTGGCCATTGTAATATTTTGTATTACAGAAGCAGCCACATGGAACCTGGTTACCATTTGGTTTGCATTTGGCGCGGTAGGGGCGCTGGTTGCAGCGGCGCTGGGCGCGTCTTTCCTGGTACAGCTTGCGGTGTTTGTGCTGCTGGCGGCGGTGCTGCTGCTTGTCACCCGGCCGCTGGTGAAAAAGCACATCCGGCCGAGGGAGGAAAAGACCAATGCCGACCGGGTGATTGGCAAGCGCGGGTTTGTGACTGAGGACATTTCGCCGGAGAAGTTTGCCGGTAAGGTCAAGGTCTGCGGCCAGGTATGGTCGGCGGTGTCCACCGACGGCGGCTATATCCATACAGGCAAAGCGGTGGAGGTTGTGCGCATAGAAGGGGTCAAGCTCCTTGTGCGTGAGGCAGAAAACAAAAAGGAGGGGTAAGCCATGCCATTTATCATCCTGGGAATTGTCATTTTTTTGCTCATCGTCGTTATTGCCAACATCAAAATCATCCCGCAGGCGCATGCCGCGGTGGTGGAGCGGCTGGGGGCGTTCCAGGCAATCTGGAATGTCGGGCTGCATGTCAAAATCCCGTTTATTGAACGGATTAACAAAACAGTGTCACTCAAAGAACAGGTGGTGGATTTTGCGCCGCAGCCGGTTATCACCAAAGATAATGTAACCATGCAGATTGATACGGTGGTGTATTTCCAGATCACCGACCCCAAGCTGTATGTATATGGGGTGGATCACCCAATGACGGCCATTGAAAACCTGACGGCTACTACGCTGCGCAATATCATCGGCGATTTGGAGCTGGACGAGACGCTGACCAGCCGGGATACCGTCAACACCAAAATGCGCGCCATCCTGGACGAGGCGACCGACCCGTGGGGCATCAAAGTCAACCGGGTGGAGCTCAAAAACATCCTGCCGCCGGCAGAGATACAGGACGCGATGGAACGCCAGATGAAGGCGGAACGGGAACGCCGGGAGCTGATTTTGCGCGCCGAAGGCGAGAAAAAATCGGCCATTTTGGTGGCAGAGGGCGAAAAAGAGGCGGCTATTTTGCGCGCCGAGGCCAAAAAAGAGGCGCAAATCCGTGAGGCGGAGGGGGAAGCGCAGGCGATATTGGATGTGCAGACGGCTGTTGCAGAAGGGCTCAAGCGGCTGAACGAAGCCAACCCCAGCGAGCCGGTGGTGGCGTTGAAAAGCCTGGAGACATTTGAAAAGGTTGCCGACGGCAAGGCTACGAAAATCATCATCCCCAGTGAAATACAGGGCTTGGCTGGGCTTGCCACGTCGCTCAAAGAGCTGTTTGCAGACGAGGAAAAATAATGAAAAAAACACATACCAGCTGGTATGTGTTTTTTTCATGGCTTTAGTCTGTATCTAGCAGCTGGAGGGTATAGGAACCGCCGGAGAGATCATCTTTGTATAAGGTGATTTCCGCTTTGAAGGTTTCCCCTACGGCTATACCAGGGGAATAGGCGGTTCCGGAATCGGCCACCGCTGATTCCCCGTGGTACAGCTTCCATCCGATGTTACAGCTGCTGCTGTAATTTTCTCCTTGGTGGTCATAGGTTTTGGTCCCAGAAAGTGTGATGGTGATGGAATAGTCGTTCTGGGTTGCGGAAATGCCGGTAATTTCGCAGGTGCGTTTGCGTGTTTCCCCATAATCGTAATTGTCAACAGACATTGGCAGGTCATTTTCCAGCGTAATGCTCATACCGCCGTCAATGGGACTGCCGTTAACACTGATTAGGTTTTTGTAGGCATTTTTTTGCGCTTGCTGCTGGGCGGCCTGTTCTGCGGCTGCCTGTGCTGCCCGCTTTGCGTCGATGGCGGCGGGGTCATAGCTTGGCTGCAATGCGGTTTGTGCCGCCAGCCGTTCGGCCTGTGCGGCTTGTGTTTTTTCTGCTCGTTCTGTTTCTGAAAGCGCCTGCCAGTTTTCAGCCTGCGTGGCAAGTGCGTTGTATTTTTCTTGCAGTTCTTCCAATTCCTTTTTTTTGGCCTGGTAGTCGCCGCCGCATGCTGTCAGCAGTGTGGCCAGCAGCAGGCAGGCGGCAGGGATTGCAAATTTATACATTATGATTCCTCCTTGTGTAGGGAATACCATTTTTATTTGTAAATATGGTCAATGAACTGGATAAAATATTGTCCCGGCTGCAATGGCTGGTCTGTTTGGATTTCTGGGTTGTATATCGTACCATCCCCTGCGGCTATCACCTGGTGTTCTGTATTGTAAATGCGCCAGCGGGGAAGATAGCGGGGAACAGATGTACCGCTGGTATTGGTATATGTTGGTATGGAGCTGCCGTATTTGGCAAATGACTGATATGGCATCTGCAGCGTGTAGCTTTCTAGTATGGTGCCGTCTGCCGTCTTTGCTGTTACGGGGTCTGCCGGGTCGTTGATAAGATAGATGGTGATAGCTTGGCTGTCGTCTTGATAGTAGGCCCTGCCGTCCCGTTCATACAGGCTGCAGTAATCTGGGTTTTCAGCGGCAGCTAAAAATTGTTCTGTTGCCTGTACTTCATCGGCGCAGTATCGACAGTCTTCGGTTGCGCTATATAGTGTATCATAGTTTTCCTGGGTATGCTGTAGTTCCGCTACCAGACTGTTGTATTGTTTGGCACTGACAACACAATAGATAATGACAACGATGATGGCAACGATTAGGATACTTCCAATTCCAATTATAAGTTTTTTTCGTTTGCTCATACAATATCCTCCTTTTTTCATAATGTGGCGGGCTGCAATGAAGATCCGATATCCCCTCCTTGCCATAAAAAAAGTGCGCAGCAGAAGCTACGCACCGAAAAATACATAGCTCCTATTGCTGCGACACAAGTTTCGGCAAACCGCAAGGAATGCGAAATAGAGCATGTATTTTTACCAATGTTTAAAAATACATCCTCACGATTTACCAATATGCACTTGTGTCGCAGGGATATTATACCATATGAGCCGTATTATTTGCAATATGAAATGCAAATTGTGGAAAAATTGTGTTTTTTGTTGCAGCTTGTTGGATTTTTTCATAATTTCACACAGATTTTCCTTGCAAAATGCCGGATAAAATAGTATCATAATAGTATATAACTTAAAATGGGGTGATTTTTGTGAATATGCGTATCTTTCAGCAAATCGCTCACCAAATGAAAGAGGTCATGAACCGTGACGTGGGCCTGATTACCGAAAGCGGCATGGTGGAGAT
>CALGRC010000124.1 GCA_937959315.1 uncultured Clostridia bacterium | reverse complement strand
GTTGGGCTGTTCGCCCATTAAAGCGGTACGCGAGCTGGGTTCAGAACGTCGTGAGACAGTTCGGTCCCTATCTGTCGCAGGCGCAGGATATTTGAAGGGAGCTGTTCCTAGTACGAGAGGACCGGAATGGACGCACCGCTGGTGCACCAGTTGTCATGCCAATGGCACGGCTGGGTAGCTATGTGCGGAAGGGATAAACGCTGAAGGCATCTAAGCGTGAAGCCCCCCCTGAGATAAGATATCCCACACCTACAAGGTGGTAAGACCCCACGCAGACTACGTGGTTGATAGGTCACAGGTGGAAGTACAGCAATGTATGGAGCTGAGTGATACTAATCGGTCGAGGGCTTGACCACAAAGCATGAAGAAGCAATACTTGCTATTTTGTACCTGGTGGCAATGACGCAGAGGCTACACCCGTTCCCATCCCGAACACGGAAGTTAAGCTCTGTAGTGCCAAAAATACTTGGCGGGAGACCGCCCGGGAAGCTCGGAAGCTGCCAGGACTTGAAAACCGTTGCTAAATGTTGGCAACGGTTTTCTTTATTTGACGGATGATATAGGCCTGTGGTATAATGTTTTTGAAATCGAGGGGGTATGGTCATGAATATTCATGAATCGGCAGAAAATTATTTGGAAACCATACTGATTTTAAAACAACGTAATGGAATGGTGCGTTCAGTAGATATTGCAAATGAACTTTCTTTTACAAAGCCCAGTGTTTCAGTGGCGATGAAAGCATTTCGCGAAGAAGGCTATATCCATGTGGATGACGGCGGATATATTACTTTGACAGAACGTGGGGCGGCGATCGCAGAAAAGATTTATGAACGTCATCAAGTAATTGCGCAGGCGTTAATGGCTTTAGGTGTTAGTGAGAAGATTGCATATGCTGACAGTTGTAAAATTGAACATGATATCAGTGATGAGAGTTTTTTGCAAATTAAGGAACATTTTTTAAAAAATAAGAAGAAATAGCGGGAATCAATCATCTCCGCTATTTTTTTATAAAGTGTCACGTAATTTATGCAGCGTATAGTCATACAGTGCTTCTTTGTTTGCTTTATCATATTGCAGGAAGCAGGCGTAGAGAATATCGACAATCATTAAGACCGGAAATTGCGGCGAAATGATGTTTCCATATTCTAAATTTTCTTTTACAGGTATGAGCAGGATTTCATCGCAGATTTTTAGTAATTCCTGGCGTGCTTTTGAAGTAATAAGGACAGTTGCTGCACCACGTCGCTTGGCTTCTGTTACAGCATTTAGGATTTCTTCTGTTTTTCCACTGACGCTAATACCGATTACAAGGCAATCATGGCGAATCATAACAGCATTTATCCGCATGATATGGTTGTCTGTAATAGCCTCTACATCTACGCCAATGCGCATAAACCGCAGCTTAATTTCTTGTGCGACAAGTCCAGAACTGCCTTTCCCATAAATATATACCCGTTTTTTGGTGGTTAGGAGATGCGAAATCCGCTGCATTTTTTCCTCATCAACCAAATCATAGCTTTTATTTAACAGTTCTTCATACGTGCCTAAGATTAATTCTGTACTGCCGTTCACATGCTTCCGGTTTGGTTGCAGGCAATCTTGATAGCGATAGATAAATTCCCGGTATCCTTGAAATCCACATTTTTTGGCAAATCGTGATAAAGTAGCCTCGGATGTGAAAAGCAACTGTGCAATGTGTTTGGCTGAAAAATCGGTTTCTTCATGATTATGGATGAAAAAATCCGCTATATTTCTTTCAACTGGTGTAAATGTATCGTATACTGCTTCTATGAGCGGTATGATACTTTTTTCAAATTGCGTCATGTCCAACACCGCCTTTTTGCTGGGCCATAAAGTGGATATATGCCCCTAATAACCCTGCATGGTTTTTGTTTTTTGCAAATGTGATACGTGTATGTTGCGCTACATAAGGGATTAGATGACGATCCAGGGCCGCCCGGATGCGTGTTTCCAAATACGATTGTTCTGCCATAATCCCACCGCCCAGTACAATGGTTTCCGGGTTAAAACAATAGCAAAGGTTGGCGATACCATATCCTAAAATATCTATCATTTTGTCGATGGCTTGTATACAATCAGCATCCCCTTGTTTGGCAAGGTTAAAAATGATTTTTCCATTCAGCGATGTGGCAGCACACTTCTTTTTTTGCGCTATGTTTTGTACCAGTGCCGTGGTTGAGGCTAGTTTTTGAAATTCGGTGTCAAACATTTGGAGATGTCCGATTTCGCAGGCACTGTAGCTTTGGCCGTGAAGGATGGCGCCATGGGTGATAAAGCATCCCCCGATCCCCGTCCCAATCGTTAAGCATAAACAGCTCGATGCCCCGCGCGCTGCCCCTATGTGGTATTCAGATAGCCCGGCACAATTTACATCATTTTCCACCTCACAGGCAAGGCCAATCTTCTGTTGGATGATTTGTTTCCATGCAGTACCGGCGTAATCTGGAATGAGCGGCGCCGCATATACAATCTCTCCTCGCTGGATGTCTACCATGCCAGCGGTAGAAATACATATGCCGTCTATGACATGCAGTTTTTGATATTCTTGTATGATTGATAAAACCGTTTGCACAATGTGGGGACCGCCCTTTTTTGCTTGTGTATCGGTTTCATCGGTTGTGATAAGCTGTAAGGTATCTTGTATGACGCCGTGTTTAATAGAAGTGCCCCCAATATCAATGGTCACGTATTTTTTCATGGCTCCCCTCCTGAGTTGGAGGCGCAGCATGCGGTATTTGACCGCAGCTGCACCTTTTTTCCAATTTCACAGTTTGATTTTAAAAATAGCTTTTTTTAAATACCCTGGAATTGACGGGCAAATGCCGGTCCGGTGTGCGTCGTGTGGGTTACAAAGCAGAAAGTCATCTTTTTCCAGTACAAAGAATGCCTTTGCTTCCCCTTCCATCGGAAGGAAATCATCTGCTTCTACATATGGTTTTTGCTGCATATTGTCAATGAAATTGAAATCGATCCGTTCCGTCCCGGAAAGAATAAGGTGTAAATCCAAATATGCGCGGTGTGCTTCCCAAAACCGTTGTTCGGCATAGGTGGTAGTACCTTCGGTAATATTGACAAAGAGGGTTTCACCGTTAATTTCATAACGTCCGGGTTTAAAATTGGCCAAGTTGTGCATTTGTGCATAAGCAAAGCAATCTTGTATGGCCTTTGGAAGATAATTGTATTGCTGCAAATGATGGGTTGTTCCGCAAATCATGGTTGCACCTCCTTGGTTCCTTTATATAGAGCAGTGGCATAATCAGAAGATGGGTATTTATTCCCATGCACAGCGGTATAAAGCAGGCTGGCGGGGTATCCAATAACGAGAGAAACACCGATAGAGATGATTGAGTAGGACCAGATGGATATTGCCGGGAAGCAGTATTTAATGATAATCATAAGGATGGCCGCAACGGCAAATGCTACGACTGCCCCAAAGGTATTGGATCGTTTGGTAAAAATCCCCAAAGCAAAAGTACCGCCCAAAACCCCAAGCACAAGCCCCATAAAGCCATTGAACCATTCGTAAGCCGATTTGATTTCCCCATTGGCTAGAACCATAGATACCAAAATGGAAACAATGCCAACGCCGAGGGAAACAAATTGCGCTACCCTGGTTTGCAGTTTAAAGCTCATTTCCTTTTTGGAAAGCCGTTCCTGGATGTCTAGCGTCCAACTGGTTGCTACGGAGTTTAGGCCTGTGGACAAGGTGGACTGGGATGCCGCATAGATGGCAGCCAGCAGGATGCCAGTAATGCCAACAGGCAGTTCAAAAGCAATATAAGAAGCAAAAATCTGGTCTTGCTGCGCAGCAGCCGGCAGGGGATTCTGCTGATAAAATACATATAACCCTGTCCCAATTAAATAGAACACTGTTGCAATGAAGATAGATAAAATGCCATTGGTATACATCATTTTGTTGAGTTTTTTAATATCGGTTGTAGTGGTGAACCGCTGTACAATATCTTGGCTGGACACATAGGATGAACAGGTATTGATGCCTGCGCCTACCAGAATGATAAATACGCTGTTTTTCAAAATATTTGCATCAAAAATAGGTTCGTTTGGCGCCAGGAATTTGCCCTCGCCAAAAGCCTGGAAAATTGCCCCAATACCGCCGTCAATGCCGTTTAGCAAATATACCAGCGCAAAAGTGACGCCCAAAATTAATACGCTGCCTTGGATAAAATCTGTCCACAGTACCGATTTTAACCCGCCGGTATAAGAATAGATGATGGCAATGACGCCCATTAAAATGATGAGGATGTTGACATTGATGCCAATGAGTTTTGACAGCACCATTGACGGCAGATACATGATGATAGACATGCGCCCGATTTGATAGATAATAAACATGATTGCTCCCAATATCCGCAAGCCTTTACTGTGAAACCGAATTTCCAAATAGTGGTAAGCAGTATCGATGTCCAGACGGCTGTAAACAGGTAAGAAAAACCGTATTGCAATGGGAATGGCAATAATCATACCAAGCTGGGCAAACCATAAAATCCATGAACCGGCATAAGAATTGCCAACCAGCGATAAAAAGGAAATGGGGCTGAGCAGAGTAGCAAAAATAGAGACGGATGTAACCCACCAAGGAATGGTACCATCCCCGCGGAAAAACTCTTTCCCTTGCATTTCGCGTTTGGAAAAGTGGAGGCCAGCCCACAGAACCGCTCCCAAGTACAGAATTAAAATAATTAGGTCAATAATGGTAAATCCTTTTCCAACCCATGGTAAACTCATAATATTCCCTCCTTTGTTTTTTTGGGGGTTATGCAGAAAGAAACTGGTCGTAAATTTCCTTGGCGCGGATTTTTTGCGCTGGTGTTGCGCTGGCCATGGGCCTGCGGCAGTATCCGGCATGTACGCCTTGCAGTTCCAACAATTCTTTGAGTGTTGAATACAAGCCGTTATCTAGTATAGCCGTAATCAGGTCATTGGTGATATGCTGGATTTCCAGTGCCTGTTTGATGTTGCCCTGCTGCGCCAAGGTAAAAATTTCCCGTGCGCGCGGCCCGTTGACATTAAAAGTGGAACCGATAGCCCCATCCACATCTAAAACAGCGGCCGATAGCATCATTTCATCAAAGCCCGCGTAAATTAAATGGTCTGGATAAGCGTTGCGCAGGCGTTCTAGTAGATAGAAGTCAGGTGCAGTAAATTTAACGCCGACGATTTTTTCGTTTTGAAACAGCTCGCCAAATTGTGCAACATTCATGTTGACGCCGGTTAAGGCCGGAATGGAATAGATGATAAGCCGGTTGTCAACACTGTTGATAATGGTATTGTAGTAGTCCTTGATTTCGGCGAATGAAAATTTATAATAGAAAGGGGTTACGGCGGAGACAGCGTCATATCCAAGATCCGTTACATATTTTGCCAGTTCTGTTGATTCTTTTACATTGATGGATCCAACCTGGGCAATCAGTTTTACGCTGCTGCCCACTTCTTCTTTGGCAATCCGGAACAGCTCCTTTTTTTCCTGGGTAGAAATCATAAAATTTTCGCCTGTGCTGCCGCCAACATACAAGCCGTCAATTTTCATGTTGTCAATATTATGACGGATGATTTCCCGGATGCCTTGTTCCTGTATGACGCCGTTTTCATCAAATGATGTCAAAAGTGCGCTGTAAATTCCTTTCAAATCTGCATGTTTCATTTTAAAACGCCTCCTTATTGGTTGGTTATGGGTGGGTTTTCTAACGCTTGTGCAAAAGAATGTGTAATTACTTGCGGCCGGGTGATGATAGAGCCAACTACAACGCTGTAACAGCCCAATTCAATAACACGGCGCGCTTTTTGTGGGGTATTGATGTTCCCTTCTGCAATCACCGGATGGGTTGCTTTTTCCAAAATAGCGCGGATGATTGCAAAATCGTCTGCTTCAATTTTTTGGCCCCGGCTCTGTGGGGTATAGCCCACTAAAGTAGTTCCAATAAAGTCAAACCCAAGCTGGTCGGCATATAGCGCTTCCTGTACAGTGGAACAGTCGGCCATCAATAGTTGATGGGGATAGGATTGCCGTATCTGATGGTAGAATAGATCCAATGATATTTGCCCGGGCCTCATAGCATTGGTAGCATCCAGCGCAATGATTTCTACCCCGACATCTGCAAGTTGCGCCACTTCGTCCATAGTGGGGGTAATATAAACGCTGCTGTCAGGATAATCGCGCTTAACGATGCCAATGATTGGAAGGTTGACGTTTTTTTTGATTTCTAGAATGTCTTTTGCCGTATTGGCACGGATCCCTTGTGCGCCCCCTTCAAATGCAGCTTTAGCCATGCGCCCCATAATAAATGAAGAGTGCAGTGGTTCGTTTGGAAGTGCCTGGCAGGACACGATTAACTTGCCGCGAAGGGAAGCAACACGGTTTTGAACAGAAGTTGCACCGTACATAATTTCACATCCTCGTATAATAAAGTAGTAGTTTTTAGAGTTCCTCTCCAAGAACTATGATATACTGTTTAAGATGCTGTGGATTG
>CALGRC010000123.1 GCA_937959315.1 uncultured Clostridia bacterium | reverse complement strand
GGCCGGTTTATCATTTGCCGTTTCGCATTTTACATGGCGGGCGGGTGAAAAACTTGCTGGCAGCTGGACGGTGCGTATCTGTTACTGACGCTATGTGGGATATCACCCGTGTGATTCCAGCCTGCGCGGTAACCGGCCAGGCGGCTGGTTTGGCAGCGGCCCTGGCGCAGGATGTCACCAAACTGGATATCAACCAGCTGTGCAGCTTGCTGCGCAGACAAAACGCAGTTTTTTAAAGTGCTTTTTGCATAAGTTGGATGGTACTGATGGGAGCGGGTATTTATGATTGCCGTATGGAACCGGAAATTGTTGATTTCAACCTATCATTTTATATGGCAGGCAAAAATACGGGATATTTTAAGCGCAAACGGTATTGATTATAGGATTGTTACTCCGGTATTTGCAAATACAGCAACCCAGCCGGAATATAAAATTTATGTCAGGAAAAAGGACCATGCGTATGCAAGGTATGTAATAAAAGACATATTTTAATCCAGTGTATCATGCCATCATCGGGGCCCATACAGCAAATTATTTTTGCTGTATGGGCCTTTTTTGCCGTATGCGTACAATCTGGCGGTATCCTTCTGCCAGCGGCTGCACTGCCAAAATGATAAATATGGGGATGAGAAGATAATTATACCGGTCTTGAATTTCAATGATGGCAAAGGCGGCAAAAAAACCACATAGCACAATAAAGGGCAATACTTGCGGCGGGCTGCTTTTCCGCAGGATCAGCAGGGCGCTTAGCGCAGCCAGTGTCAGGATGACCAACATGAAAGATTGGGTGATACTAGGGAAGAATTTATCCGTCAGCCAGCCGCGCTGGCTGCCAATGGCCCAGCTATAATTGTAGGTGCCAAACTGGATACCAAGTTTTTTGACCATAAGCGATGCTGTTTGCAGCGGGTTGGAGAGCCGCTCGCGAATGAGCTGCTCCATTTCTTCCGGGTCGGATACCTCGCTGTCCGGGACATTCCAAAGTCCGCCGGCTTCTGGGTTGAGCCCGACCATTATTTTGTATTTTAAATTGCCTTCTAAAATGGAGCCGTTGATAAATTGTGTTTTTTGCAATATGATGTTGACACTGCCCACTAGGATATAAAAGGCGCATAGGTAGACCAGCAGATGGAGGACACCCTGCCAAATGACAGGCCAAATGCGCGAATGCGCTGCTTTTGCCGCAATGGGCAGGTAAATGAGCCAGTACGCTAGCAACACCAGATGGAAAACCGCCATTTCCGGGCGTAGCAACTGGGACAGGCCGCTAAAAAAGCCGGTCAGCAGTATGTTGATAGCAGTGCTTTGCCAGGGTGACAGGCGGGAAGCATTTGAGTTCCCTATGGGCCGGGCGGCAGCCATGTATACTGCCAGTAAGAAAAAGAGGGTTGCAGCATGCTGATTGGAAAGTACGGGCATGAAAAACAGCACTGTGGGCTGTATGGCCATGAGCAGCCCGGCTGCGATGCCCGCCCGCCGTCCAAAGAGCTGCTGTGCAATTTGGCAGGTTACTACACAAGACGCTGCCGAACAGATAGAAAATACCAGTTGAAGCCCAGCCGGATTGTGCCCGCACAGCTTTAAAACAACCATTTCCAACAGCAAAAACGGTGCATGTACGCACCAGTTTTGATAGAACATATTGTTGGATTCTGCCATCATTTGCGGCCAATCAAAAGGGTCGGCATAGGAAAACTCCATTGCTAAATCCAGCTGCAGCTTAAAATCACTGGCTGGGGCGATGGGATACCACATCAGCATGGCGCACCGCAAAAGCAGGGCAATCATAAACAGGCAAATGCCGGTGTGCCTGGGCCATGGCAGAAGGGCAAGGGCCGCACAGCCGCCGGCAACGGCAAGGCAGATAAAAAAATAGGGGAAAAACCGTTTGGTATCCTCCCAGAATATTTTTTGTATACTCAAAAAAATAACCAGCAAAACAAACAGGCAAATCACCGCCTGTGTAAGCTTGTAAAGCCAATGGCTGCCTTTCCAGAAACGGAAGCCTGTTTCTATACTGCCTGTTATCTTGATATAGAATTTCACGCGGGTTCCTCCATCCAAAGCTTTTTTTCATCATATCTGAAAATAAACGGTTTGTCAATGTGGTAGCAGCATTCTGGCAGTGGAAGAATTGAAAAAAATATTGCGGGGCTTGCCAAAGATATGATATAATACATTTTAAATAGATTTGTGTATCTGTATAGATTTAGGGGGAAACGATAAGATGAAAATTGCATTTTCTACTTTGGGATGCCCGGATTTTGATTGGAAGGATATCTATTCCATGGCAAAGGACCTGGGATTTGATGGAATTGAAATCCGCGGGCTGGGCGAAGATATTTTTGCGGTAGAAGCGCCGCCATTTCAGGAAGAGCAGATAGATAGTACCGTTGCTAAGCTCAAGAAGCTGCATTTGGAAATCCCCTGCCTGTCGTCTGGCTGCTGCTTGAAGGATCGCAGCCGGGAAGCGGAAAATATAGAGGAAATTACGCGCTATCTTGCGCTGGCAAAAAAAATCGGCGCAAAGTTTATCCGCATATTGGCCGACCTGGAACCGCAGCCAGAGGGGGAAGTAGACGACGATTATGTTTGCTCGGTGCTGCAAAAGCTGGTGCCGCTTGCTGAGCAGAACGGTGTGACGCTGCTAGTGGAAAGCAACGGCGTATACAGTGATACCAAACGGCTGGCAAGCCTTTTAAACCGGCTGGAAAGCGATTTTGCCGGCGCGCTGTGGGATTTGCACCACCCTTACCGGTTTGCCGGGGAGGCGCCGGAACAGACGGTGCAAAACCTGGGTGCATATATCAAATATGTCCACATCAAGGATTCGGTGATGACAGAGCATGGGCCGCAATACCGCATGATGGGCGAGGGGGATCTGCCGGTTGCAGCCATGATGCGGGCGCTGCGCTCCATCAACTACGAGGGCTATATTTCGCTGGAATGGGTCAAGCGCTGGGCACATGAGCTTACCGATGCAGGCATTGTATTTCCGAATTTCATGAATTATATGGAACAATTTTTGGAAAACCGCTCGGTGGGGAAAAGCGTGTTGTTTGACAATCAGGCCAAGACAGGAAAATATGTTTGGGAAAAGGATACGCTCATCGATTTAACTTTCAGCCAGCTCTTGGATCGCATGGCAGAAGAATTCCCCGATCAATATGCCTTCCGGTATACCACGCTTGACTATACCCGTACCTATGCACAGTTCCGCGAGGATGTGGACGAGTTTGCGCGCGCGCTGATTGCGCTGGGCGTCAAGCGCGGGGATCATGTGGCCATTTGGGCGACCAACGTACCGCAGTGGTATATCACCTTTTGGGCAACCACCAAAATCGGGGCGGTGCTGGTGACGGTCAATACCGCCTATAAAATCCATGAAGCCGAATATTTGCTGCGGCAGTCGGATACCCATACGCTGGTGATGATTGACGGATACAAGGATTCTGACTATGTGGGTATTATTAAAGAGCTGTGCCCCGAGCTTGCTGAGCATGAAGCCGGCAAACCGCTCCACAGCCGTAGGCTTCCCTTTTTGCGCAATATCATCACTGTAGATTCCCAGCAGCCCGGCTGCCTGACCTGGGAGCAGGCGCTGTCTTTTGCGCAGCAGGTGCCAATCGAAGCGGTTTGGCAGCGCGCGGCGATGGTCAACCGGCATGATGTTGCCAATATGCAGTATACCTCGGGGACGACCGGGTTCCCGAAGGGGGTTATGCTGACCCATTACAATATTGTCAACAATGGGAAAAACATTGGGGACTGCATGGATTTGTCCACGGCCGACCGCATGATGATTCAGGTGCCTATGTTCCATTGCTTTGGTATGGTGCTGGCCATGACGGCCTGTGTGACCCACGGCGTCACCATGTCGCCGCTGCCGTACTTTTCGCCGCGGCCGGCATTGGCTTGTATCAACAAGGAAAAAATCACCTGTTTCCACGGGGTGCCCACCATGTTCATTGCGCTGCTGGAGCACGAGGATTTTGACAAGACGGACTTTTCTTATATGCGCACCGGCATTATGGCAGGCAGCCCCTGCCCGGTGAAGGTGATGCAGGATGTAGTGGATAAGATGCATATGTCACAGATTACCATTGTGTATGGGCAGACAGAGGCGTCGCCCGGTTGTACACAGAGCCGTGTGGACGACCCGTTGGATGTGCGGGTGCAGACAGTTGGCCGCGCGCTGCCCGGCGTGGAATGTAAAATTGTAGACCCTGAAACCGGCGAGGATTTGCCGGACGAGGTTGACGGCGAATTTGTGGCGCGGGGGTATAATATCATGAAAGGGTATTATAAAATGCCTGAGGCAACGGCCAATGCCATTGACGAGCAGGGCTGGCTGCATACCGGTGACCTGGCGCGCCGTACGGCAGACGGCAATTATAAAATTACCGGGCGTATCAAAGATATGATTATCCGCGGGGGGGAAAACATCTATCCAAAGGAAATTGAGGATTTTATTTATACCCATCCAAAGGTCAAGGATGTACAGGTGATTGGTGTGCCGGATGAGCAGTACGGTGAGGAAATTATGGCGGTGGTGATTTTGAAGGAAAATGAGACCATGACTGAGGATGAAATGAAGGATTATGTCCGGTCACATATGGCCAAGCACAAAACACCGCGGTATGTAGATTTTGTAGACGAATTTCCGATGAATGCGGCGGGGAAAATATTAAAATACAAGATGCGGGAAAACGCGGTTGAAAAATATGGATTGCAGTCGGCCAGCAACACAGTAACGGCCTAAATGCCCAGATGCTTTGGCAGTGGTTGCCGTAAAAGGGGAATGTTTTTATGTTTGACGGTTTGGGGATGAATTTGGGGAATTTGTGCAGGTTATCCAATGCCAAAACCCGTTCTATCAGCGCGGAAAATCCAACAGGTGAAAAAGGGAAGGGCGGCATGTCGGAGGACGGCCCGGGGTTGGACTGTGCAGAAGGGCTTGGCGTTGGATGGAAGATATCTCCCTATATCCGTATAGAACCAGGGGAAACTGCGGTCATTGCGGATATCAAGGGCTCTGGCGCCATCCAGCACATTTGGATGACGCCGACGGGTTCCTGGCGGCGGACTATTTTGCGCATTTATTGGGATGATAACGAGAATCCGTCGGTGGAGTGCCCGGTGGGCGACTTTTTTGCCTCCGGCTGGCAGGAGGGCGGTTTTTCGCCGGTGGTGTCGCTGCCGGTATGCGTCAATCCCGGCAGCGCCTTTAACTGCTATTGGGAAATGCCCTTCCGAAAGGCCTGTAAAATCACCATGGAAAATATCAATGATGAACAGATGACATTGTATTATCAGATTGACTATACTGAAACCGAAGTGCCGGATGACTGCGCGTATTTCCATGCGCAGTTCCGCCGGGTCAATCCATTGCCGTATAAAGAGGTATATACCATTTTAGACGGCGTAAATGGCCGGGGGCACTATGTGGGCACTTATATGGCCTGGGGCGTGAATAATACCGGCTGGTGGGGGGAAGGGGAAATCAAATTTTACATGGATGGCGACAAGGAATTCCCCACCATCTGCGGCACGGGCACGGAGGATTATTTTTGCGGTTCGTATAATTTCGATGTGGGCGGGCAGTATACCGAGTTTAACACGCCGTATGCCGGTATGCCCAAGGTAGTACGTCCAGACGGCACATACCGGTCGCAGCAGCGGTTTTCGCTTTATCGGTGGCATATTATGGACCCGGTGCGGTTTGAACAGGATTTGAAGGTGACCATCCAGGCGTTGGGGTGGCGCAAAAAGTGGAAGTACCTGCCGCTGCAGGATGATATCGCGTCTGTGGCATATTGGTACCAGACATTGCCGGCAGCGCCGTTTCCAAAGCTGCCGGAGGCAGACGATTTGGATGTGATATAAACGAAACAAATAAGAAAACGCGGCCTTTTTAAGTGCCGCGTTTTCTTATTGATATGGTTTTAGGGTTTGTGATACTGCCTCTGCAATGTATTTCATAGAAGCAGTTGCTTCTTCCAGCGTATTGCCATGCGTTCCTACTTCCATGATGACCGAACCCTTTGTCGCGTGCATGTTAAACCGTTCTTTGCGCAGGTTTAGGGGACGTGCCAGCCCTGGGTAATTGGTTTCCAGTGTATTTTGCAGTTTCAGGGCAAATTTCAGGTTTTCCTGCCAGGTGTCGTTAGGAAGGCCGCCCTGATTGGTACCGCAAACCAGCATGACCTGTGCGACTTTTTCCCCGCCCACATCGGCGGTAAATTTAATTTTCGTCCCATCTGCCTTTACCACCGCGTCACGGTGGACGTCAAATACCATTTGGATAGAAGGGTAATTTTGCAGGTACCATTCAATCACCCCCAATGTTTTTTTGTAGGAGTCATTATAGGAAGGATAGTCGTTGATATCCCGTGCATGGATCACTTTAACATTCCGTTTTTTCAGTTCTTGTTCCAGTTCATCGCCAACGCGGACGACATTAAAGTTGGTATCCTCTGTCCGGCTGGGGTCGCTGGGCAGGTAGTTGTTTTGGTCGGTTGGCGTATAGGATTCCGAAGCGTGCGTATGTACAATGAGCACATGCGGCCCTTCCCCTTGGAGTTGAAAAGACAATGGGGCGTCCAGCAGAGCTTGGGTATCTATTTGATAGGTAGTTTCATTTTTTAGTTTTAAATTAGAAGCGGGGTTGTTAGAATCTTCAATGGGCAGCGGTTGTTCTTCTTGCGGCGGCGCAGGTTCCTGGGTTTGTGTTGTGTCGGCGTTTTCGGCGTTAAATGCTGCCTGTTCTGGTTCGGGCGCCGCTTTTGCAAAGGCCAGTGTGGGATTTTCTGTGATGAACTGCTGAAAATAGGGAATCGCATTGGCTAGCATGGTATACGGCTTGGAAAGGTCAATGCCGCACAGGAACAATGTAGTGTTTTCGCGGAACGCCTCCTGCTGCGCCTGCCATTGCTGTTGGTTAGCTTGCCGGTCAACCGCCTGTACGTAAGGGACGGCAGCGCAAAGGCTGCGCTGGAGCAGCGCGGTTGGCAATTCCATGCTACCCGGCCGCATGTGTGCGGCCAAGACACATAAAAAAAAGATGGCGGCAGCGCAGTATGCCCCCGCCAAAAAAGTCTGTTTCCGAATGACAATCGCGTTAAACCGTTTGTTTCGCATTTTTCTTTTCACAGCAGCACCCTCGTTTGTATCAATTGATAATATGGATACTGCTATTGTATGTGACGCATCGATCAATTATGACCGGCATAGTCAAACTGGTTTTTGGGTTGCTTCCAGCGGGGATTGGCCTAAGACAGCATCGTTAATCCCGTTTGCAATGACTTTAGAAACTTCTTCGATAATGCCATCCACTTCCTTTGGAGTGACAATGAGATCGCCGACATAGGGGGACAGTACTTCTTTGATTAAGGGATACCGGTGTTCCATGTCGAATCCGCTCGCCAGTTTTTTGATGGCGGAACCTTCGCTTGCATGGGCGTTGATATTTGCAATCAGCAATTCAATTGCATCGTTGGCAACAGTGGCTGCGTCTACTACGGTAGGGACGCCGACTGCAATGACGGGTACGCCAAGATAGTCTTGGTTGAGCCCTTTGCGTTTATTTCCAATGCCGGAACCCGGCGTGATACCAGTGTCGGCAATTTGGATGGTGGTGCTGATGCGGTCGGTTTTGCGGGAGGCCAGAGCGTCAATGGCGATGATGACATCGGGTTTTACTTTGTCGGTAATCCCTTTTATCATTTCGCTGGTTTCAATGCCGGTCGTCCCCAGTACGCCGGGCGATACTGCACACATGGGGCGCAGGTTTTCATCCAGTTTGTCTGGAATATACTCAAATAAATGGCGGGTGACCAACAGGTTGGCGACTACCTTTGGGCCTAAGGCGTCAGGCGTAACATCACGGTTCCCCAGCCCGACCACCAGTACGGTCGAGTTTTTTTTGAGATGCAGTACGGTTTTAAGTTCCCGTGATAGCAGTATGCCGGTCTGTTCAAAAGCTTCTTCATCATTTTCCCGTAAATTGGGCGATTCGATGGTGATATAGGTGCCAATGGGTTTGCCGACGGCCTTTGCGCCAGCTTGGTTGGTGACTTCAACCCGGGTGATGGTAATGGTATTTTCCTGCGTTGTTTTTACAGCCACACCGTCCAGTTTGCTGGTTTCCTGTTTCGTTTTATTGTATAGGGCCGCCGCTTCTATGGCGAGATCTGTGCGGACGCTGAACATAGGGATTCCACCTTTCAAACGCTGTTTTTTATACAGTTCCCGATTTGTGTGGAATTATACGGCAGAGTGCGCTGAAAATTTTGAGGTTTTTGCAAAAACGCCCTTGACTTCATACTATATTTTTAGTATAATAATTTGAGTATGTAGGAGATTTGCTACCGTGGCTCAGCTGGTAGAGCAGCTCACTCGTAATGAGCAGGTCGTCCGTTCGAATCGGATCGGTAGCTTATTCATGTTTGCAGGCGGCGCCCCAGTTTTAAAACTGGGGCGCCGGTTTTTTACTGGCTTGATAGAGGTAGCTTTGCCCCATGCCTTGACATAGGATATCCAATATGTTAGTATGGATAAAACGGACGCCGGCAGGCGTATGTTTGATCTTTGCCGGGGAAGCTGTTTTATCAGGATGCAAAATGTATGATGGCTTATTCTAAAAAGGCATTTGCCAATGCCATATTCCGCACATATGACAAGACGTTTTGCGTCCTGTGTGATTGGTTGTACGGCTTGGAAACATGTGGAGGTGCGGATGGAAGGGTATATTTTGCTGGCGGCAGTTGTTTTATTGGTTTGTTTATTTTTAAGTAAGGTGTCTCATAAGCTGGGGATTCCCATGCTTCTTGCATTTATTGTCTTGGGTATGTTGTTTGGTTCGGATGGGCTTTTTAAAATCCAATTTGACAATTATAAAATGGCAGAGCAAATCTGTTCGTTTGCACTGATTTTTATTATGTTTTACGGCGGGTTTGGTACCAATTGGAAAAGCGCGCAGCCGGTTGTTGGCAAAGCTGCTTTGCTTTCTACGGCAGGCGTATTGTTAACTGCTGCTTGTACCGGACTGTTTTGTTATTATGTGCTACAGATTGCATTTTGGGAAAGTATGTTGATTGGTGCAGTCGTCAGCTCTACCGATGCAGCTTCGGTTTTTTCCATTTTACGTTCCAAACGTCTCAATTTAAAGGACAATACAGCACCAATGCTGGAGCTGGAAAGCGGCAGCAATGATCCGTTTTCCTATATGCTGACAATTGTTGTATTATCCATTATGAATGGCGAGGGACAGACTTGGCAGTTTGTCTATATGGTGTTTGCACAGGTGATTTTTGGCGCTTTTGTTGGCGTATTGACGGCGATTGTTTCTGTTTTTGCGCTGTCACGTATGAAGGATGCAAAAGATGGGATGACCACTATTTTTGTGTTTACCATGGCGCTGCTCTCCTACGCTGGCGCCTCGCTGCTTGGCGGGAATGGATATTTGAGTGTGTACATTACGGGTATTATCATGGGAAACAGCAAGTTCCAAAGCAAAAAAGCCATGGTGCATTTTTTTGATGGCATGACTGGTTTGATGCAGATTTTAATTTTTTTCCTGTTGGGGCTTTTGTCTTTCCCGTCTCAGCTTCCGAAGGTTGCCTTGCCGGCATTGGCCATTGCGGTGTTTTTGACAGTAGTTGCGCGGCCAGTCTCGGTTTTTGCCATTTTAACACCTTTCCGCTGCCCGTTCCGCCAGCAGCTTTTGATATCTTGGGCGGGATTGCGCGGCGCGGCTTCCATTGTATTTGCCATTGTTGCAACTGTGCATCCGGCATACATGAAACACGACGTTTTCCACATGGTCTTTTTTATCGTATTGTTTTCTATCAGCATACAGGGGACAATGATCCCGTTTGTTTCCAAAAAGCTGGGGATGATTGACGATTCCTGCAACATTATGAAAACATTTAGCGATTATTCGGAAGAAGTCCCCGTCCAGTTTGTCAAGCTGCTGGTGAATGCCGGGCATCCGTGGGCAAAGCAGCGGGTAAAGGATTTGGCGGTAGCGCCCGGACTTCTGCTGGTGCTCATTTTGCGTGGAAAACAGAGGGTAATTCCAAAAGGGAATACACGGGTATTGCCGGGTGATGTAGTGATTTTAAGCGCACTGTCGGTAGAGGATACCATTGATGGCGTACTGACAGAAGTTGTGGTAGATAAGGATAGTGAATGGCTAGGGAAACCGCTCAGAGAACTGCATTTAGAAGAAGAAAAATTGATAGTTGCGATCAAGCGGGACGGGCAGGTTTGGATTCCAAATGGACGGCTGGTGGCGCAGGAGCATGATATTTTTGTCATTAGCCAATAAAAACCCCTGAAAACTTGACATGAGCAGGTTTTGGTAATATAATATCTATGTATCTTTGTGCAGTAAGGGGTTGACAAACGAATGAATTTGCGCGATAATCCTGCATACATACATACATACATACATACATACATACATACATACATACATACATACACAGGATAGGTATGCCCTTTCGCAGATGGTGTATCATCAAATAGCGTAAGCAAAACGCCAGGCGTTGTGTATTTTTGCACAGCGCGTGGCGTTTTTGTATTGATATCAAAAATGTAAGAAAAGATAGAATGGAGGATTTTCTATGAAGAAACGATTGCTTTCGGCGGCAGTGGCGGTTTGCATGCTGCTCACGCTGCTGCCGGCAGGGGTATGGGCGGCGGAGCCGGAGGGTGCGTCGCTGCCGGCGGGCAGGAAGTACAGCATAAAGCTTGACTATCCTGTTGAAAACAGCGCGGTTTCCGCGAAGTCCGCGGCGGCCGGAATGAGCGCTGCAAACGGCCTTAGCGGGGAGGATACGCCCGGCCTTTTGGCAGACGGCGGATACGCCACTTGGGAAGAGGCCGGCAACGCGGCGGTTGAGGGCGTGGACTACGCTATGTCGGACGACAATGTCTTTACTGTCTATACCCCTCTGGGGCTGGCATTGGTTGCCAACTATGTAGACACCTTATATACCTCGTTTATCGGCTGGACGGTAAGGCTTGGAAACGATATTGACCTTACCACCGCCGGCGTAATCGGTTATGGTAAGGATACGGTAAACGAAACCAACAGCTGGGATCCCATCGGAGAGTTTGAGATTGAAGGCGTGGTTGCTAACGTCACGCCTTTCCAGGGGGTATTTGACGGCGCCGGACACAAGGTGCAGAATCTGTATATGAATGTATCATCTGGCAGCACTGGCCTTTTCAGCTGTGTATTTACGGATATATTATACGCCGGCGGTGACCAGGTTGTGATCAAAGATGTTACCATCGAAGGGGCGGATATTACCAGTAATTCTACGGCCAACTCCTTTTTGGTGGGCTTTTTATCGGAAGCAATTATCACCGGCTGTACGGTAGATGAAACGTCTGTGCTTACGATTCCGGGCGATACGCTGCAGATGAACGGCGGATTTGTGGGCGGCGCGCAGACGTCAGGGCTGAACCTGGGCGGTGAAATCTATATTGAAAACTGCGTCAACAACGGTACCATCTCCGGCGGGATGTGTACCGGCGGGATTGCCGGCGCGACCGGGCAGAAACTTTTAAACTGTACCAATAACGGCCCAGTATCGGCCGGGTTTACCAATGCGGGCGGTATCGTCGGCTATTATAAGGAGGAGGGCGGTATTGCGCCGTTTGAGATTTTGGACTGTGTCAACAACGGCAGCGTTTCTTCTGTATACGGCTGGGCCGGCGGTATCGCGGGCCAGGTTGAAGTGTCCAGCGAAGCCAGCCTGATCGCCCGCTGCTATAACACCGGCAGCGTGATTGGCAGCGCGGAAGTGGGCGGCATTGCCGGCGGTATCGATAACGGTGTGATGGCGGACTGCTACAACACCGGCACCGTTTCGGCGCACGAAGCGGATTCGTCCGACTTGGGCGGTATCGCGGGCTATTTGGATCTCGACCCGACTACAAACGGCTCGATTACAAACTGCTACAATATCGGGACCATCACCAACGGCGCGGCGGCTTCGACCGGCGGCGTTGTGGGCAAAAACAATGGGACGGTTACAGGCTGCTTCTATCTGGAAGGCGCGGCAGCAGACGATTTCGGCGAGTCTACAGAGCTTACCGTGCAGCAGTTTGCAGAGCAGGCGACGTTTACGGACGAGGGCTGGGATTTTGAAACGGCCTGGGGGATGAGCGGCCTTCTCGGGCGGCCGGTCTTGCAGACGGTTCCCGAAGCACAGGGCAGCGGCGCGCAGGACGACCCCGTTGAGATTCCCGACCTTGAAACGCTAGAGCTCTTCCGCGACGCGGTAAACGGCGGCAACTCCTATGAGGGGATGTATGTAAAGCTTGCGGCGGATATCGACCTTTTAGGAAACGAAGAAAACCAATGGACGCCCATCGGCAGCAGCGGCGACCCGTTTAAAGGAACGTTTGACGGCGGGGACTTTGCAATCAACGGGCTGTATATCAATTCTGATGCCGATCATCAGGGCTTCTTCGGCTATCTCGGTTCGGGAGGAACCATCCAAAACCTTACCGTATCCGGTACGGTAAGCGGCAGGTATCAGGTTGCCGGTATCGTAGGCGATAACTACGGCGGAAGCGTGATAAACTGCGTTAACCGCTGTACAGTCACGGGTAAAACGTTTGCGGGCGGCATTGCCGGCGGAAACGCAGGGAACGAAACGCTCGCAAGCACGGTACAGGGATGCAGCAACTACGGAACGATTACCTGCACAAACGCTTCCGGAAATGCGGGCGGCATTGTCGGTTCCAATACGGGCTCGAATATATGGATTGACGGCTACACAAACTACGGGGCGGTTGTCGGCGCTTCCGGTGCAACATATGGTTATATCGGCGGCATTGCGGGTATGAATTACGGCACGGTAACAAACTGCGCGAATGAGGAAAGCGCGCAGGTTACCGGCGGCGAGCTGTATGCGATCGGCGGCATTGTCGGCTACAACTACAGCGAGATTACAAACTGCTATAACCTCGGCACACTTTCTATGGCAGACGGTGTTGAAGCGGCCTATGTAGGCGGCATAGCCGGACTGAGTTACCAGAAAGGGTATCCGAATGAAACCTCTGCGCCGTCACGGATAGAAAACTGCTACAGCGATACCGGCAGCGTGGTTGCAGGCGCCCAGGAAAATTCGGTATTTAGCAGCTATTACCTTGCAGATGCTGAAACGGCTGAAACAAACGGTGTAACGGGCAAGACGGCGGCGCAGTTTGCGTCCGGCGAGGTGGCGTACCTGCTGCAAGGCGGGCAGGCCGCGGGCGGAGACGGCACGATTCCCCAGGTATGGGGGCAGGCGGTAACGGGCGCGGCTGCCGATACGTACCCGGTATTGACGGATGATCCGGCCAAATCGGTCTTGAAGGTGTCGTTTATGGTAGCAGGCGATGAGGACGGAACGTATGAAGAATATGCGGCGGCCTACACCAACCCGAACGGAACAGTAACATTGCCGCAGGCGCCGGATTCTGAGGTTTACGATTTTATAAAATGGTCGCAGACGGCGGACGCAGACGGCGCAGCGTTTACCGATCAGACACCGGTAACCGGAGATATGGCCGTTTATGCAATCGGGCAGGAAATGTTCGGCGGAATAGATGACGAAAAAACAATCACCACCATTTACGGTATTGGCGCAACACAGGATCTATCTGATTATATGGCCTACGCGGGAGAAACGGACGCGGCCGGTAAGTTTACCTATACCATCACAGGCGGCAACAAGGACACCGCAACAGCAAACGGCAATACGGTAAGCGCGTCTATTGCAGATGACACGCTTACCATACCTGCCGATACCCATGCAGACACCTATACGTTAACGATTACAGCGACCGAAAAAACACCGGTAATTGTCCCGTTCTCTGTGGAGTATGGTACGGAACCGGTAACGTTTGATGTAACCGTCCTCGTCAGCCCGGCTGCCCCAGTTCTGGCAGAGGGCGCGGAAGTGACGGCAGAGCGCATACGGCGCGGCAATTTGCTGTCTGCCTCCGAGATTACTGGTACGGTAAACGGGCTCGACGGCCAGCCTTTAGATGGTACATGGGCGTGGAAAACCGACCGTGAAATGGACGAGGTGGGTACTTTTGAGGAACCCGCAGTATTTACTCCGGCGGATACAAATTATGCGCCGTTTGAAACAATTGTTTCGGTAACAGTATATCGTCCTGTTTCAATCGGCGGCAGCATAACCACGCGCTATACTGTAACCTTTGATACGCAAGGCGGCAGCAAGGTTTCCAGCAAAACAGTCAACCGGAATACGGCTGTTTCTGAACCGGCGGAGCCTATCCGCGAGGGTTATGTATTCGAAGGCTGGTTTACTGACAAGGATTGCACCGAGGCGTATGATTTTGACAGCAAGGTAACAAAGGATATCACCCTGTACGCGAAATGGACGGAAGGAGAGCCGGAGGAGCCGGATAACCCGGCAGACCCGGAGGAACCGGATGAGCCGACAGAATGGGAAAACCCGTACAGCGACGTTGATACAGATGACTGGTATTATGAAGCAGTCAAATTCGCAGCCGAGAACGGTTTGTTTGCCGGTACGACGGAAACAACCTTCACCCCGGATGAAAGCTTGACACGGGCAATGATGGTAACCGTGCTCTGGCGCGCGGAAAGTCAGCCAGTAGTCAATTACCTGATGACCTTTGTAGATGTGGACGCAAGCGCATACTATGGTGAAGCTGTCCGCTGGGCGGCAAGCGAGGGCATTGTCAAAGGCTATTCCGATATGGAATTTGCGCCGGACGACCTGATTACCCGTGAGCAGATCGCGGCAATTATGCAGCGGTATGCGGATTTTAAAGGCATTGCTACCAATGAGACAGCCGACCTTGCGAAGTTCACAGACGCGGCGCAAGTGTCTGATTGGGCGGTTGGCAACATGCAGTGGGCCGTCGGCGCAGGATTGATTTCCGGACGCGACGATGGCAGCCTTGCCCCGCAGGACAATACCACCCGCGCGGAGGCAGCGGCGATACTCATGCGGTTTTTGGAAAAGTAGATACAAGAAATGCCAGGCGAGATACCGTCCGGCAGGATAAAGGGGCTGCCACAATTCAGGCAGTCCCTTTCTGAAAAGACAGGACGCTGTTGTTGAGGCGGCAATGGTTTTATATTATGCCGATTTGGCTTAAAAATAAGGGGTTAAATTGCCCCAAATATCCACATATGACAAAAGAGATACAGGCCTATAAAAAGTCTCTGTATCTCTTTTGTTTTACACCCTGCCCGCCGGTAAACGGTAATTATTTTGGATACTTTCTTATTACCATTCGCCTTATCCACAAGGGGATTTTTAACACCCGGCAAGATCCTTGCAAGCCTGCCGGATACCGTCGTATAGGCTGTCATAAATTTGATAGTATTTGCGGTAGGACTGATGGTTTTGATGGTCCGTCTCGGTTGTTTTGACCACTTGCAGAATGTTGTCACAGGCTTCCTCCACGCTTTTGTAGATTTTTGCACTGACGCCGCCTAAAATGGCTGCGCCAAGTGCTGCGCCTTCTTTGGAGTTGAGCAGGTCAATGCTGCGACCCAGCACATCGGCTAAAATTTCGCGCCACAGCGGGCTGGAACTTCCGCCGCCGCAGGCGGTGATGCGTACAATGGGGACGCCGCAGGCTTGGATGATTTCCATACAGTCGCACAGCGAGTAGGAAACGCCCTCCAGCACGGCGCGAATCAGGTCGGCCTTGGTGTGGATTGCGGATAATCCGATAAATGCCCCGCGGATGTCGGGGTCGAGGTGCGGGGTGCGTTCTCCCATCAAATAGGGTAGGAAGAGTAGGCGGTTAGCGCCAATTGGCGCAAGGGCGGCTTCTTGATCCATCAATCGGTAGGGATCCGTGTGCAGATGTTTGGCGACGGCTGTTTCTTCACTGCAAATCGTATCGCGCAGCCATTTCAGGGACAGCCCTGCCGCCTGTGTGACGCCCATGACATGCCATTGGCCGGGGACTGGCGCACAAAAGGTATGAATGCGGCCTTTTTGATCCTGCAGCATTTGCGAGGTATGGGCGTACACTACGCCAGACGTACCAATGGTAAGAAATGCGCGGCCGTCACGCACACAGCCGTTGCCAACCGCTGCGCTGCCATTATCTGATGCCCCGGCTGCGACAACAGTGCCGGCGTTGAGGCCGGTTTCTGCAGATGCCTGCGGGGTAATGGTACCCGTCTGTTCGCACGATTCATATACATCGGCCAGCAGTGTACGGTCAATTTCCAAGATATCCAGCAATTCTTGCGACCAGCAGCGGTTTGCAATATCGAGAAGCTGCATCCCGGAGGCGTCCGATACGTCGGTGGCAAATTCTCCGGTCAGCCGGTACCGGATGAAGTCCTTGGGCAGCAGAATATGCGCGCATGCCTGGTAGATGTCTGGTTCATGGTTACGTACCCAAAGGATTTTAGATGCAGTAAAACCAGTGAGCGCTGGGTTTGCAGTGATATCAATGAGTTTTTGTGCGCCGACACGTAAGGTCAATTCTTCGCATTCACGGGCAGTCCGCCCATCGCACCAGAGAATGGCTTTACGCAGAACCTGCCCATTTTTATCCAGCATTACCAGCCCGTGCATTTGCCCTGAAAGGCCGACAGAGCGGATATCAATCGGTTTGATACCTGATTTTGCAATGGTATGCCGGATACTTTGTACTGTTGCTGTCCACCAGTCTTCCGGGTTTTGTTCGGCCCAGCCGTTTTGCGGCTGATAAAGGGGATAGGAAACGGTATCGGACGCGGCCAGGTTTCCGCAAAAGTCAAACAATGCCGTTTTAACGCCCGATGTGCCCAGGTCAATGCCCAGCAGGTACATATGTGATGCCTCCTTTTCCCATTAAGCAAACAGAATCGAATTGACAATGCTTTCTAAATATTCCTGGCGGCCGCTTTCATTTTTCGGTTCACCCAGAGAAAGCGCATATTGTTCCAATTCCTGCAAATTGGTGCTGCCTGCAACAATTTTTGCCCCAATCCCCGATTGGTAAGAGGCATACCGCGCGGCAACAAAGCTATCCAACCGCCCGTCAGCAATCAGTTTATCGGCCAACCGCAGGCCCAGTGCAAAGGAATCCATCCCCAGGATGTAGCCATAGAACAGGTCGGTGTGTTCAAAAGAGCCGCGGCGCAGCTTGGCGTCAAAGTTCAGCCCGCCGTTGGTAAAGCCGCCTGCTTTGAGCACCTCATACATACACATGGCTGTTTCATAGATGTTGGACGGGAACTGGTCGGTATCCCAGCCAAGCAACATATCGCCCTGGTTAGCGTCGATAGAGCCGAACATGCCGTTCACCCGCGCCACCCGCAGCTCATGCTGGAAGGTGTGGCCGGCCAGCGTGGCATGGTTTGCTTCAATATTGAGCTTAAAATCTTTTTCCAATCCATATTTACGCAAAAAACCAATCACGGTGGCAGCATCAAAGTCATATTGGTGCTTTGTAGGTTCCTTTGGCTTGGGTTCAATGTAAAAATCGCCGGTAAAGCCAATGGAACGGGCATAATCTACCGCCATGTGCATCAGGCGGGCCATATTGTCCTGTTCTAGCCCCATGTCGGTGTTGAGCAGTGTTTCATAACCTTCGCGGCCGCCCCAAAATACATATCCGGTTCCGCCCAGCCGCACGGTGATTTCCAGCGCCTTTTTGATTTGCGCTGCAGCAAATGCAAACACATCGGCATTGGGTGAGGTGCCTGCCCCGTGCATATAACGGGGGTGATTGAAACAGTTAGCTGTACCCCATAATACTTTCTTTCCGTATGTATGCATTTGTTCTTCTATCAGGGCGGCAATTTCATCCAAATTGCGGTTGGTTTCTGCCAAACAATTGCCTTCTGGCGCCAGGTCACGGTCATGGAAGCAAAAATATTCAATGCCAAGTTTATTCATCATTTCAAAGCCTGCCAAAACACGGTTTTTGGCAACGGACATGGCGTCGGTGCCTGCAAAGGCTTTATCCATGGTGCCTGCGCCAAACATGTCCGTGCCTTCGGCACACAGGGTGTGCCACCATGACAGGGCAAATTTCAGGTGTTCCCTCATAGGTTTGCCTGCAATGACCTGGTTGGCATCATAGTACTTGAATGCAAGCGGGTTGGTGCTTTTTGCACCTTCATACGGGATGGTGGGAATTTGCTCAAAAAAAGCCATATATATTCCTCCTTAAAAATCCGTGCCCGAGCACGGTTCGTGCTTTTATTGTATATCAAGTCAAAAATTTTGTCAAGCAGTATCTGATTTTGTGCTAGGGAAAGATATGAAAAAACTTTTCTGCAAGATTTGCGAAAGGGCGGCAGGGAAAAACAGCATTCGACACAATAGGGTTGCCGAATGCGCGGCTGGTGTCGGTTTGCGGCGGTTTCTGCGATATTTTTTTCTGGGCAAACCGGCTGGTTTCCGCTATAATGGAAGTATAATAAATACAGGGAGGAATCGGCAAATGAAGTTGGAAACACTGTATCGGACAATTACGATAGACGTAACGGATATAACTGGGGAAAGCACACCGTTTTGTCTGGATTATTATATTGTGGAATCAGATTTGCATTTGTCAGAAGGGGCTATTGGGGCATTGTTTTACGGTGTGCGGATAGAAAAGCGCGCCGTAGGCGGGCAGTCGGTATTGGATGCGGCACAGCAGGATGATTTGTTTGTGTCGGAAACGGATGTCAAAGCGTTTATTGACTTTTTGGTGCACAACACGGTAACGCCGCTGACATTTGAAGATATCATAGAGGATTGGCGTGGAAGTATACGGAACATGCCGTTGTCATTGGGAGCCTGACGGGGTGTCCGGCTGGCTGGCAAGGGCGATATTCCGGACGGGTTGCTGGATATGCAGCTGGTGTATTAAGCTGAAAACAGCATCGATGATCTCACTTTTAACAGCTAGGTTTTTAGACCAATCGCTAGAGATGGTATAATAGTAAAGACGGATGACTGCGCATGTGGGTTCCAGGCGTTCGGTGAGGATAAGGATGCTGTTTTGTTCAATATCGCTGCGTGATTGCAGTAATGCCTGTATGCCGTTTTTGAGCGCCTGCACCTGCGAAAGCGGCGTGCTGGAAGAAATGGGGAAATCGGATACCACCCGCCGGCGGTTCATGCGGGAATAGTTGGTAATTGGCTCGGCGGATAACGTAGAATTTGGAATGATGAGCAGCATGTCGTCTGCCGACCGGATACGGGTACTGCGTAGGTTCACTTCTTCCACCGTACCTTCCGCTGATGGGCATTTGATATAATCCCCTGCGGCAAATGGTTTGTCAAAAATAATGACAAGTCCGCCGAATAGGTTGGCTGCCGCGTCCTTGGCGGCAAGCGCAATGGTTAAGCCGCTCAGCCCGAGCCCAGTGATAAGTCCATTGACATTGTAACCTAATTCGCTGAGCAATACAACCACTGTGATAGCGTACAAAATGCCTTTGATGACTTTGGAGAAGAAAGCGCGCAAGGTTTGATCGGCCTCGCGGACAGCCGGGAATTTGTGCAGCAGCAACAAAGCAGCGTCAGTACTGTTGGATAACCCCCAGGCAACCAAGAGGATACAGGCGATGCGTATCAATTTATATACGGCCGGCCATACCGATTGCGGGAGGCTGATTATGCGCAGTGCAACATAGGCCCCCAGCAGCAAAATTCCCCACTGCACCGGCGCACGGAACCCACACAGTACTGTATGG
>CALGRC010000122.1 GCA_937959315.1 uncultured Clostridia bacterium | reverse complement strand
ATATCATGGTATGCCTTTACTACTTCTACAATATCGATGGAACCGTCGCACGCCCGGTGGGAAGTTTCTATAAAATCCCCATTATCAAACCGTTTGATATTGCGGATATGTGCAAACGCAATCCGGCCGCCAAATTCCTTGATGATAGACACCACATCATTTTCCGGATTAGAGCCTAGCGATCCGGTGCACAGCGTCAGCGCATTGGCAGGGCTGTCCACCATAGACAGCAGCCGTTTTAAACTATCCCGGCAAGTAATAATCCTTGGAAGCCCAAAAATAGAAAAGGAAGGATCGTCTTGGTGGATAGCCATTTTGATTCCCACCCTTTCACAAGTTGGAATCACTGCCTTTAGGAAATATTCCAAATTGCTCCACAAGTCTTCATCTGTAACCGTCCGGTATCGCTCAAACAGCGTTTTTAAGCACGATAGCCGTTCGGGTTCCCAACCAGGCATAGTAAGGCCCTTACTGCCCTCTTCAATCTCCTTGACAAAGGCCATCGGGTCAAGATTTGTTATTTTTGCTTTTTCAAAAAAGAGTGCAGTAGAACCGTCCTCCATTTTATGAAACAATTCCGTGCGTGTCCAGTCAAACACCGGCATAAAGTTGTAGCACACCACCTTGACGCCAGCTTTTGCCAGCTTTTCCAAGGTTTTTTTATAATTTTCAATATACTTGTCGCGGCTGGGCAGGCCAAGCTTGATATCCTCGTGTACATTGACGCTTTCCACTACATCAATATTGAAACCATAGCGCTGCGCGTCTGCCTTTACCTCAAGAATATCATCCATTTCCCACTCATCGCCGGCCGGCACATGATGCAGCGCCCATACCACACCCTGTACCCCAGGAATCTGCCGGATTTTTTCCAATGTAACCGGGTCGTCTTTTCCGTACCACCGAAATGTCATTTGCATCTTTCGTTCCTCCAAATATCAGATTTATGATAGCTTCGCACATCCTCCGGTACCTTACACGCCGTTTTGGTTAGAAATTTTTTCCAGCGCCGCTTTCGCCGCCATTTGTTCTGCACGTTTTTTGCTATTTCCAATACCGCTGGCAACAATGGTATCCCCAATGGAAACCTGAGCAACAAATTCCCGGCTATGAGCTGGACCGCGTTCTTCTAAAATGCAATAAACTGCGTTGCAGTTTTTCCCCTGCACACATTCCTGCAGCCTGGTTTTATAATCAGTTTCCAACCCGCCATACCGCACAGATATTTGCAGATGCGGTTCTAACCACCGCAGCACAAAACTGCGCGCCATTTCAAAACCGCCGTCCAAGTAAACAGCCGCAATCAACGCTTCGACTGCGTCAGATAATATAGAAGCCCTATCCCGTCCGCCGCTTTTATCCTCTCCGCGTCCGAGCAGCAAAAAACCGCCAAGCCCCATCTGCAAAGCAACCTCGGCCAACGATTCTTCGCACACCACCGAAGCGCGCAGCCGGGAAAGCTCCCCTTCCGGCAATTGAGGGAATTTTTGATACAAATATTCTGCAACAACCACACCCAGCACAGAATCCCCCAAAAATTCCAACCGTTCATTCGAACAACAGCCCTTTAACCGGCATTCATTGACATAGGAACTGTGCGTCAGCGCATTGCGCAGCAGAGCGGTATTGGAAAACCGGTAACCCAATACCGCCTGTAATGTATTTATATTCGTGCTCATCCCCGGTACTTTTTCAAAACAATGGTCGCATTGTGGCCGCCAAACCCAAGCGAATTAGAAATGGCAACCTCATACTCCATTTCAATGCCTTGATTAGGCACATAATCCAAATCGCATTCCTCATCCAGCGTATTGTAATGGATGGTAGCCGGAATAAAACCATCCCGCAGGCCCAGGGCACAAATAATAGCCTCGATACCGCCGGTTGCACCCAGCAAATGCCCTGTCATAGATTTTGTCGAACTGATTTTTAATTTTTTCGCATGCTCTTTGAATACCGTTTTAATAGCTTCTGTTTCATATTTATCATTATAATAGGTGGATGTCCCATGCGCATTGACATACTGAACATCTTGATAAGAAATCCCCGCATCGTCAAGCGCCGCCTGCATGGCACGCGCGCCGCCTTCGCCAGCCGGGGCCGGAGCAGTGATATGAAATGCATCATCAGTTGCTCCGTAGCCAATAATTTCAGCTATGATATTGGCGCCGCGGTTCTTCGCGTGCTCCAGCTCCTCCAATACCAAAACACCAGCGCCCTCGCCCATGACAAAGCCATCCCGGTCTTTATCAAACGGGCGGCACGCTTGTTCTGGATCTGGATTGGTACTCATCGCCTTTTCAGAGCAAAAGCCCGCAAACGACAGCGGCGTAATAGCCGCCTCTGCACCGCCGGTAAAGCATACATCCGCCTTCCCATAACGGATGGCGTTAAACGCATCCCCTGTCGCATTGGTACCCGAAGCGCAAGCAGTAACCACTGTTTCATTAACACCTTTGGCACCTGTTAATATGGCAATCTGCCCTGCAGCCATATTCGAAATCATCATAGGGATAAAAAACGGGCTGACCCGGCCCGGGCCCTTATTCATCATCGTTTCATGCTGGTTTTCCAATGTTTCAATGCCGCCGATACCAGATCCCAAAATGACTCCTACGCGGTTTGCATCCTCTTTTTCCATATCCAGGCCCGCATCTTTGGCAGCCATCAGGGCCGCTGCTACCGCATAGTGGGTAAAACGATCCATCCGTTTGGCTTCTTTTTTATCTATAAACTGTGTAATATCAAAGTCTCTGACCTCTCCGGCAACTTTACAGCTATAGTTTTCTACATCAAACCGGGTAACCGTGCCGATACCGTTCACGCCATTTTTAATATTTTCCCAAAATGTCCCGGTATCGTTTCCAAGCGGGGATACGACACCTGTACCTGTAATCACAACTCTTTTCATAAATCTATTCCCCTTTGCAAGAAAAGTTTATCTATATACAAGCTGCAAAAGCAGATTTGTGTAGTAAATGTGGCAAATTATGTAGGAAAAAGGATAAACCCCGCCTTGCATATGCGTCGACGGGGTTTTTATATCATATCCTGATTAGTTGTTGGTGTGAGCTTTGATATACTCAACCGCGCTGCCAACCGTTGTAATCTTTTCAGCGTCTTCTTCCGGAATTTCAATGTCAAATTCCTCCTCGAGCGCCATAATCAACTCAACAATATCCAACGAATCTGCGCCAAGCGTATCAATGAAAGAAGCTTCCATTGTAACGTCTGCCTCATCTACGCTCAACTGTTCTACAATAATGTCACGCACTTTTTCAAAAATCATATCCCGTTCACCCCCTTCCAATATTTTCTATTTCATCTAAGCTGCTACTATCATATTACATAACCAATCCGCCGTCAATATGCAAAACCTGCCCCGTAATATAGTTTGCATAGTCTGACGCCAAAAAAGCTACTGCATGCGCGATATTCTTCGCTGTTCCGAACTTTTTCAACGGAATACTTTTAAAATATTCTTCCTTTACGTTGTCAGGCAACTGGTCGGTCATATGTGACGCAATAAAACCGGGCGCAACCGCATTACAGCGGATATCAATCCCGCTTTAGAGGCAGAATAATTTGCCTGGCCGGGATTGCCCATGACGCCAACCACAGACGAAATATTGATGATAACCCCACTGCGTTTTTTCGTCATAGGGCGGCTGCAGGCCTTTATCATATTGAAAGCGCCCTTCAAATTGATATCCAGCACATCATCCCAGTCGCTTTCGCTCATGCGCAAAATCAAATTATCCTTTGTAATACCGGCATTGTTAACCAAAATATCAATCCGGCCAAATAGCTCCATTGCCGCGTCGGCCACTGCCTGCACATCGCCGGGATTACGCACATCCCCTTTTACAACCATGGCCCTGCGGCCCAATTGCTGTACCAATTTTGCCGTTTCGTCCGCATCGGTAGAAGCAGGAATATCGTTGACGACGATATCTGCGCCAAACGCTGCCAATGTCAGTGCAATTTCGCGGCCAATGCCGCGGCCGCTGCCGGTAACAATGGCAATTCTTCCATTCAAATCCACAGCTACTTCACCCCCAATTTTTCACATGCAGCTTCCAATGACGCCATATCTTCGACATTGACTGCCAATTTATCCTTATCAATCCGGCGCATAAAACCGCAAAGCGTTTTCCCTGCCCCAACTTCCACAAAAGTATCAACGCCATCGGCAATCATCCGGCGTATGGTGTCTTCCCACAGCACGGCACTTGTCACTTGACGGGTAAGCATGGCTTTTACCTCTTCTGCCGTGACATAATCTGCTGTCACATTGGTAATAACCGGAACCTGCAACGGAGAAATTTCCAGATTTTTTAATTCTGCCGCCAAATTGTCTCCCGCTTTTTTCAACATGCTGCAATGGAACGGAGCACTGACTGCAAGCGGGACAGCACGTTTAGCGCCGCGTTCTTTTGCCAGTTCACACGCCTTTTCAACTGCGCCATTCTGCCCGGCAATGCTTACCTGCCCAGGGCAATTAAAGTTCGCCGGTTCTACAATGCCCACATCCGAAGCGTCATCACAAATTTTGCGAACCGCATCATTGTCCAGCCCCAGAATTGCTGCCATACCACCCACACCCAACGGCACTGCCTCTTGCATAAACCGCCCGCGTTTTTTGATAATACGCACCGCATCAGAAAACGGGATGGCCTGAGCCGCGACCAGCGCACCATATTCACCCAGCGAAAGCCCTGCCGCTACGTCTGCCCGAATTCCCTTTTCTTCCAAAACCCGCAATACCGCAACGCTCATGGTAAGCATAGCAACCTGCGTATTTTCTGTCTGCTTGAGGGTTTCTTCATCACCATCAAACACCAGATGCTTAACATCCATCCCAAGGCTTGCCGACGCTTCTTCAAATACCGCATCTGCACACGGAAAATGCCCGCATAATTCCTTGCCCATACCGATATACTGGGCCCCTTGGCCTGGGAAAAGAAACGCTGTTTTTGCCATAAAATTTCACCTCTTTAAAGCATTGATTTTATCTTTTCCATTACTGGTGTGATGTTGGATACCAATTCTTCCATAATCTCCTTGCACGGCTTAATCCCATCAACCAGCCCGGAAATTTGCCCTGCCATCACAGAGCCGTTTTGTATATCGCCGTCTACAGCGGCTTTTTTCAAAGCTCCTGCCCCAAAGGCTTCAAATTCTTCCAGCGTACAGCCTTCCGATTCCAGCTTTTCAAAACCTTTTGTCAACTTATTTTTGAGTGACCGCACCGGATGGCCAGTACTGCGCCCGCTGACTACAGCATCGCGGTCTTTTGCTTTTTCTACCGCCTCTTTATAGTTCTCATGCACCGTACACTCGCTGGAACAGATAAACCTCGTCCCAATCTGTACGCCGTCTGCCCCAAGCGCAAATGCCGCTACAACCCCACGGCTATCGGCAATCCCGCCTGCTGCCAGTACCGGGATATGTACCGCATCCACTACCTGCGGCGTCAGCGCCATAGTAGTCAGTTCGCCAACATGCCCGCCCGACTCGGTGCCCTCGGCAATCACCGCATCAGCGCCGTCCTTTTCCATCTTTTTCGCCAGCGCCACCGACGGCACCACCGGTATGATTTTTGTCCCGGCTTGCTTGAGCGCAGGAATATACTTTGCCGGGTTCCCTGCCCCAGTTGTAATCACTGCGAGTTTTTCCTCACATACGACCTGCATGACTTCCTCTGCATAAGGAGAAAGCAGCATGACATTGACGCCAAACGGCTTGCCGGTCAGCGCCCGCGCCTTTTGAATTTGCTCCCGCACATAACTTCCAGGTGCATTGCCGGCTGCAATAATACCTAGGCCGCCTGCATTAGAAACAGCCGCTGCAAGCTCAGCCGTAGATACCCATGCCATGCCGCCTTGAAAAATGGGATATTGGATCCCAAGCAAATCGCAAATCCTTGATTTCATTTTCCCATACCTCCTATTTATTCCATTCCAGCAAAGCAGCCGCCCAGGTCAAACCTGCGCCAAAGCCCACCAGGATGATTTTATCCCCTTTTTGAAACAGCCCCTGCCGATAAGCTTCATTGAATGCCACTGGGATAGACGCGCCAGACATATTGCCCACATGCGCTAGATTGGTAAATACCTTTTCTTCCGGAATCCCCAACCGTTTCCGGGCGCCGTCAATAATACGGATATTGGCCTGGTGCGGGATAATCCAATCAACATCGTCTATCGTCAGCCCCGCATCTTGCAGTACTTTCAATGCCGCATGCGTCATAGCGCGCACCGCAAATTTCATCACTTCGCCGCCATTCATCCACAGCGTCCGCGGTTTATGGATGGGTTTCACCTTTTCATCACACCAATCAGGTTCAAGCAATCCGCCGCAATACAATTTCTCTGCTGAAGCACCGTCTGCACCGGATGCTGTTGAAATGACGCCGGCTGCTCCTTCCTGCGCTTCCAGTACGGCAGCGCCTGCCCCATCGCCAAACAAAATACAAGTGGCGCGGTCTTGATAATTGGTGATTTTTGAAAGCGTATCTGCGCCAATCACCAACACCTTTTTGCAATGGCCCGTCCGGATAAACTGGTCTGCCACCGAAACTGCGTTGACAAAACCGGAACAAGCAGTATTGATATCCATACACATTGCATTGACAGCGCCGATATTGCGCTGCACCAGACAGGATACCGACGGTGTATACATATCGGGCGAAACCGTTGCAACTAAAATGAAATCCAACTCCTCTGCGCCCATGCCTGCATCCTGCAAAGCATTTTTTGCTGCTTCTGTTGCCAAATCGGACGTATACTCATCTTCCCGCGCAATGTGCCGTTCCTTAATTCCTGTCCGCTGTACAATCCATTCATCGTTGGTGTCCACCATCCGCTCCAAATCCGTATTGGTGTATACCTTCTCGGGCAAATAGCTCCCCAATCCCGTAATTACCGCATGAAATTCATTCATCATCCATCACTCCTACCTGTTCAATGCAGTCTTTTATTTCATCCAGGATGTTGCTCTCGGTAAATTTTTTGATTTTTTCAATGGTATAATAAAATTCCTTCGATTTTGAACTGCCATGCGTTTTAAACACAGGCTTTTTAACGCCCAAAAGAGGTGCGCCGCCGTATTCGGTGTAGTCCATTTTATTTTTAAATTCCCGCATGGAGCCTTTGATTGCAACAGCCGCCAGTTTGGACAACAGGTATTTAAAAAACATGCCTTTAAGCATTTGAATAAAATACCCAGCTACACCTTCATAAAGTTTTAATACAACATTGCCGGTAAAGCCGTCAGCCACCACAATATCTGCTTTGGTATACGGGATATCGCGCGCCTCAATATTTCCAATGAAATGGATTGGCGCCTGCTGCAAAAGCGGAAAAGCCCTTTTGCGCAGTTCGTCCCCCTTCCCATCCTCTGCCCCCACATTGAGCAGCGAAACCTGCGGCGTTGATATTCCCATCACATGCTTGACATACGCGCTTGCCATAATGGCAAACTGCACCAGGTTCATTGGCTTACAGTTGGTATTTGCCCCGGCATCCAGCAGCATAAATACCCCGTTTTCCTTTGGCATAAACGGCGCCAATGCAGGACGTTCCACACCTTTGAGCCGCCCAACAATCAAAGTTGCACCCGCCAGCAGCGCACCGGTATTGCCGGCCGAAAGAAAACCATCCCCGCTGCCCTCTTTGAGCATTTGCATGCCCACTACCATAGAAGAGTCTTTCTTCCGCTTAATCGCCTCAACCGGGGAATCGTGATTGTCAATCACTCCCGCCGCATGCACAATATGGATCCGCGGCGTTTGTTTATATTTTGCAAGTTCCGCTTTGAGCTCTTCTTCCTTTCCGACCAATGTAATATCTACATCAAAATCACACGCAGCCTCTACGCAGCCCTTAACCGCTTCAGCCGCACCGTTGTCGCCGCCGCAGGTATCTACGATGATATTCATAGCCAACCTCCAAAAATCATTCAGTCTGCAATTGCTGCCAAAATAAACTTCCCCCGAAACACCTCTTGCTGCTGCTCCAAAATCTTAACCCATACCAAATATGAATTCCCAGTCTTTCTGCGTACCTCTGCCTTTGCAACCAGCCGGGTATTTGGAACAACCGCTTTTTTATATTTGATATTTGCCACACCAACCAGCGCCGCATTGGCGTCAATTACTGCAATGGCAAGCGTTTCGGCCATGGAATATAAAAACTGTCCCCGCACAACCGCACTTTTTTCAAATACCATGGAAGCATCGGTATTTAAGATAGACAGCGCCGTTTCATTCGGCGTAATATCCAAAAGCTCTCCTACCAGTTCGCCAGAACCAATCGAACGTACTTTCTGGTAACTCCGTTCCGCCACCTGTTTGATACGCTTCCGATATTCGTCAATGCCCAGCTCCATACGATCCAGCCGTATGGTTGGTACGCTCACATGCAAGCGCTCTGCCAATTCTTCATCTGTCAAAAACGGGTCGCTGCTAACCAATTGTGCCAGCACAGTTTGGCGTTCCTGTTTTGTACACCTTGCCATATTCGGCCCTCCTTGCCTATCACTCGCCACAATACGACAATTTATGACTAGGTAATAATCCCTGATAATAAGTATACTGCATACCCTAAAAAAAAGCAAGCTTTTTTTAAAACAAATCATAAATAGATACAAAATAAAAAAATGTTGTACCAATAACTATCCATGGTACACATATGCCATCATAAAAAATTTGTATTTTTTTTATTTTTATATTGCTTTTTCAAAAATAATGTGCTATACTATAAACCATGTTGTGAAGATAACGCTGTATTTGTGCGGTAGATTACAATTTATAATTATAATACCTGCGCCTGTAGCTCAGCTGGATAGAGTGACTGGCTACGAACCAGTAGGTCGGGGGTTCGAATCCCTCCAGGCGCGCCAAAAGAATAAGACGAGAAACCGTATCTGTTCGGTTTCAAGTCTTTTTCTTTTTTCAACAATCTGGTTTAATCAATATTTCTTTGGCATATATGAAATCAAAACGTAAAAACCGCCCGGCGAACAGTCTATCCTTTTCGCTGATCCGCATAATGTTTTTCATTACCGCCATTTCCTTTCTGAAAAAAATATGAACATAATCATCTGCTTTCTGTGCTAAATGCCAAACTTTTTGCACAAAAATTGAAATCATGCTATTGACATTTTTTTCTTTGTACGATAAAATTTGTTTGTGTCCGAACAATCTAACAAGGCCCGTTGACATCCAAATGGAAAGGAGGCAAAACTCGGATGGAAAAGGACTGTGGAGTATGGATTACCATCCTATCTCACAAATTGAGAAAACAAATCAACGCCAATATGCAAAATATGGGAATTACTGGGGTACAAAGCCGCGTCATGTACTATATCCTTGCCAAATACGCCGACGGACCCGTATACCAGCGCGACGTAGAAAATGCGTTTGGCTTAAGCCGCTCCACGGCTACCGGCATTTTGCAACTGATGGAGCGGGATGGCTTAATCCTCCGGGAAAGCGTAGCCCGCGATGCGCGTTTAAAGAGCCTCATCCCCACAGATAAGGCAGTACGGCTGGGGGAACAAATTAAAAACTCCCTGTACCAAACCGAAGAGTGTCTCACACGCGGCTTATCCGATACACAGCTTACATTATTTATGGAAACCGCTGCGCAAATGTGCGCAAATCTTGACTGTTAAGCCATATAAAATGGTATATTTTAATCGTCATTGCAAAAGGCAGCTACACCACGGGCAAAGTCTGCCGCTCCTCTCGTTTGAGCAATCTGATCCGCCACCTTGCCTTGATTGAACTCAAAATCAGCGCCTGTCAAAATTCCATCGGGACAAGATTCCAACAGCCCTAAAGA
>CALGRC010000121.1 GCA_937959315.1 uncultured Clostridia bacterium | reverse complement strand
CGGTACCTATCCGCCGCTTTCTTTGGGAAGCGAGGACAGCGGTACGGAGGAAAACCCAGTGCATTATTGCGCATTGGAAGAAGGCACCGTGCGGTTTGCTAATACACAGGCTCTGCCGGATACGGTATTTACTCTGTCTGAAGATGTACGTATCCCAAATGCGGCTAAGGGCCAGGTATACCAGGCCAATTTGACAGGGCTGCTTGGGTCCTATACGCCTTATCCGGATCTGACATATTTGCAGGACGCTCCCGCTGACTATTATCAGCTGTATGACGGCGGGCAAAAGCAGCAGCTGGCGCGGTATCCCAACGATGGCTGGCTGCGGATAGGCAGTGTCCAGCCTGGTATCGACCCTTCTACCGGGCAGACGGAAACGCCGGTTGGAACATGGGGGATTTGTGTCAATAGTACGCAATTTACCATTGACGATGCGCGGCTGTCCCAATGGTCTAACGCACAGGATTTGATATTTGCTGGATATTGGGGGTATTATTGGTCCTATCAGCCGAAAGCAGCTACGGCTGTTTCTGGGAATACTGTGACGCTTGGTAGTAAAACCCATTTTGGTATCCGATCGGGCAACCCGGTTTATGCTATGAATCTGCTGGAGGAATTGGATAGGCCGGGGGAGTGGTACCTTGACTCCCAAACAAAAATCCTGTATTATTATCCGTATAACGGGAATTTGGAGCAGATAGAGCTTGCAATTGATACCCAGCCGGTATTGCAGTTATCCGGTACGCATCATCTTTCACTGGAGGGGCTGCAGTTTGAAAAATCCCGTTATGGCGGGGATTTGCAATATGCGGAACAGATCGATATTACAAATTGTACATTTTGTAGCCTTGGTTCCAACGGGCTGCAAATTCAGGATGGGAAAGGGATTGTACTGAGCGGCTGTACGATGTACAATCTGGGCGGCGCAGGCGTACGGTTTTCGGAAACAGACGCGCAGAAGGCGGATAATGTGAGCCTGGCTTCGTCTGGGAACGTGATACAAAACTGCCATATTTATACCTACAACCAGTTATACAAAACAGTAGAGGGCGGGATAGTTTTTTATGGGAACGGCGGTGTGATACAGAACAACTGTATCCACGACGCGCCGCACAGCGGTATCTATTTTCAAGGCAATGATATTATAGTGCAGAACAACGAGGTATATGATGTTTTGCAGGAAACAGCTGACTCCGGCGTGATTTATACCTGCGCCCGCAATTATACCAATCGTGGGAATCAGGTATGCAACAATTATATTCATGATATTTCTGATAGGACGTTTGACGAGTTGGATAGCGGGCGGCATGCCATCTATTTGGATGATATGACCAGCGGCGCCGTGGTGAAGGACAATGTGGTGGACGGAAGCCCGTCTGCCGCACTGATTGGCGGCGGATGGGATAATTTAATAGAAGGAAATGTATTTTTGAATTGCAATAAAGGCTTGCAGTATGACTGCCGGGCCAGTGTGACCCGCAATGGAACGCATACATCTTCCATTACCCCGCCGGGTGGGGAAACCTATTTGAATACCCAGAGGAGTTTTGACCGTATCAGCCAGATGGGATATACGGGTTTATGGACAGAGCGTTACCCGGCGTTTATGGCAGAATTCTTGCCGATGTTTCAGAAATTTGCCGGCGGTCAGGTGACAGCCGAAACCGATATCGGGATTCCAAGGAACAATGTGCTGCGCAATAATACATTTGCTGGGCCGCATGCGGAGGAATCCGGCTATCAGAAGCTCTATAGTGGGATTGTATGGAACCCGCTTCAAATATATTCCTTTACAGGTGATGGGAATGTGGAAGAAGCGACGGTTGAAACCGTTGATGTTTCCAGTGTGGCGTATGCGGATAAAATTGCACAGGCAGGGCTTCTTTTGCAGGAACCGGAACCGTCTGGCGGTATGGTATTGGAGCGGCAGCAGGCGTCGGTGACGGCAAACGGCATCCCGGTGGATTCCTTTGACGGCGAAGAAGGGAACCCTATACAGCTAAAGGCGCAGTATGCGATAGAGGGTTTAATGGATACAGTTTCCATTGACTTTTTTGCAGTATTCCAGGAAAATGGAGTTATTCTGTGTGCAGATAGCTGGACGCAAACGGTATCAGGGGATACGGTGATAGTAGAGCGGGAGCTTTTGGTGCCGCAGGAGGCTGGGGCAAATACGCAGCTTGCCTTGTATGCCTGGGCGCATGGGACGATGCGGCCGCTGAGCGATGTGTGGATTTTGCCGGAGCGGGAATGGATTGTATTGGATGAAATACGGATAGTGAAAGATATCATACAGATATCTGGAACGCTGGTGCCAAATGTCCAGGGGGCGCCGGTGTTGCTGCGGGTAACGCAGGAGAATACTGTATGGGAAGATGCACTGGAGGATTTGGACAGGCTTGAAAAAATAGATCAAACACAGACGGATGAAAATGGGAAGTTTACCTTCCTGTTCCGGTTAAAGGACGCAGGGCAGGCAGATACTTTGAGGATATATATCAGCAGTAATGGGGTGGAAATGGAAACAACCACGGGGAAGCTGCTGAAGCAGTGACCATGCAAAATCAGCTATGTGAAGGAGGCTGGATATGAAAAAAACAATAGCGCTATTGGTTTGCCTGGCTGTATTGTTGGGGGCTTTTCCCCCAGTAATGGCGCAGGAAAGCGAGATAATCCTATATGTTTCGCCGGATGGCTCTGACAGCGGTGATGGAAGCTATGGGAACCCGCTTGCCACTTTGGACGGCGCACGGCGCCGTGTAAGGGAATACAAACGGGGGATGACAGAAGGGAAAATTATTGTCAGTTTCTTGGAAGGGGAATATCCGTTAAGTCAAGGCGTGCAATTTACCCGTGATGACTCGGGTACGGATAAAATATCCATTGTTTATCGGGCAGAACCGGGGCAAACGGTGTCGTTTACCGGCAGCAGGCAGATAGATACTGCGGCGTTCCAGCCGGTGACGGATCCGGCAATCCGGGCTAGGCTGCAAGAAAATGTACGCGACCGGGTAGGGCAGTTGGATTTAAAAGCACAGGGGATTACCAAAATAGAACCCATTGCACGGTTAAGCACCTTCAATTATGTTATCCCCAGCGGGCCGTATAAGCTCTATTTGGACAATGAAGAACAGATGATGTCAAGGTGGCCAAATGAAGGGTATGCAGTCATTGAAGATGTTGTCCAGTCGGGGAATATGCTATATACCTACGATAGCGTGGTTGCCAATGCACCTCCTATTATTTTTGACGGCGGCGACCGCCCGGCAGGCTGGAAACAGGCTAAAGATGCAATCATCGAAGGGTATTTCATGTGGGATTGGTCTTATGAACAGTTGTATATGGATGGGATCAACGAGCAAAATCAAATTGTTACGCGGGACAGTACCACCAATTTTGGCATCGCATCCGGAAAGCGGTGGGCAGTTTTTAATTTGATGGAAGAGATTGACGCGCCGGGTGAATATTACATAGACCAGCAAAACCTGATGCTGTATTATTATCCGCCGTATCCGATTACCAGCGATATGCGGCTGGATATTTCCCTGCTGACTGACGATATGATTACCGCCGAAAAATTATCCCATGTGACATTTGAAAGGCTCACATTTGAAAAAACGCGCGGCAATGCGGTATCCCTTTTTGATTGTGAGGATATTGCCTTTTTGGGCTGCACATTTGAAAACATTGGATCGGAAGGCATTTATGCAGATGGGGATGAAATCGAAATCCGTTCCTGTGATTTTTTCTACATTGGCGATTATGCGGTGGAAATGGACGGCGGCGACCGGATAACCCTGCGTCCCAGCGGCAACCAGATTGTCAACAACCATTTTTACAAATTTAGCGGCAACCGCAAAACCTATTCAGGCGCTGTTTCCCTTAGGGGCGCCGGGCACACGGTGGAGCATAACTTAATGCACGATTCGCCGCACCAGGCTATCTGGTTTGAAGGGAACGATCATCAAATCCGCAACAATGAAATTTACGATGTGCTGAAAGAGACCATTGACGCAGGCGCCATTTATGCAGGACGTGACTACAGCAGCCGAGGCAATGAAATATCCTTTAATTATATCCATGATTTAGACTATTCTATGATTGCCCTGGGTACGGAAAGTGGTTATTTGGATGATGTTGCCATCTATATGGACGATATGTTCAGCGGCACCAGTATCCATCACAATGTCCTGCGCAATGTTGCCCGCGGCCTATTGCTGGGCGGCGGACGGGATTTAAAGGTACATGATAATCTCATCATTGATGCCGCGCAGTCCATGTACTGCGACCAGCGTGCGGCAGAACCAGGTTCAACTGGGTATATCCAGGCCAAACCGGGCGGTGAAGCATATAATAAATCTAAAAATTACCCAGTTGACTGAAAAATAAGGGATCGACTGAGACGGGAAGTGAAGCGGATTGGCAGTATCCATTTTGATTCCGGCGTTTAACCCGGATTTGAATCTGCCGGCCAACAATGCGGTATACGATAATTTAATTTACCATTCAGGCGACGCGAATATCCTGGAACTGTTTTATTCGCTTGCCAAAAAGTTTATCAATAATATCGAACTGGAAACGGGGGATATTTTTAAAGACCCGCAGGCGCAGGATTATGCCATTGCAGACGAGGCCATCTTAAAACAGCTTCCGGGTTTAGCGGAAATCGATATGTCGGATATTGGGCTTTATACCGATGAATACCGCACGGATATAATGCCGGCGGAGGAGTTAGAATTCCGGAAAATTGCGCCCAAAGTGTCTGCAAGGGACATCAATAACCTATCTTACCTGTTCCGGTGGGAGAATCCAACCGGTGCAGACCGGTACCGGTTGGTTGTTGCAAAGGATGAGGCGCTTACAGACGTTGTATTTGACGATATTGTCCGCTATAACTATAACACAGTCTCCGGGCTGGACGCGGGGCAGTCTACCTATTATTGGCAGGTGACGGCCTTGGTTAATGGCCGCCAGTTCCAGGGAGAATATCTGGCATCCGGCGGCGTGTACAGCTTTTCTACCAACCAATATGAACCGGTGGATAAAACCACATTTGAAGAACTGTTTCAATCTGCCTCCAATATGCTTTCTTCTATTGTTGTAGGGGAAAATCCCGGGGAATACCAAGAAGGAGCAAAACCATTGCTGGAGCAGACGTTAGATGATGCGCGGAAGCTAAATACAATGGCGCATCCAACGCAAGCGGAGATAGACGCCCAGACTGCGGCGTTGTCTGATTCACTTAACCAGTTGCGGGGCTATCGCAATACCGGGTACCGTAATTTAGGGGATATTTTAGCATCTTCCCCTAACTGGCAGAGTGATAAGGGGACGTTGGAAACTAGTGCGCAATCCCTAACTGTGCGCGGCGCTGAAGCGGCGGTGGGCAATACAGAATTCAATCCCGAACCGTATGAAGCATTGTGCTTTACACTATCCTATGACAATCGTTCTAGCTGGGTTGGCATGGGGCTGAGGCAAACCTTCCCAAACGCCTTACCCTATGACAATGCGCTTAAATCTGATTGCTATTTCGTGGTTATCAAATCGGACCAGGTGGAGTTGCAGCGGTTTGTGGACGGCAACAGCGAGGAAATGATTAAGGTTGTACCCAATACATTTTTCAAGCCAAATACTGAACAGCAGGTGATATTTGGCGCTGTAGATACCCCAGAAGGGGTGCGGATCATTTTGACCTGTGATGGGCAAACCGTGTTTGACGAGTTGGATAGCACCAACCCGTTGTATGAGCCGGGGGCGTTTAGCATTTGCAATATTCCGGCAGACGGCTATATGACGGTAAAGGGCGTGGAAGAACTACCGAAGGGAAGTGTGTTTGAATGAGACATTTGGCAATGATGGTGTGTATGGTTTTTCTGTTTACCCTTTTCCCGGTGCAGGCAGCGGAGCCGGGCATTCAAATCAGTCAGGCGACTGTGGATATGCAGACAGGAAAAATTGTGATTGCCGGCAGCCTTTCCGGCGGAGAGGCAGGTAAAGAGGTTGCGCTGCGGGTATTTAACGCAGGGATGGACGTTGCGGATTTGGAGACTGACGCGATGGTACTGCAAAAGATAGACCAGGCGGTCAGCGGGGAAGGGGGCAGCTTCTCTTTTCCGCCCTTTCTCCCGAATACCGACAGTGCATTTTTTCAATCTGGCACTTTAAAATATTATGTGGATTGTGACGGCGCGCAGGCGTCAGGTACCATTTACGTAGCTGCCCAGGAAGACGTTGCCGCTGCGCTGGAACAGTTGCGCGCTGCTTTAGACGGTGAGGCGTCGGTTGCGGAGGCTTTGGAGCAAACGGATGATATCCTGGCCCTGCACACAGCGCTGTATGATGCCGTCAGCATAACGGCGTTGGCCCGCCTGCTGGAGCAGGAATATGCGGAACAGCCGTCCTGTATGGAAACGGCCGCCGCTTTGCAACAGACCGTGCAGCGCCTTGCGCTTATGCAGGCATATAACGCAGGGCAGGCCGCCTTGGTTATTTCAGGAACCACCTTCTTATACCCTGAAATTTTACAGTTGGATACGTTAGACGAGAGGGAACAGATTGGCGCGTACGGGTATTACAGTGAAAAATTACCGGAGGAAGCCAAAGCTGCGGTCATTCGTGGCTTATACGGCCGGCAGTTGCGCACGTTGGATGATTTTTACAAGGCATTTAGGCAAATGGTGATTTTTCAGGGTATTTCCCATCCCGAGCAGGTCGGATGGGGGCATGTGCGCGGCCTTTTGACGGAAAACGGCGCCTATGCCGGGCTGGATTTATCCGCATATCTTGCGTTGTCAGACGCTAAGAAGGACAAGGTGGACGCCGCGTTGGCTGGCGAGACGTTTGAAAGCGATTTGGAAGCGTTGGAGTCGGCACTTGCAAGCGCGATTAAAGATGTACAGGACAGCGGCAGCGGTTCCGGCGGTAGTGGGAGTTCCGGCGGTGGCGGCAGAGGAAGCGGCTCGTCCGGCGGCAGTTCTTCCGGCGGGGCGCCTATCCGGGTGGATAATGACATCATCCAGCCGCCTGCAACAGAGACAGAATTGTTTAGCGATTTGGCAGGTTACGATTGGGCTGCGGATGCGATTGCAACGTTGTATGAAAAAAATATCATTGCCGGCGTGGGTGACGGGCAGTTCCAGCCGGCGGGGCAGACCACCCGCGAGCAGTTTGTCAAGATGTTTGTGCAGTTGTCTGGCGTTACACTTTTGGAGGGCGGCCAATCGTTTGACGACGTGGATGCCGGTGCGTGGTATGCGCCTTATCTGGCTACGGCAAAACAAATGGGGATCATCGAAGGCAGGCCGGACGGAAGCTTTGGCGTTGGGGAGCCCATCAGCAGGCAGGATGTTATGGTCATGCTGCAGCGCGGGCTGGAGGCCATGCAGGTTGCGGTGCCTGAGGGCACACCGGTTGCGTTTACCGACCAGGCGGACACGGCAGCATATGCCGCCCAGGCGGTGGAGCAGCTAAGCGCGGCGGGGATTGTCGTGGGAGACGATACCGGCGCATTCCGTCCCAATGATACGTGCAGCCGTGCAGAGGCAGCTGTGATTTTCAGCCGTGTCCTGGCGCTGTTGTAAAGGAGGCAGATGATGAAGAACCGATTTCTTTCACTGATATTGCTATTATGCCTGCTATGGATCCCGGTACAGGCGGCAGAGGATACTGCCCCTGTGCAGGCGGCGGACAGCAGGGCTGTCCGGGTCATAAAGGGCTTGGGGCTGATGCAGGGGTATGAGGACGGCAGTTTCCAGCCGGAAAATATTTTGACGCGCGCAGAGTTTGCCCAGTGTATTGCAGGCTTTTTTGGGAGTACACAGGCGGCGGACAGTCTGACACATGTCGATACCGCTATCTGGAACGAGGAGTTTCATGGCATTCCCGCTGGGGATGAAGGAACGCAGGAGGCAGCCGGAGCAGGCAGCTTTTCGGATGTACCGGCTTCCCATTGGGCATATGAGGCGGTCCAGACGGTATTTGCCAATGGTATTATGGTGGGTACTGGCGCCGGCCTTTTTGAACCTGACCGCCCTGTGCTGGTCCAGGAGGCGGTCAAAACCATGGTTTGCCTGCTTGGGTACCGGGCCAATGCAGAGGTTAGGGGCGGGTATCCTACGGGATATATGATTGCTGGCAACGACCTGCATGTTACAGCGGGGATTGATTTGCCTGGCCAGGATGGTATGACAAGGGGCGGCGTGGCGCAGCTTTTGTACAATGCGCTGGACGTCCCGGTGCAGGAAGCCAGTGTTGTAGGGACGGGGTACACAGAATATGTGCCTTCGGATGAAACGCTGCTTTCCAAAATGCTCCATATGGATATCGTGCGCGGAGAATTGACGGATAACGGGGTAACTACCTATCAGGGGAAAAGCGCGTTGAAGCAAAGCCAGATCCAGATTGGTGATATTGTTATGGATTTACCGGAGGAATATGAGGGCTTGCGCGACCAGATTGGCAGCATGATAGAAGCCTATTACCGGTTTGACGAGAACAGCGGTCCGAATGAGCTGGTCTATGCAGAGACTGCGGCAAATGAGGAGTCGGTTTTGATTGCAGCAGAGGATTTGGCCGGTCTTGACGGCAATACCATCCGGTATGAATCTGGCGGACGGCTAGGCAGGGAACCCATCCCGGCGGGCGCTTTTGTCATATACAACGGTTCCGCATCTGCGGCTTTGACACCGGAAATGCTGGATATGACTTCCGGATGGGTGAAGGTCTTCCGCAATTCTTCGCCGTTGGTGGTGATTAAAAATTACCGCGCCGTATATGCCAGCAATGTGGATACAGAGGAAGGCCGTATTTATGATAAATTGAATCCGGCTTCCCCTATCCTGTTTGATCCTGACGGCGCGGATGAATATCTGTACATTCAAAATGCAGACGGCAGCCGTGCAGAGGCGGATATGCTTGGCGCTAACACTGCTATGCTGGTGGCGGATAGCGAATATGCGCTGGAGATTGTGCTGTGCGATGCGGCGGTGCAGGGGACAGTTGACGCCATTTCACAGGATGGGGAAGCGGAAATTGAACTGGACGGGATGACCTATCAGCTTAGCAAGGAATATCTTTCTTCCAGCCAGGCGCTGCAGATTTCACCGGGGGATGCCGTCAGTCTATCGCTGAGCCCAGACGGGCATGTCATTTGGGCAGCGTCCGGTGCAGGGGCTGCTGGAGCGCAATTTGGATTTATCGCCGCTTCTAAAAAGGAAAGCGGCCTTATGGGTGGATGGAAGCTGAAAATATTTACCAATACTGGGAATATGGTAATTTACGATGTAGAAGAGCGGCTGACGGTCAGTGATAGCAACAATGAATCGCACCGGCTGGAGGGAGACGCACAGGACAGCTATTTGGAGGGGTTAACAGGATTTGTCAGTTTTTCGCTGAACAATGAAAACAAGATACGAGAATTACAGTTGCCGTTAGAAGAAAGCACTGAAGCTGCCCGCCTCTATAAAATTTTTGAAATCAATGACACCAATGTGGGTATGATGGCCTACAAAAGCGGGTCAAAAACGTTTGGGATGCAGCTAAACATTACCGATGCAACACAGGTGATGAGCGTACCGGTTGATTTGAAAGCTGCATCCGACGACGATTTTAAGCTGCTTTCCATTGGCTTCTTTACAGACAACCAGCAATACCGGGTGACCGGGTATACCACGGTGCCAAACTCTAAAACAGCGCAGTACCTTGTGTACCGTGGTTCCTCTTCCCCGTCGTATATGGATAACAGCGATAAGCTGGCGGTAGTGACAAAAATCACCCAGGCGTTAGACGACGAGGGCGAAAATCGTAACTTGATGTATGCCAACAAGGCTGGCAGCGAGGTGAAGCTGTTTGAGGGGGACGGCGTTTCCTTCGATGCGGTACCGCCCGGTGTTTCAGATGGGAATACCTATCAGCTGGCGGCGGGGGATATTGTCCGGTATACCACCAATGCCGACGGCGAGGTTGGGCAGATTTATCTGGTGTATGACGCCGATATGGAAAACCCGTCGGGCGGGTCGCCTGGATATCTGGCAGGTGCTACCGAAAAATACTATATCAAATCGGATTATATCGATTTGGAAAACAACGAAAACCATATGTATGAAAATGTCCCAACCTATGGCGGCGGGGTTGCCCTGCGCAATGGGAACCCTTATGGGCAACTGGGGCAAAGTGATGCGGCGGCGCACTGGTTTATGCGGGAACAGCGTGTGATGTTGGGTTATGCGTTATCCAAGGATGAAGTGAGCGCTACCGTGACCACGCAGGATATGACGGTTTACCCGCAATATTATGAAAACGGTATCCCGGATGGCGCTGCGGTGGAAAATGGGTTTGTCGGCGTGTTTGTTACCGATGTTATCCGGTTTGACGGCAGTACTTGCCGTGTGGATGTGGTAGAGCTGCGGGATAAGGAAGTGTCGGTGCGGATTGGCAGCCTGTCGGATGTCAGGACCTATGCCGACACGGGCAACGGATGTTCAAAGCTGCTGGTTGCATCCAACTATGGAGACGTTGTGCATGTTATCATCATTCAGGATTTCAGATAAGGAGAAGAAGCATGTATCAGGTAGTAATCGCTGATGACGAATTTTTATTTCGAAAAAAGCTAAAGGAAATGGTGGATTGGGAATCGTTGGGCTTTACCGTGGCCGCGTCGTTTGGCAGCGGGGAGTCGGCGCTTGCGTTTATCCGGGAACATCCGGTAGACGTTGTGCTTACCGATATCCGGATGGCCCCTGTTTCTGGATTGGAGCTTGCAAAGGAACTGCATGGTTGCCATCCGCATATTAAGGTTGTGCTCATCAGCGGTTATTCCGAATTCCGGTATGCGCAGGAGGCGATAAAATATGGTGTTACCGATTATCTCATCAAGCCGGTGGGCCGGGACACCATTTCCGAAACGCTGCTGCGGATAAAAGAGGATTGGGAGCTTGCACGCGGCAATGAGTTTTCCTATTTGGCGGTGCGGCAGGCATTTTTAGACCTTGTTTCCGGCGGCAGTCCGGAAGCTGTCCGGGAACAGCTTGCCGATGCAGGCGTACAATTGGATTGTACGCAAGCCAGCTATGTGCTGGGCAGCCTTGAAATTTTACACTTTGCATCATATCTGTCGCGGTTTTCTTATGGCCGGGAGGGTTTCTAAGACTCTCTCTGCCATATGGTGCCGCGTATGGACAGCGGGGTGTATTACAGTGTGCTGCATATTGCGGAAAACCAGTTTGTCGTATTGGCGGCTTCTCAGATAGCAGAGGTTGCAGCTTTAAAAGCTTATGTGCAGGATACGCTGTCCCGCTGCGTTTTGGATATCAAAACGATTTTAAGGGCCGAGGCACGGATAAGGGTTGGAGAGCCGGTTGTTTCGGTTGCCGCATTGCGTCAGGCATACCGCCAGCAATTGGGGGAAGGAGCGCTGCCTGCGGTGGGAATCGCAGAGCAGACGCTCAGCCCCATTGAGCAGGCAGAACAATACATCAGGGAAAACTACTGGAAGGATATCTGCCAGGAAGAAGTTGCCGATTATGTGGGACTGAGTGTCTATTACTTCAGTAGGTTGTTTAAAAATATCACACATGAAAAATTTGTGGATTATATGATTGCTGTCCGGATGGAAAAGGCGCGGGAATTGCTGGTAGACAGCAATGTGAAGATTTCGGATATTGCCACAAGGGTTGGATATGCCAATTATTCTACGTTTCATCGAATTTTCAAAGCTTCGTTTGGCTATGCGCCTGGGGAATACCGTGCCGCACACGGCAAGGGGGGCGAACAAAAATGAATAGGATGAAACGGGTGTGGTCGTTGGTTAAAAAATACCGTATGCACAGTGTATTTTTTTCCTATTTAAAAATGTTCAGCGGCGCGACACTGCTCATTATCATCCTTTACAGTTTGGTGTTGTATACCTCTTATCAGAAAAGCTTACAGGAAAATATGGCGGCATTTTCACGCGAACTTTTGACAACAGCCGGCGCCACCATGGATGGGGCATTAAACGAGGCATATCGATATTATACGCATGTGTCTGTCAGCAGCTATGCCCAGGTATTCCTGCACACTTCCCAGCCATATTTGAACGGGGAAGAGTATCGGTCAAAAATCTTGCCGATTATCAATAATTTGACAGAGCTTGTCAGCTACAGCGATTGTGTGCGGGGCGTATGGCTGTGTTCCTTCCGCAGTGGGTTTGTGCTGTCCAATGTAACAGGCGGCAGTCTGCATAATTTTGAGCAGACGCCATGGATGCAGCATTACCGCCAGACTGGGGAGCGCTATTTTGTACTTCCGGCCGGGAATAACCAGGATATTTTTATTTGCCGGTATTTGCAGGGAGATGGGCTTTTGACAGTCCAGATTGACGCCAACTGGATATGGGAAAGCGTCCAAAGCGGCGAATATGTCAAACAGCTTGCTATTTCAGATAAAAACGATACCATCCTGTTTTCTTCTGAAGCGGCATTGATTGGGAAAAAGCTGGAGGCCTTTTATCCAGAGGGATTGTCGTATAACAGGCTGCAGGAGCTGGGCGGTAATTTTTCAAAGGCAGACGGTTCAGGTGCGGTTGTCGCTTCGCTTTCTATTTATGACGATTTGGTGTATACCATGCGGGCGGAGCTCCCGCCAGCACTGGAGCAGACCATGGCTGAGCTGCGGGCGTTTTTTGTGGGGGCAAGCTTAATTATCCTGTTCATGGCCGGCATATTGTCTTTTTTTGTAACGCTGCGGCTTTACCGTTCCATTGCCAATGTCAGCAGCCTGTTTTATCCGGCAAAGCCGGAAGCAGGGTTGCGTCAAGCCAACGAAATCTCTTTTATTTCAGAAAACATCCTCAATTTGTTTCAAAAGCAAAGGCTGGCGGAACAGGAATTGGCCGAGCGGCGGAAATTGTTGGAAAAGGCCACCAATGTAGCGCTGCAGACGCAAATCGCGCCGCATTTTATTTTCAATACCTTGCAGGCGATTGCCGCCTGTATCGCAGCAGAGGTACGGGAGGATAACGAAGCTGTACAGCTGGTGCTCCGGCTGGGGGAATTGCTGCGCATCACGTTTGATACCAGGGACAATATCATCCCATTGGATCTTGAAATTGCGCATGCCAAAAAATATCTGGAAATACAGGAGCTCAAATACGGCGGGATGCATACCATTGTGTGGCAGGTGCAGCCGGAGGCCAGGCATTGCCGTACGCTCAAGCTGGTATTGCAGCCCATTTTGGAAAATGCCATCGAACATGGGTTTGACAGCCAGGATCCGGAGGATGGGGCGTTGTGTCAAATCACCATCCGCATTTATCAAAAAGACGGGCAGTTGTTGCTGGAGGTTGCGGACAACGGGAAAGGGATTGCGGCGGCGGAACTGGAATCCATCCGGCAAAAGATGAACAGCAGCGATATTATGGAAGGGCGGCACATCGGGCTGGCCAATGTCTGCCAGCGGGTGCGTTTGACCTTTGGTGTGCCGTATGGCGTTTCCATTGACAGCGTACCCGGCCGCGGTACGACGGTACAGGTATCCCTCCCTATACTGAGGGATGGCTGAAGGATACCTGAGAGCAGGAGGAGGATGGGGTATGGAATTTCATATCACAGCTAAATTGCAGGATGGGACTTCAACTGGTGCTTATGCAAAGCTATTGCAAAAAGAGCAGGATGGGCTGCATGCGGTATATGCGGATGTTGTTTTGCCGGAAGAAGCATTCCCCTATGGGGATTTTGTCTATCTGGACATGGACTGCGCTGCGCAGATTGAAATCACCGGGCTGGGGGAGCTTTATGGTATCATGGCAAATTACCGGCATTTAGAATACTGGTGCAAGCCCTATTTTTGCAAGGCGCCGGAGGAAGTTCCGCCGGAAACGCAAGCGCTGCTCTATCAAAAGGCAGACGGCACGTTCGGCGTCATTCTGCCAGTTGTTTCGGAGGATTACAAGTGTACTCTGCGTGGCGGGAAACGGGCGCTGCTGGCAGAAGTATACAGCTGGGTATACGGGAAAAATACCTGCCAGGCATTGGCTTTTGTGTGGGCGGAGGGGCCGGACCCGTTTTCACTGTTGGAGCGCCTGGCGGCCTATGCGGTCTCTTTGCTTGGCGGCAGCACCCGGCTGCGGGGGCAGCGGGAATACCCGGAACTGTTTGCATATTTGGGATGGTGCAGCTGGGACGCTATGCAGATACGGGTAAACGAGGACGGCCTACTGGAAAAATGCAGCGAGTTTGCCCAAAAGGGCATCCCGGTAAAGTGGGCGATCATCGATGACATGTGGGCGGAATCGCGCCAGCTAAAAGAGTTACAGGACAAACGCGGGCCAGAGATGTTTTTGGGAATGCATAAAAGCATGCTGTATGATTTTCAGGCAGACAGCGACCGGTTCCCGCAGGGACTGGGGCATTGTATCAGTGAAATGAAACAAACCATCCCGCATATTGGCATGTGGCATCCCACAACTGGGTATTGGCGCGGCATAGATCCAGAGGGGGAAATTGCACGGAAATATTCAGAACTGCTGATAAAAACCGGCGACGGTCGGCTGGTTCACAGCTGGGAATACGGCAAAGCGTTTGCGTATTATGATGTGTTCCATACATATCTGGAACAGTGCGGCGCCGATTTTGTGAAAATAGACGCGCAGAGCTTTCTGAAGGGGTTTTACAAGGGTCGGGAATCCATCGGCAGGCTGGCGCGCGACCAGCACCGGGCGATAGAGGATTCGGTGCGGGCGCATTTTGACGGACGGCTGATTAACTGCATGGGCATGGCAGGCGAAAACATGTGGAACCGTCCGTATTCCGCCATATGCCGGTGCAGCGATGATTTCCAGCCGGAAAACCGGGCATGGTTTACGCAGCATGTATTGCAGTGTGCCTATAATTCCATGGTGCAGGGGCAGTTTCTGTGGTGTGATTGGGATATGTGGTGGACGGATGACTCCCAAGCGGTGAAAAACAGCGTACTGCGGGCCATGAGCGGCGGGCCTGTCTACATCAGTGATCAGATTGGGCGGACCAAAAAATCGGTTTTGGATCCGCTCATGTATCGGGATGGCCGGATTATCCGCTGTGACCGTCCCGCGATGCCGTCCTGCGACTGCCTGGTGTCCGATCCGACGAACAACGGCCGGATTTTTAAATTGCAGACGGTGTGCAGACAGGGGGGCGTGCTAGCCGCGTTCCATCTGGGAGACGGGCAGTCGCCGGTTTGCGGCACGGTGTCGCCGTCTGATATTCCGGGGCTGGCAGGGGAACAATTTGCGGTGTATGAATATTTTTCCGGCCAGTTTTGGGTAGTGGACTATGATGACAAACTGGATATTATGCTGCAAAACCGCGATGATTTCCGGCTGTATAATATTTTACCGCTCAAGGATGGCAGCGGCGTGCTGGGCCGGATTGATAAATATATTTCCGTTGGTACGGTAAAGGGATGGGGTCCTGCCGGCGTTCAACTGGAAGAGGATGGCCCCTATGCAGTTGTGCGCGATGGCCAGATGCATATTGTCACATAAGGAGGGATTGGGATGAAGACAGAGTTGCGGCGTTATATTCTGGATAAAAAGCATCATGCATACCGGCGGGAAAGCAATATACAGATTCCGTCTGGTTTGCCGGCGGAAGAACGGATGATTATGCGTTTTGAACAGGCCTGCCAGCAGGAGACGCCTGTATTTTTGCCCGGGGAGGACATTTGCTTTGTGCGGACGCTCACCCATTTGCCGGATGTTTTTACAGAGGCGGAGTGGGATGATATTAAGCAGGCACATTATGTCCATGAGTTGGGTTACCCTTCCAATCTGTCCCCGGATTATGAACGTGTGATACGGCAGGGCCTTTTGGCGCAGTATGAAACAGCGGATGAAAGCGGCCGCCGGTTTATTGACGCGCTGTTGGGGTTGGTTAGCCGGTACCGGGCGGCGGCTGTGCAGGCGGGAAGGCCGGATATTGCAGCAGTGCTGGAGCGGGTCCCGGCATACGGAGCCGCCAGCTTCCGCGAGGCGCTGCAATCCTTCCGTATTTTGCACTTTGCCCTTTGGCTGGAGGGAAATTATCACGTGACGTGCGGGCGGTTTGACCAGTATATGTGGCCGTATTTGCAGCAGGATTTGGAATCGGGACAGTTGGACCGGGCGGCGGCATTGGAGCTTCTGGAAGACTTTTTCTTGTCGTTTAACAAGGACAGCGATTTATACCCCGGCGTACAGCAGGGCGACAATGGGCAGAGTATGGTTTTGGGTGGTATGACGGCGGACGGGCAGGATGGGTTTAACCTGCTGTCGGAGCTTTGTTTGGAGGCCTGTGGGGAATTAAAGCTGATTGATCCAAAAATCAATCTGCGCGTCAGCAAAAAAACGCCGTTGGAGATTTATGAAAAGGGCAGCCGGCTCACCAAAGCTGGATTGGGATTCCCGCAATATTGTAACGACGATGTGGTCATACCCGGGCTTATGAAGCTTGGATATGCAAAAGAGGACGCGGTTGACTATGCGGTGGCCGCCTGCTGGGAGTTTATCATCCCAAAGGTTGGCGCAGATGTACCCAATATTGCTGCGCTTTCTTTCCCCAAGGTCATCGATCTCTGTCTTCATCAGGCTTTGCCAGAGTGCAGTACGTTTGATCAGTTTTTATCAGCGGTAAAGGAAGAAGTGCAAAACGAGGCGCAGCGGTTGTGCACCGGCATACAAAGCCTCTATGTTGTTCCGGCGCCCGGCATGAATTTACTGATGGGCGGTAAGCTCAAAAGCTATGGAAAATACCATAATTTTGGTATCCATGGAACGGGGATTGCCACGGCCTGCGACAGTTTGACGGCAATCCGGCAGTATGTGTTTGAGGAAAAAAAGCTGACTGCGGATCAGATGATCCGTTTGGTGGACAGCGATTTCCAGGATGCGCCGGAATGGGCGGCAATTTTACGGTACCATACCCCCAAAATGGGGCAGGACAATGAGGAGGCAGATGCGTTTGCACCGCTGCTGCTGCAATGGTTTGCAGAGAGCCTGAAAGGAAAAACCAACTGCCTTGGCGGCTGTTACCGCGCGGGCACTGGAAGCGCCATGTATTATTTGTGGCATGCCGATGAAATTGGCGCTTCGCCGGACGGGCGGCGCAAAGGGGAGCCGTTTGGCACCAATTTTTCGCCCAGCCTGTTTGCAGCCATTGACGGCCCGCTGTCGGTCGTTAAAAGCTTTACCAAACCGGATTTTACCGAAACCATCAATGGCGGGCCGCTGACCATGGAATTTTCCGGCAGCATGTTTGCGGGGGAGGACAGTATCCGAAAGGTTGCCCAGCTGGTGAAATACTTTATTGACAGCGGCGGGCATCAGCTGCAGCTTAATGCGGTGGATTTGGAACAGATGAAAGACGCGCAGCGGCATCCTGAACGGCACCGCCAGTTGGTGGTGCGCATTTGGGGCTGGAGCGCCTATTTTGTGGAACTGGATAAGCCGTATCAGGACCACGTGATGGCAAGACAGGAATATCAGGTATGAAGGGGATGATATTTGACATCAAGGAACTGGCGATACACGATGGGGATGGGCCCCGTGTGACGGTATTTTTGAAGGGCTGCCCGCTGCGCTGTATTTGGTGTCATAATCCGGAAGGGCTTTCCATACAGCCGCAGATGATGGTTAAGCAGCAGCTGTGCCGGCATTGCGGTATATGCCAAAAGCCCTGTACGCATCCGGAATGCCAGCCGTTTGGGCGGTGCTTGTACGCCTGCCCGCATGGCCTTATCTCGCAGGTGGGAACTGAATGGGAAGCAGCGGCACTGGCCAGGCGGCTGTACCGGTATGCCGATTTTTTTGCCGCATACGGCGGTGGGGTTACCTTTTCCGGCGGGGAGCCGTTGATGCAGGCGGATTTTTTGATTGACGTCGCGCGGCGGCTCCCCTTTCACAAGACGCTGGAAACCTGCGGCTTTGCACCGCCTGAGACATTCCTGCGGGCAGTAGGGCAGATGGACGAAATCTTATTCGATATTAAGCTTGCCGACCCCGGCATGCACAAGCGGTACACCGGGCAGGGGAATGCATGGATCTTGCGTAATTTTTCTTTTTTACAAAAGAGCGGAAAATGCTGCCGGGTACGGACGCCGCTGATTCCCGGGATTACCGATACGGAAGAAAACCTGGAAGCCATTGCTTCTCTTGTTGGGGATACCCCGTGGGAAAAATTACCATACAATGCGTTGGCTGGCGCAAAATATTCTATGCTGGGAATGGAATATCCATATAACAGCTTTCTAAAGTCTTGAAACCCCGCTGGTTTCAAGGCTTTTTATTTTTCGCTTTGTGATGCTCAATTTAGGAGGGGCAGATTACTTCTGGCACAGCAGTTCCTCATAAGGGGCGGGTTTGATTTGCTTTCCGAAATTTTTTCAAGTTTACTCGTTTACCTCCTCGTATAATAAAGTAGTAGTTTTTAGAGTTCCTCTCCAAGAACTATGATATACTGTTTAAGATGCTGTGGAT
>CALGRC010000120.1 GCA_937959315.1 uncultured Clostridia bacterium | reverse complement strand
GGAAGCTAATATTTTTTCGTCAAAAACACGCAAAATTTCTTCGGCGTTTTCCTACATTTTTACTTTGGTATTGACACCAATCAATGCCGTCAAAAATGTACCAACCATCTGCCCAATCAGCCTGCTCCCCTCCGTTGTATAATGTACGTCATCGGCCACATGCAGCTCATCGTGTGCGCATATCATATGGTTGATATCATTGAGTTATGAATTCTGTTTTTCTGCTATCGACCGTACCATTTCATTCCTGGCCAGTACCATTTTAATTTGTTCTAAATGCTCTAATGTTGCTCCAAAACCTCATCCCACTCTTTTACCACCACCTGCGCATAGCAAATGGTACACGGTTTCCTGCTGTAAATCTGAAATACCTGATACAGGCTTCCCTCTGCACCGGTAAACGGGAATTTGTAATGCACCACCCCTGTCTCATTGAGTTCCTCCATAAAATCATATTCCCCGTCGCAGGTTATGTTTGTCCCATTACAGTACACGGCCATATCCTCCGGCCCCATATGCCCCGCACATCGGATACCCAACGCCAGGAACGCCTGTTCCTCTCCCACGATTTGCCCCGTCGAGATTTTGATATATTCGCTCTGCCCGTCAGAGGAAAATACAATGGGCAGCCTGCAATGGACATTATCCCAATAACAGGCCGTATCCGAATACGTCAATATATACCATCTCTCCTGTTTTTTCAGTTTATCCGCCGTCCCGATGCTGCACAGCACACGTGCCATCTGTTCCCGGTTCCGGATATCGTGCGAATGCGATACCTCGGCAAGCCCCGGTTCCCGCATGTCCATATAGTTATACAAATACAGGAAATCCGCCCCTTTTGCCAAATTGGCATACGCCTGGCCAAACGCCATTTCCGGCGTGCTGATCCGGTGCCGGTACCCCCGGTATGGCTGCACCAAAAGCTGCTGCCCGGCGCCGATGGCTACCTGTGTCCCGCAGGCAAGCATTTTCCATTCCTCTACCGGCATTTCATAATAAATGGTCTCCCACCTGACAATCGGCACAACCGCGTCAAATATCCCTTCCCGTATCCAGCGATACACATCCAGCCCCATCTGGTAATTGACGCTGGGCGATTCCGCCACCAACGCTGACAGCCGGATGGCATGCTGCCGCTCCTTCGCAAAACCATCCACCAAATCTGCAATTTCCCGCACAAACCCATTCATGACAGCCCTTCCCTGTGCCTCCATGCCCACAGGGAAACACAGCATCTCCCTGGTAAAATCCAGCTCCAGGCCATCCACATCATATCTTATCAAAACCTCTTTGATAAACTCCAGCACCCGGTTCCTGACTTGCGGCAGAAGGAAATTAAAACACTTGTCAAAATACCCGTCCGCCGCTTTCCCTGTTACGCGCCACAGCGCCGGATGCTGTTCTACAAATTCGCTTTTTACCAAATGCGTCGGGTAGCCATTATAATGGCAATCGTTGACCTGGATACTGGCCCACGGCCGGATATGGATTTCCCGCAGCGCCGCTATCCATATTTTGTAAATGTCCAGCCCCTGCACCTTGTACGCATCGTAGGCAGCCGCCGCAAAGGTTTCCCGGTAACAAACAGGCATGCCGTTTTCCTGCGTCTTTACATATTTGTCGCAAAAACTCTCATATACACCCGAATCAAACGACGCAACCGTCCCGTTGACATTCATCACAAAATCCGTGACATCTGTATCCCGGTATTGGTGTATAAATTCCCTCGCCACCTCCTCGGTTATCCGAATCCCGCCCTCATACCGCGTCCACAAAAAATGCATCCAGTCCTCTTTAAACATGACCCGCATGGTTTTTCATCACCCTTTAATCCCGCTCATGTTCAAACCACCCATGATTTTTTTGGAAAAAAAGCTATAGAAAATAACCGGCGGTATAATGGAAAACATCGTAGCGAGCATCAGCTCGTTATCCTGCAGCTTTCCAGACGAACTTAACTGGTAAAGCTTAACAGATACCGGCTCATACGGTGTCGAACCCAAAAGCAGGTACGGCCACATAAAATTACTCCACGTGGTTGTCACTGAAAATATGGTCACAACCGCTATAATGGGTACAGACAGCGGCAAAATGATACTGAAAAATATTCTCAGGTTTGATGCGCCGTCCATCCAGGCCGCTTCCATATAAGACATCGGGATCCCATTGAAAAAGCTGCGGAACAGCAATACGTTAAACGCATTACATCCTGCCATGAGCCAAAGAGGAAAATAATTCCCCGAAAGATTGATATGAAAAACCGGCATATCTACAAATGTCATATACAGCTGCACCATACTGATTCCCGGCAATAACATGGACCAGAAAACCAGTGTATCGATAACCCCGCTCCCGCTCGGCTTCACCCTCGAAAGCACATATCCCAGCATCCCGTTAAAACAGATATCAAATGTCAGGCACCCTAAAATCAAACACAACGAGTTTAAATACGCCGAACCAAAATTAATCCGATCCCAGACATTTACAACGGCAGAAAATTCAATTTTTGACGGGAATAGTGTTGGAGGTATCCGATACATTTCCTCCGTACTTTTAAATCCAGATAAAAACACCCAGACAATCGGCAGCAACGCGCACAGCGATATCAGCAATATAAACAGAAACATTGCCAGGTAAAGGGCTTTATATCTCCATTTGCTAAAATCAGAAAAATTCAACAGTCCATTCGTTTTATTATCCAGCGCTTTCATATATATCCCCTATTCTGCAAATTTCCTGTCTAATTTGAAATAGATTACTGTAAAAATCAGCATCATCAAAAACATGATAACCCCTAAAGCCATGGATTTTGAAAACTGCCCAAATTTAAACGCATAGTAATAATTGGTAAGGCCTAATGACATGGACGCCCCATTAGGGCCGCCGCCAGTCATCACCATCGGCTGTTCTACCACCTGAAAAACAGCAATGATCTGCCGTATGGTCATAAGCAATATAAGCGGCCACATATGGGGCATCAGCACGCAGCGTATCCTTCTGAAAAAACCGGCTCCATCTATCCGTGCCGCTTCATATAAATCCTGATTTACGCTTTGCAGCGTTGCCAAGTATATAATCAGCGTACCCCCAAACCCCTGCCATGTCATCGAAATGACGATAAGCAGGATAACAATGTCAGGGTTACTGAGCCACTGCACGGGGGCAGCCCCTGCCCACTGCAGCAGCATGTTTAAAAGCCCGCCGCTGCCATCCATATAAATTGTTTTCCAAATCAGTGAAACCGCTACACTTGGGACAACAACAGGTAAATATGTTGCGAATTTAAAGAACGTCTTCCCATGGACCATTTCATTGAGGATTACCGCTGCTATAAAAGGCAGCGGCAATCCAATAATCAGGGACCAGCCTACATATCCCACCGTGTTTTTCAGCGTGCTCAAAAAATTGGTATCTGTCAGTACATCCTGGTAGTTACGCAAGCCTGCAAACCCGTCAATTGTAAACCCCGTCATATGAAAAAACGAATACGAAATCCCGATGATAATCGGCCGCCAGACAACGATAAAAAAAGCAGCAACCGGAAACAGCATCAACAGCCATCCCGATAAATTCCGGTTGATAAACGGCCCTATCTTTTTATGTCTGAGTGTTGTCATGCACTTCATCCTTCCAATCTGCAAATGGCGTCTCATTGCGCTTTGTCAAGGTGGTTCACCTGAAAATCATTATTGGCCTCCTGAATCAAAGAAACGACATCCGCATTTTTATTTGTGATTACTTCCTGGATGCACTTATCCAATACAGCATACAATTCCTGGCAGCACATGGGTTCCTCCGGTTTTAACTGCACACCTTCAAACGCAAAATAATGTTCGTAATCTTTCATATCAACATTGCAGTATTTGCTTGCAACCTGTGTTTTCTTTTCTATCGTTTCCTGGTTTTCCCAGGTATTAAACACATCCCTGCCCAAAACCAATCGGCCTTCATCCCGGTTGGTTTTATAGGTTTCTTCCAGTGTCTGCAGCTGCGTATCGGAGATGGTGGGCCCCATACCCAAAAACTCCATCCATTTCAGCCCTGCTTTTACTGACTCCGGCGTACAATTTTTGGAAAACATCCAGACATTCCCGCCAGTTTGGGAATAGCGGCCCATAGGCCCTTCCGGCATCGAGGCAACCGCTATATTGTCAATCGGCATCCCATACTGTGATACCAGCTCGCTGAACGATGACGGCGCCAAAAATATCATACCCGCCTGATTGGTTGCAAATATTTTCCGCAATTCCGCATTGTCGATCACCGCATTCTCCGGCAACGCATTGTATTCCCATTTTAAGTCCTTGACATATTGAAGCGCATTCTGCGTCTCTGCAGAATCAAATGTCGCACGGTATGTACCATCATCATTTTTTACCATAAACTCTGTCCCAAAATCCCATGCGATATTTAAAAAGTGCCAGCCGCCGCAGTTGTCCGTGGTCGGCAGGGCAAACCCCGCTTTGCCGGTTTTCTCCTTTATGATTGTTGCAAATTCCGCCATTTCATCCAGCGTTTCCGGGATTTGCACCGTCCCGTCATCATTGACAAGCCCTGCCTGTTTAAATATCTCCTTGTTGATT
>CALGRC010000119.1 GCA_937959315.1 uncultured Clostridia bacterium | reverse complement strand
GCTCTACGCCTGCGGAGCGGATGATGACGGGTATTGGACAGGGAGAGGCCGTTGGTCCCCTCGAACACCTGGATGACCACCCGGTCGCCCTCCATCTGCACGATACGGCCGGAGCGTTCGGTGCCATTTTCCAGACGGATGAGGACCGTTTCTTCAAAGGTGGCGTCCCGGATACCGTCGAGGGTAATCAGGGACCCGTTGATCTCCTTGACGCCGATATAATCGATGATCATAGGCTTCATCCTTTCGAGTGGAAGTGCGGGGCGAACATTACGCCGGCCGGGAGGCGCGCAGGTCCGCGAAGGTCCGGTCGATATCCGCAGTGTAGGCGTCGAGGAGCTCCGGCTGATCGTTCGGGACATCGTACTTGATCCGGGCCGCCTTGTCGAACAGACCGGTCGCCAGGATTGTGGAAAGGGGCACCTGCGCGGCCACGAGGGCCCTGGAGGACTGGTAGAGATACAGCATAACCTTCATCATCCCCAACTGTTTCGACAGGGGGACATAGGTGTCGTCCTTGTGATAGGCGTTCTGCTGGAGGAATCCGACCCGGATGACCCGCGCGATTTCGATGACCAGCTTCTGGTCGTCGGGAAGGACATCGGCGCCGATGAGCTTGACGATCTCCATCAAGCTGCTCTCCTCCTGAAGGAGCTGGGCGATCTGGCTGCGGCAGGCGAGAAAATCGTCCCCGACGTTTTGGGTATACCAGGCGGCGAGGTCGCCGAGATATTCGCTGTAGCTCTGGGTCCAGTTGATGGCCGGATAATGCCGCTGATAAGCCAATGATTTATCCAGCGCCCAAAAGCAGCGGATAAACCGTTTGGTATTTTGTGTAACCGGCTCGGAAAAATCGCCCCCTTGCGGCGATACCGCCCCAATAATGGTTACGCTGCCGCTGGTACCGTTTAAATTTTCCACCAACCCCGCGCGCTCATAAAAAGAGGACAGGCGGCTGGGCAGATAAGCCGGGAACCCTTCTTCCGCCGGCATTTCCTCCAGCCGGCCGGAAATTTCACGCAGCGCCTCTGCCCAGCGCGAAGTAGAATCTGCCATAATGGCGACATGATACCCCATATCGCGGTAGTATTCCGCCAGTGTAATACCGGTATAAATACATGCTTCGCGTGCCGCCACCGGCATATTGGAGGTATTTGCAATCAGCACCGTACGGTCCATGAGCGATTTTCCCGTACGGGGGTCCACCAATTTTGAAAAATCTTCTAAAACCTGCGTCATTTCATTGCCCCGCTCGCCGCAGCCAATGTATACAATGATATCCGCATCCGACCACTTGGCCAGCTGGTGCTGGCTCATGGTCTTGCCCGTGCCGAACCCGCCCGGGATCGCCGCCGTACCGCCCTTTGCAATGGGGAAAAAGGTATCTATCACCCGCTGGCCGGTAATGAGCGGCACTTTGAGCGCCTGCCGCTTCATAATAGGCCGCGGTGTACGCACCGGCCATTTCTGACACAGCTTGACCTCCTGTTCCTGCCCGTCTGCCGGCTGTATCCGCACCAACACGTCATCAATGGTATATGGCCCGTCCGTCGTACAAAATGTAACCGTGCCAGACAGCCCCGGCGGCACCATAACTTTGTGTAAAACGGACGGCGTTTCCTGCGTCTGTGCAAGGATATCCCCGCCCGACACCCTATCGCCCGGTTTTACCAGCAGTTCCACCTGCCACTTGCGCCGGGTATCCAACGGCTCTACCCGTACCCCGCGGCTGATAAACGCCCCCGTCGCCTTTTCCAGTTCCAGCAGCGGGCGTTCAATCCCGTCAAAAATGGAACCCAAAATGCCAGGCCCCAGCGTCACTGAAAGCGGGGCGCCCGTCCCTTCCACCGGTTCGCCTAGCCCAAGCGATGTCGTTTCCTCATACACCTGTACTATAACGCTGTCAGGGTCTACACCAATCACCTCGCCGGTAAGCTGTTCTTCCCCTACCCGCACCATCTCATGCATCCGCAAGGTGTCAGTACCGCGCACCTTCACAACCGGCCCATTGATAGCATAAATTGTCCCGTTCAAACCGCATCCCCCGTCCCCTGATAAATGGAAAACCCGCTCCATTCTAAAAATTCTTCCCGCGCCTCGTCAATCCTGGCACGCAGGGTATGATGACAAATTTTTTTGTGTACATCACTTATCACAATGGCGCCGCCCAGCAGCCCAGGCTGGTAGGTAGGTTCTATACCAAATTTGCTTCTAAGCTGCGCGGCAGAACCCTTGTCCGATACATCCAGCACCACCTGTACTTCCCCGCCGCCAACAGCAGTTATGCCATCCGTCACCATTTTCTCTAAAAATGCAGAATATGCCTCGCTTTCCTTAAAAGCCGCCAATTTTTGCTCTAAATCGGAAAACAGCCTTTCAATGAGATCCTCACGGTATTGAAGCACCTCACGGCGGCTGTCTGCCATAACAAGCGATATATGCTCCGCAGCCGCTTTTTGTGCATTTGTCACACCGCGCTGGATAGTTTTATACGCTTTTTCTAAATACGTATTTTCCAGCTCCCCGAGTTTTTGCTGTTTCACAGCCTGTACCTCGCTTACCAGTTGGTCACGGCGGCGCGCCGCTGTTTTGAGTGTAACTTCGGTAAATTTATCAAATTTTTCATTAATAATACAACCAATCTCAATAATACCCAACGACATAATTATAAAAAATAACCAAAATTCAACGCATTCCCGCATTATAGTTTCAATCCAATCGCTTCTGTTACATACGATGTAATAAAATCTTTTGACCGCCCTGTGCCGTGCCGGTCTGGAATTTCCACAATCAACGGTTTTTCATATGTCAGTTTGATTTCTTTTACAAAATCGGGGAACAACCTGGCCAGCTTTTCGGTGATAAGCAGAATGCCGATCTCCTTATCTGCCACAACCGATTCCAACGCCGCCTTGAGTTCATCCATTTGATGAACCACAACCCCATCTATACCGGATAGCCGCAAACCGGTTTGGGTATCCACATTATCGCTGATTAAAAATAGCTTCATACCGCCAGCCGCCTTTTTAAAATTTCCCCAAAATCGTAAATGAAACCAACAGCCCATACAGCGCAATACCTTCGGCCAAAGCAACAAAAATCAACGCTTTCCCCATCACCTTGGGGTCTTCGCTGATTGCCCCCAGCGCTGCCGAGGACGCCGCAGCCACCGCAATGCCCGCCCCAATGGTAGCAAGCCCCGTCACCAGCGCCGCCGCAAGATACGCCATACCTTCCACATTCCCAGCAGAACCAGCCTCGCTTGCCGCCCCAACCGAAACAGAACCAAACAGGCAAATGGTTGCGACAATCAATACAGAAAAAAATGAAAAAAGATTAGACCCCAACACCATCTTTCCGCGCCGCCGGTTCTTTTCCCCCAGAAAGTACACGCCAAACGGAACCAAAATACTCAATGCCAGCAAAACACTCACAATTGTTACCATGTCTCATTCCTCCTCTTAATTTGTCAGACCCGGTCCTTTATTGGACGGAATTCCTTACCTTCGCCACTATAAAAACGGGAAAAAATCTCATAATATTCCAGCCGCAGTACCTGGATTCCCACAATCAAACCTTCCAAGCCCATGACGACCAAGTTCCCAATCACAATTACCGCCCAGCTCGCAGCGCCTGACGCCATTTCTGAAAAAATAAATACCACGCCCATCATGCCAACATGATTTAATGCAAATGCCCCAACACGGACAAACGAAATGGTATTGGTGACAAAGCTGAGTAAAATTTCAAACAGTTCAAAGAAGCTTTCCAGGAAAAATTCGCCTTTTCCGCCTGTAATCAGCTTCCGCTTATGCGCAATGGCACGGGAAAGCGGCTCGCGCAAAAATACCAGCAACAGCGGCAATCCAATAAAAATCAAATTGTATGCCACCGAAAAAACCGTAATCCCCTTAACCACCATCAAGATAACGCCGGCAATGACCGCCCAATAAAATACCAGTCCTGCCAAACCGTTTTGGCTGAAACATGCGCGCCCATAATCCCGGTTTTTTAATGCAACGGCAATATTCAGCCCCATAGACAGCGTAATGATGACCGTCCCTAACGCCACCGCTGCAATGAGCACCGTCATGATATTTTCCATCGGGCGGAGCAGCCACGGGTGCAGTACCTCCTCGAACCCAAACACTGAACCATAGCAAAAACCGAAAAATGCAGAACTGATACCCGCATAACCAATGATCGCTGCCAAATCCATTTTTTTCAGCTTATACAGCAAAAAACCGCCGGCGGCCAGCACCAACCCTTGCCCCACATCGCCAAACATAATACCAAACATCAGCACATAGGTAATGGCAACGATGGGCGTAGGGTCAACCTCATTGTAAGATGGCAGCCCATACATTTTTACAAAAAATTCAAATGGCCGGAACAGCGGATTGTTATGCAGCTTGGTGGGCGGCGATACGTGATGCGACGCTTCCTGCGCATTTTCTTCAATCAACGCCACCTCCGGCACTTGCTGCAATTCCTGCTGCAGCTGGGATATGGTTTGCTCATCTGCCCAGCCAACCAAATAAAAGGAACGTTTGGTGTGCGCCCCGTACCGCCGCAATTCAAAAGCTTGATAAAGCTTACTCAGCTTTTGATAAAAGCATGAAATTTCATCCGCATGCCCGGTAATGTAATCGCGGTAGGCAGCTTCCGCCTTATTCATTTGATTTTGCAGCTCAAAATTATCATGCATCAGCTGCTTTTGCGCTTCCCGCGGCGTACCCTTGGCCCGGTCGGATATGATAATCCGTTCAAAATACAGCGATGCAAATACACGGTCCACTTTTTCACGATAAGGTTCCGGCACAAAATAAACGCCCCAGATATAGTCGCGGTCTTCCAAACCCGAAATAAAAAACGCTTCCATATCATCTAGGTAAGTTACCAGCTTTTTAAAGCTGTCCCGCGGCATTTTGCCAAACCGGATGCGGATAAATTCAAATCCGAACAGCACACTCAAATCTACGTCCATATCCAAAAGCGGTTCCAATTGTTTGATAATCTCATCATTTTCCGCTTGCTGCTGCCGGTAGTTAGCCATTTCCTGTTCAAACGTTTCGCGCATATGGCCTAACTTGTCCACCAACGCCAGAACCGCCTCCTGGCTAAATGCCGCATCCGTGCCCTCCGCCGGGTTGAGCCCATATTCCAGCACCAGTTCGCCAAGCTTTTTATATGCTTCGGTATACGGATTAGGGGCATCAAATGGCCGCAGATCTTTGGAATTATCCAGTACATTCAGTGTGTGTTCCACATGCAAATTTTTGCCCAAAATATAGTTTGCAATTATTTCGTCATACTCGTCCAGCGGTCCGACGATATTGACCATACTCATTTTTTGAATTGCCAAATCAGCCGCCTCCCATTCACGACACAATTAAATAGGATTTGATTTCATCCGGCTCCAGCCCGTACCGGATACTTTCAATAATCGAAATGATGTTGCGGAATTCAATTTCTTTCAGCCACATATAGCATTGAATCCCCGCTATGCTGTAAGGATTGCCGCGCAGCATCCTTGTACATAAGGTTTGAAAATACTGCAAATACTGTGTCTCAAAATCGCCGCCTGCAAAAAGCGCCGCATAGCGGGTTTGACGCAATAAGCCAAACAGCTCATCCGGCGATTGGGCATTGGCCATTTTCAAAATATCCCCTTGCCGGATATGGTAATAGATGGGGATAATGTAGCTATAGACCAGCTCAGGCGGCAATTTTAAGTTGACCTTACAGCGGTATATCCACATTAGATTCATCATATCCGCTTCACTGCCCACCAACGTTAACATGTGCTTCTGTTCCGTGCCTTTGAGCTGCTTTTGAATCCCGTCTGCAAGCAGCTTATAATTCAAAATATCCAGCGTCATTTCAAAATCAAAAATGGTCACTGTTTCCCGGCTTTTGACAAGATTGCCCAGCGCCATGCCATACCGGCTGTGCTGCAAAGCATCCACCAGGGCCGGGATACTATCCGCCCGGGACAACGCCTGTACGTCAAAACTGACATGCTGCTGCAAAAAGGCGCTCAAACGGCTGGAAAAAGCTTGGCCAGTATTGACAGAACGAACCATCTGCTTGAGTACATTGATTTCGAAGTTGACAAAAAACAATTTTAAAAATTGCCGGACATCCGCATGCGCAAAGCGGTAGAGCTTTGCAAAATCCGCAATCAGCGATGTACGCAAGAATAATTCCAGCTCATCGCGGTGGATGGCCGTTTCATTCACATCCCGCAAGATATCATGATACTCTGCACGGCCTTTCAAATAAGCCGCCACCTCGCCTACCGAGCGCTTGCGCATGAGTTCCTCATAATCGGGAGCAGATAACATTTTCCCTACCATACTTTTGATTTTTGCTGCGATAGCACTGTACTTTATCAACGAATCAATCATTTTTCACCGCCTGCCCGGTTATGCGTGTATAAAGCTCGCTCAGCCAAACCTCATGATTTTTTTTATAGATGGATAACAACTGCGCCTTCTGCTGTTCCGTCTGCTGCTTTATCTGTTCCAACCGCTGCCTGGCATTTTCCTCTTCCAAATGCTGTATCTGTTCCACTTTTCGCTCTGCACGCACAGCATACTCGCGGGAAATCCGTTTTTCTTCGTTTTCCAAATAAGCGTCCAGGCCTTCCTTCTGCCCTTTAGCTTCATCCATAATCCGCTGTGCCCGCCGCTCAATATCAATGATTTTTTCTATGATAATATTACTCATTAAACGCCATCTCCCACATATCAGTTTCGCAGGCTGTGCACCGGCGCTGGAATCCGCCCGCCGCGCGCAATAAATGCGGCGCTGCTGTATGGATGGACCGCCATGACCGGGCCGGTACCCAAAAGGCCCCCAAATTCCACGGTGTCTCCCACCTTTTTCCCGGGTGCAGGGATCAGCCGCACGGCTGTGGTTTTATTATTTATCATCCCGATTGCCGCCTCATCGGCAATGATAGCAGAAAGCGTCTGCGCACTGGTATCGCCGGGCACAACAATCATATCCAATCCCACCGAGCACACACAAGTCATGGCTTCCAGCTTATCCAAACCCAATGCGCCGCACTTTGCCGCGGCAATCATACCGGCATCTTCACTGACTGGAATAAAAGCGCCGCTTAATCCGCCGACATAAGAAGAGGCAAAAATTCCGCCTTTTTTCACCGCATCATTGAGCAAGGCCAGCGCCGCTGTCGTCCCGTGTGTCCCGCACTTTTCCAGCCCCATTTCCTCCAAAATATACGCCACGCTATCGCCAACCGCCGGCGTTGGCGCCAGCGACAAATCGACAATCCCAAACGGTACGCCCAGCCGCCGGGACGCTTCCTGTGCCACCAGCTGGCCCATACGGGTAATCTTAAACGCCGTTTTTTTCACCGTTTCAGCCACCACGCCAAAATCCGCCCCTTTTACCTTTTCCAGTGCGCATTTGACTACACCGGGCCCGCTGACGCCGACGTTAATCACACAGTCCGGTTCCCCCGCCCCATGAAAAGCGCCCGCCATAAATGGGTTGTCCTCTACGGCATTGCAAAACACCACCAGCTTGGCACATCCAAAGCCATCTGTATCCGCTGTTAAATCAGCCGTCAATTTGATAACCCGGCCCATTTTGGCCACTGCATCCATATTAATGCCCGCCTTGGTGGTACCCACATTTACCGACGCACAGACCAGTGACGTTTCGGCAAGCGCCTGCGGGATGGAATCAATCAAAATAGTATCGCCTTTTGTTTCCCCTTTATGCACCAGGGCCGAAAAACCGCCGATAAAATTCACCCCGGTTTCTTTGGCTGCACGGTCCAGCGCTTTGGCAAATATTAGGT
>CALGRC010000118.1 GCA_937959315.1 uncultured Clostridia bacterium | reverse complement strand
TATATACCTCCTTATTAGGTGTGTAAATAATTGTATCATTTTTTATCTTTTGTGTCTACTTTTTTAATATAACACCAACAGTGAATTTTGGGGCATAATGTTCCGCAGCAGCGATGCAAATACAGAACTGTATCTGGACAATATGGATATCCGTACCGTAACGGCAGATAAAACCGCATTGCGCCACTTACTGGATCAGGCGTTGCAGTTGTTTGGCGATATTAAGGCCGGTTTGATTGATCCGCCTTCGCAGGAAGACACTGAACGGTTAGAAGCAGCAATTGCAGAGGCATACAGTTTGTACAATGGCAAGGAAACAACAGCGGCCGGTGTTGCGTCGGATGTGATTAAAATCTTTAGCCAGGCAGACGCAGATGCGATTGTTGCAGAGCTTCAGGCCAGCCTGGATCAAGTAATGGATGCGACATCGCATAAATTGACGATCACAAAAGAGGGTGCAACCGTAACAGCAACCTATGAAAAAACGGCATATGCCGACATGGAACAACCAATCCGGCTTATGGTAGCACTGTATGATAGCCAAGGCCATTTGGTTGGGCTGACGCAGGATTCTGGAAGCGGGAAATTGGTCTTTACAAATGTGGCGGAAACAGGCGGAAGCAAACAAACAGTAACAACTTCTATACCAATACCAGCAGGGGCTATAACCGCCAGGGCTTTTGCATGGGATTCTTTGACTGGTATGCAGCCGCTTACAGGATCAAAGGAAATTTCAGTACAATAGTTACTGGCAAAAGGCGCTGCAATCAGCAGCGCCTTTTGCTCGTTTTATCAATTATAAATGTGAGGGGTAATATGAAGCAAGAATCACATAGTATCCTATGGAAATTAACGACGGTTTTTGTATTATCGGTATTATTGCCAACTATTTTTTTGTGCTTGGTTACATTAGGAGTAATGCACAATAGTTATCAAAACCAGATGTATAACAACTTAGAATCGATATTGCTGCAATTTATCAATCAGACAAATTACCAACTGGAACGATATAAAACGGCTATGGAGGAATTGGCGGCTGATGCTGAAATGATTTCATTGGCGGCGCAACCGGATGCACGCAGGATGTATGACATATCGTATCCAAGCCTCAATTCAATTTCTTCTGACGGAGAGAAAATGCGGTGCACACTGTACAGCGCTTTAGCAGAACCGCCTTTTCCTTATTCTTTAGGAATGATTGACAGTACGGCATGGTTTCATAATTTACAAGAAAACCGCGGATATCATAATTGGTTTTGTGAACAGACAGGTACCAGCCGTTTACCATTATTGTGCTTGGCGTGTCCCGTGATGGATAACCGCAATTGGATGCAGGATAGCATGATATACGGTGTTGTAAAGCTTGAACTATTTGCAGATGCAGTATTTGAGAAACGGGTTTCAGATGAATGGATAACCGGCGTCGATTTAGCGGTGGTATTGCCTGATGGTGAATTGGTATTTTCTAAAGGGGAACGGGCGGAAATTTTGTTGGCTATAGCGGAAAGGATGGGGCCATTGCCCGAACAGTTGCCAATTGATTTTGGTGCTGGTACAAATGGCTTTCCCAAAAACGTTGCGTTTCATAAAATCGGTGATCAGAACCTATATGTATTGTGCCGTATTGATGAACGTTTGTTATCGGATAATAGGTTTAATGGCTGGATATTTTTGGGGTTGGAACTCTGCCTGGTAGCGGTATTGATAATTGCAGTTATGTTGTTTATGAGACGGCTTTCCGCGAGGATTGATTTACTCCGTCAAAAAATGTGGAAATTACAAAATCTGGATTTTTCAATAACCGACCATGTGGGAGGCAATGACGAGATTACACAAATTGATGAGGCATTTGATCAGATGACGGTGCAGATACAGCAATTGATTGCACAGAATTATCAGCAGCAACTTCATTTAAAAGCTGCTCAATTGGATGCTATGCTGTTTCAAATAAAACCGCATTTTTTGTACAACACACTTGAGTCCATCAGTTCAATTGCATCGATGGAAGGGAGTATAAAAGCTTCGGGAATGATTCAAAAGCTTGGGAAAATGTTTCGGTATACGACATATATGACAAGTGATGGCAAGGCGCTGCTGCGGGAGGAATTGCAATACGCACAGGCATATGTTGATATTCAAAATGTGCGGTTTGATGATAAATTTTTCATGGAATATCATGTGCCCCCGGAATGTTTAGATATACCAGTGCTTAAATTTTCTATTCAGCCATTTATTGAGAATGCGGTCCGTTACGCATTTGTAGGGCGGAAAAAAGATTGCCGGATACATATCCATATTTATAAAACTGGAAATCATGATATGATACTTGAAATATCTGATAACGGCATAGGGATGGACATGCACACATTGAAGCATGTGCGGGGGTTATTATGTGCTTGTAATGAGAACTGTTTAACAGGGGAACATATTGGCATTGCAAATGTACATGCGCGGTTGCGGCTGGTTTATGGAAAGGGGTATGGCATTACGGTAGAGAGTATACCGGGTACAGGGACAAAGATACAAATGCGGTTTCACAGCTAAAGGGGGAAAACAGTGTATAAGTTATTGGTTTGTGATGATGAAAAATGGATCCGGCAGGGTC
>CALGRC010000117.1 GCA_937959315.1 uncultured Clostridia bacterium | reverse complement strand
CGGGTATCACAGCTGGATTTAATGGGTGTGCCTGATTCGGGCGGCGTTTTTGCACCATGCCTTTCCTATTGTGATGGGATATATTACCTAGTGTATACGGTGGTAAGGACAAAGGAAGGGCTCTATATGGATACGCACAATTATCTGGTCATGTCGGCAGATATCCGCGGCGATTGGTCGGAGCCCATTTATTTGAACAGCGAAGGATTTGACCCGTCCTTGTTCCATGATAAGGACGGCAGAAAATGGTTGGTAAACATGACATGGGATATGCGCAAAGGGAAAACCGGTTTTGGCGGTATCCAACTGCGGGAGTATTCCCCCGCAGAGCGGCAGCTGATCGGTGAATCCAAACTGATTTTCCCCGGAACGGAAATCGGCATTACAGAAGGGCCGCATTTATATCACATCCACGGGTACTATTATTTATTTACCGCAGAAGGGGGAACCCATTTTGGCCATGCGTTGACTGTAGCGCGTTCTAAAACCATTGAGGGGCCGTACGAGGTGGATCCGGAAAACCCGGTATTAACCTCGCGCGATGATGTGACACTGCCATTGCAGCGGGCGGGGCATGCCGATTTGGTAGAGACACAAACGGGCGAATGGTATATCGTTCATTTGGCTGGACGTCCCATCCCGGCAAAAGGGCGGTGTATTTTGGGCAGGGAAACCTGCCTGCAAAAGGCCGTTTGGACAACGGATGGATGGCTGCGGTTGGAAAACGGGAGCAACAAGCCGGATTTGCTGGTCCCGGCGCCAGAACTTCCGCCGCATCCTTATCCGCAGGCTGCCTCAAAGGATGATTTTGATATGCCGCAGTTGGATGTGCAGTTTCAAACACTTCGGATTCCGGCAGATGATGAGATTCTATCACTGACTGAGCATCCGGGCTATTTAAGGCTGCGCGGCCGGGAATCATTGTCATCGCAGTTTGTGCAAAGCCTTGTGGCAAGGCGGCAGCAGGCGTTTTGCTGCCGGGCTGAGACAAAGCTTTTGTTTGAACCGGAAACATTTAAGCAAATGGCGGGGTTGGTTTGTTATTACGACACCAGAAACTATTATTATCTGTATATGACGTATGAAGAAAACATGGGAACGGTGTTAAATATCATATACAATGTCAACCGGCAGTATTGCTATCCCTTGGGACAGCCTGTTTCCATCCCCCCGGATGTCCCCTGTTTTTTGCGAGCGGATATCATATATGACCGGTTACAGTTTTTTTATTCTTTGGATGGGAACATTTGGAATAGTATTGGGCCGCGCTTGGATTACAGCACCTTATCGGATGAGGCTTGTATGGCGCCGGGTGCGTTTGGATGTTTTACAGGCGCGTTTATCGGTATGTGCTGCCAGGATTTATCCGGTGCGGGGAAATACGCAGATTTTGACTATTTTACCTACTGCGAAATGGAAAAATAAAAAGGAGGGAGTAAAAATGAAAGTGCAGAGAAAGCCGGTTATTTGTATGTTGGTGGCAGTCTTGCTTTTGCAGCTTGCCGTAATTGGGCCAATGCCCATTCAGGCGGCAGCCGAAGAAGATGCTGCTGAAGAAGCTGTGGCCGCAGCGGAGGAATCGCGGAGCCAGCAGGCGCTTGACGATGCCCAGGTGTTGGTATCCGGCCTGCTGGACGGCACCGGCAGGGCTGGCTTGGAGGCGCGGCTGGACGCACTGCAAGCAAAGGTGGATGCATCACTGTATGTGGATTATTCTGACAACGCGGAAGGAGATACCTTTATTTCAGGGGATAACACAAGCGGGGCGTATGAACAGGAGGATGGCAATCTGGCTGCAAAAATCAGCCTTACAGCAACTGCGGCGGGAGTCTGGGGGCCGGAATTCCCACTTTCCAGTCCCATTCCGCAAGATGTTGATTTTACAGTGGAACAAAAGGTAAAATACAGCGGTTCGGTGTCCGAATGCAGGATTGTGCTGTATGCCAGGCCAAACAATGATCATATCTTTAATTTTTATACTGCCGGACAAATCGTCAATTCTGCCTGGAATGGGAGTGTAACGCCAAATCCTGCCATGGAGGCGGATACTTGGTATACTATCCGGTATGCGGTGGATTTGGCGAACAGCTTGTATACCGTTACGGTATACAATACGGAATCGGGGCAAGTTTTGGGTTCTGCAAATTGGAACTATACCTATGTAGCGGAAAATTGGACGGGCATTCAATACCAGTTTAACGGAAGTACACCGGATGAAACAGGGGCTTTGTACCTCGATGATTTGGTTGTAACGCCGCAGACCCCGTTGAAGCTTGCAAGGGATGCGGTTGTAAAAGCAGAGCGGAGCCTGTTGCAGGTAAATGTCGATGCGGCGCAAGAGCTGGTTGCTTCACTGGACGAAAATGTGGACAAATCCGCATTGCAGATACGCCTTGATACAGCGGCGCAGTATGCGCCGGCGGCCACTGCAGTGGCAAAAGCGGAACAGACAAGGCTGCAAATGGACATTGACGAGGCAGGCCGTCTGCTAAACTTATTGGAAGAGGGGAACCGGAAAACCAACCTTACTGCGCGTCTGGAAAGCATCCAGGTTATGGATACAGAAGAGGCAGCCCGACAGTTGGTGGAAATGGCGGAACAGACCTGTGCCCAGGTAGATATTGACCAGGCGCGGCAGGTATTGGTGCAGCTTCCAAGGGATGCATTTCGTACAGCTTTGGATACCAGGCTGGATGCTGTACAGGCCAAAGCGGACGCAGTATACATGGCCGATTATACAGAAGGCGAAATTGGCGACGACCTTGGGTACAACGGGATGAAGATTGCCGCCGATCCGGACGGCGGCGATAATTTAGTTGCTGCCAGTCAATTTTCCGATACCGCGTATGGCGGTTGGTCGCCGGAATGCCAGTTTACCCAGCCTGTCACAGGGAAATTCATCCTGCGGCAAAAGGTCCGGTGGGGCGGCTCACAGAGCAGCGGCAGGGAGTTTTCGATGTATGCCAGAACGCAGGACAATACCGGTATTTTGCTGTATGCCGTTACTCCAAGCGAAAGCGGCGGGATTCTGTATATCAATGGCTATACCAATATTGCCGCATCCCATCCGTTGGAAAATGATACTTGGTATGAAATTATGTTCGAAGCAGATGTACAGACCAAGGAATATGATGTGCATGTAACAGACCTGAAAGCCCAGACAGAAATTATCACTAGCCTAGGCAATGTTTTGATGGAGGATGGGATTCAAAATTTCCGGGCATTGAGCTATATTTTAAAAGGTCAGGCCAGTGCAGGCGTACAGGATTGTTATTTTTATATGGACGATTGTTCAGTAACGCCTGTCACGCCGTTGATTTGTGCCAGGAATGGCGTGGTGAAGGCGGAGCAGACTGGCAGCGATAAAACGGCCTTACAGCAGCGGCTGGACAATCTGGCGGATGCATTGTACGTCGGCCCGGTGGTGTTTCAAAAGGACGGGAAAAATCTTGAGGTATGGGAAACCGGAATGGTATCTGCACGGGTCAGAGTAAACAACCGCGGGGATTTGCCGGTTAGTACGCGGCTGTATGCGGCCCTTTACCAAACGGCCGATGGAAACGAACGGCTGTGCCATATAGCGATGTCTGATATACAGGAGGTTCCTGCCGGGGCCGCCGATACATTACAGGCTGAGCTTTCTGTATCGGATGTTGCAGATGGCGACTATGTGTTGCGGGCTTTTGTCTGGGATACGTCGCGTGGGATTGCCCCCTTGTCGCAGGTTGCTTCTTTGGAACAGCCAAACACGGGATTGCAATTGCCAAATTTCTTTACGGAAGATATGGTGCTGCAGCGCGGCAAAGACCATATGATTTGGGGCAAGGGCGTCGAGGGCAGGCGTGTAGAGGTCAGTTTGTACAGTGAGGCGGATGAAAAAATCAGCAGTACTGGTTCTGGCATTGTGGAAAATGGCCAGTGGGAGGTATCGCTAGCGCCGCTTCCGTATGGAGGGCCGTATGTGCTGGAGGTTGCAAGCGGGGCGGAGGTAAAACAAATTAACCATGTGTATATTGGCGATGTGTTTTTGCTGGCCGGCCAATCAAATATGGAATTGACCTATTGGCCGGATACGGCGGGTATCCAAAACCCGTCTCCTCAGGCGGCAATCGACAGCGGTCTGGTAAAGTTTTTTGCAACGGAAAAAATTTCGGCACAGGCGCCTACATTTGACATCCCGTTCCGGCAGAGTGTAGAGCATGTCCCGCATATTGTACAGGCATGGGCAACGCTGGATGATGAAAATGTGATACAGGTTTCGCAAATTGGTCTGTACTTTGCGCAGGAATTGTTAAACAAGAACCCTGATGTTCCTGTTGGCTTGATGTGTGTGGCGTGGGGCGGCACGGATATCCAGAGCTGGATCCGGCTATCAGAGGAAAACAGTGGCGATCAGTTCTTCACACCGAGCAGCGGCGCCATTTACAACAACCATGTCGCGCCGCTTGTCAACTATCAAATTGCAGGTATTTTGTGGTATCAGGGGGAAAACGATTGGAACCGCACCGATATGTACAGCGAGGCGTTTCCCATTTTAATTGATGATTACCGGCGGTTATGGGGCTGTGAGGACTTGCCGTTTTTCTATGTGCAGCTTGCGCGTTATGACGATGCAAATAGTTTTGAGCAGGATCTGACCGGCATCCGTGAAGAACAGAGGAAAACGCTGGACAGGGTTGCAACTTCGGAAAATGTCGGGATGGTGGTATCGCTGGATACCGATCAAAATACGTATACTGATATCCATCCGGCCGGGAAGGAAATTTTGGCGCACCGGTTGTTCCTGTTGGCGGAAAATATGATATTCGGTGAAACAGACGTGGTTTGCCAGGGGCCTTTATTTGAAAGTGCTGAAATAGAAGGGGATAAGATTGTAATAACCTTCCGTCCGGATACCATTGGCACGGGGCTGCAGGTGCAAGATTTGGAGGGCCAATCAAGCGGAGGCAAATTGCAGGAATTTGAAGTGTGTGGGCCGGAAGGGACTTTTGTTCCGGCAACTGCTGAAATCATCGGGGATACCGTAGAGGTCATAATACCAGACGATATCGAAAATCCGTCAGCGGTGCGTTATGCTGTCTCCAAAGTCCCGGAAAACCCCAATCTGTATAACCGGGAAGGGTTACCGGCGTCTGGGTTTTTGTATACCTTTGAATAAGACGCCATGTTTCATGCAGGGGAATCCCAATGAGGGGATTCCCCTTTTTTCCCGATAATAATGGAAAATACAGGTGGAGGTGTGGTATGGAACGGTTTTTGTTTGGGTGTTGTTACTATCCTGAACACTGGGATTTTAATGCAATAGAGGGGGATATTAGGAGGATTCGTGATCTGGGGATGAACGTTATCCGGATGGGGAAATTTGCTTGGAGCTTGTACGAGCCGCAGGAAGAAGTATACGATTTTTCCTGGCTAAAGCGGGCGGTTGCATGTGCAGAGAAATATGCGATACAGGTGTTTTTGCGTACGCCGACGGCTGCGCCGCCGCGCTATGAATTCCGCAGCAGAGAAATCCGGCAGGTAGCTGAGGAATTGGAAAGGGTTGGGCATATTTGATTTATAGCAACAACCTGTAAAAAAGCGCCCGGCACGTTTGCTGGGGCGCTCTTTTACAGGTTGTTTTTTTGCTTTATTCGTTGGCTGCCGTTTGGCTGTTTATCGCCTTGATAACGGCGGGGTCGAATTTTGGTTTCCGGTCGTAGGTATACAGCCCGTTTACTTCCTGTTCTACGTCATAAAGTTGGGTATAGCAAAAGCCAAACAGCTTTGGGTTTTGCAAAAGGGGTTCTGTCAGGTTTTTGTAACGCTCCAAAAATTCCTGCTCGGTTTTTGGCGCATCGCCATACCCCCAACCGTTTTCCGATATGGCACCGCAATCCCATTTGATGCCGCCGTATTCGCTGACAAAAACCGCCTCCCCGCGGTAAGTCTGACGTTCTGCAAAATGCGGGAGGATATCTTCCCGCTCCAGCCGTTGGAATGTGGCTTGGAAGGTTTCCGGATTTTGCTCATAATCGTGTACATCAAAAATATCAGTCAGGACATGGTAATTGCCGCTGGTATCAATGCAGGGCCGTGTGGTGTCCAGCCGTTTGGTTTCCAGATAGACGGTACGCAGGATATCGTCTTCCTGTTTCCGGCCGTTGATATCCCAGGTTTCGTTAAACGGGCACCACCCGATAATCGCTGGGTGGTTAAAATCCCGTTCCACCGCTTCCCGCCACTCGTTGAGGAAGTGGGACAGCAGGCCGGGATTGCTATGGTCAAAGCCCCAGTTTGCATATTCCCCCCAGACAAGGTAGCCCATCCGGTCGCAATGATATAAGAACCGCGGTTCGAATACTTTTTCATGCAGCCGCGCACCGTTGAAGCCCAAGCCCATGGAAATCTGTATATCATTTTGCAGCGCCGCATCGTCTGGCGCGGTATAAATCCCGTCCGGATAGAAGCCCTGGTCTAAAACCAGCCGTTGGAATACAGGTTTCCCGTTGATGAGGAATTTTTTTCCGTCCAGCCGCAGGCTGCGCAGCCCGAAATAGCTTTTTACCCGGTCTTCCCCATAGGTAAATTCTAAGTCGTATAACCGCCCGTTCCCCGGTTCCCAAAGGTGTTTTTCTGCAAGATGGAGCTCCAGGCAAACCGTGCCGCCAGACGACTGGGCGCTTGCTTTTGCCATCGGCGATCCTTGATAAGAGGCCGCTGCATCCAGCACGCCGGCGCCCACTGTTTCTGCAAGTATTGTCAGCTTGCCGTTTGCCGGGTCTGGGTAATACTGTACGCGCTTGATATGGGCTTGCGGGACAAATTCCAGCCAGACCGTCTGCCAAATGCCGGTTGTACGGGTATAATAACAGCCGCAGGAATGGTATTGTCCGGACTGCTTGCCGCTTGCCTGATAAGGTGCGCGTACGTCATCCTGTGCACAGACGCAAAGGGTATTTTCCCCTTCGGTTAAAAAATCTGTGATATCAAAGAAAAAGGATGTATAGCCGCCGCGGTGTTTCCCAACTTCCTTTTGGTTCACGTAGACGGTTGCACAATAATCTACCGCCCCGAAATGGAGGTGGACACGCCCCTGCAGCTGTTCCTGGATTATGGCAATGGTGCGGCGGTACCAGACCGCCGCCATAAAATCTGTATATCCTACGCCGGATAGCTTGCTTTCCGGGCAGAAGGGGACCAGGATGTTACCGTTGAGCTGTTCCCGTTCATAAAATTTCCGTTCAATTCCGCTGTTCCCGCAGTCAATTTCAAACTGCCATTCCCCGTTGAGGTTTTCCCATTTCTCCCGTTCAAATTGAGGATTGGGATGTTCTGTTCTTGGTTTTTTCATGGTATACCGTCCTTTCCTGATTTCTTATGGTTATTGCTGGCATCTTGTTATCTTATGGTATATTTTATCGGCCGGGCTGTCAAAATACAATGCTTTTTCATCCACTTTTATTGACTTTTTATCCAAAACAGGATATATTGAATCTGTATGGGAGACCCCTTGTATTATTTGATTGCCAGGTGATAATATGGATACTTTTTTAAAAATTGTACACTGCGGTTATATGGTGAAGGAACGGGACAATATGTTGATTTTCCGTCCGAATGGCAGCGGGGATTACTTATTCCTTTATTTCCCACTGGGGATGTATTTGACTTTGGACGGGGAAGAACAACTGCTTGCCCCTGGTGCATGTATTTTTTACGCCCCTGCGGATGTTCAGAAATTTCGCGGGATACCTGCGTTTGTCAACAGCTATGTCCATTTTGAGGTGTGCCCGGCATGGTTGGAACCGCTCAGTTTGCCTTCCTCACAGCCGTTTTATCCTTCCGGCGGGGAGGAACTCAACCGGCTTATTAGGGAAATACAGGCGGAAACATGGAACAGGCAGCCGTTTGCTGAAGAGGTTGCAGGCCTTGTATTGCAAAAGCTGCTGTACCGCGCAGCGCGTAGTTTTTATCATACAGAAGAGACGAAAAATGACAGCACACGGGTTTTGCTGGAACATATCCGGCTGGAGATGCTGACCGACTGCACCCGGCATTGGAATATAGATTCCCTTGCTGCAAAAGCTGCCATGAGCCGCAGTAAGTTTTATGACTGTTACCACAAGTACTTTCATACTTCGCCGAAAGCAGAGCTTTTGGAAGCGCGGATGGATAAAGCGCGGATGCTTTTGAATAATAGCGCCGTTACTGTGCGGTGTGTGGCGGAAGAATGCGGTTTTGAAAGTGTCTGTCATTTTACCCGCTATTATAAAAAGTATTATGGCCATTCCCCGCGCGCCCGCCAATAGGGCAGCTATTTGCCGATCCGTTTTGGTTGCAAAAAAAATCATGTTTTTCGATTTTTATTTATCGAAAAACAATAAAAAAACATTGACAAATGATAAATTAAATGGTATGCTACAAATAACAGGAATGGGAAAGGGGCGGGTAAGGTGCAAAGATCTATGGTGCATTACATAGCAAAAGCAATGGTGGATGTCTTGTTTTACGGCGGTATTTTGGCATGCTGCTGTGTGCCGTGGCTTACCAAATGGTGGATGGGGGCCGCTGCGTTCCATCATCCAGCGTCGTCGCTGCCGTTTGCTTCCATATTAATTTCTTCTGGCCTGTGTGCGGTGTATATCCTTTACCAGCTTAAAAAGCTGTTCCGCACCTTGCTGGGCGGCAACCCGTTTGTGGCGGAAAACATCTCATGTTTCCGCAAGATGGCGGTGGCTGCTATGCTAATCGCTGTCATTTATACGGTCAAATGTGTGTTTTGGTTTACGCTTGCATCGGCCATTGTAGCGGTGGTGTTTTTGGTGGCGTCGCTGTTTTGCCTTACCGTGAAGGATGTTTTTAAACAGGCGGTGTATTACAAGCAGGAACACGATTTTACCGTTTGATGGGGGTGCGGGTATGCCAATTATCATCAATTTGGATGTCATGATGGCCAGGCGTAAGATTGGGCTGATGGAATTGTCGGAAAAAATCGGTATTTCGCCTGCTAATTTATCCATTCTGAAAAACAACAAGGCCAAAGCCGTCCGGTTTTCAACACTGGAAGCTCTCTGCCGGGCGCTGGACTGCCAGCCGGCAGATATTTTGGAATATGTAGAGGGGGAAGGACAATGAAACCAGTTACAGGCCGGGCAGTTAAGATAGCGGCTATTTGCTATTCATTATTTTCCGCCGCGGCATTTTCCTATTTGGTGTTGCCGCAGCGCGCGGGGGCCGGCATATTGGTATTTGTACTGCTGCAGTTGGGTGCGGCTGCATGGATGGTTCGGCATCAAAAATTACGGTGGCAGGCGTTGTTTTTGATGCTGCCGTTGGTAGTATTTGGCGTCAATGCGGCCTTGTGGAGCAATTCCATATGGCGGATTCCCAATTTTTTGATATCCTTGTTATTGCTGGGGGCCTTTTCGCTGTCTGCATCGGGCGAACTGCACATTGGCCGCATAGGCGTTTGGGGCGATATTTTGGTATCGGCCGTCAGGCCGGTATCGTTGGTACATTTGCCGTTCCGTTATGGAATAGAAGTGTGCGGCGGGAAAGCGGGCATGGTGCGCAGGGTTTTATTGGCGGCGGCCATTGCATTGCCGTGCATGTTGGTGCTGGCGGTATTGCTGGCTATGGCCGACCAGGTATTTGCCCGGTTGCTCATTGACGGGTTATGGGCGGTTGTGCGGCATATGCGGGTGTCAGTTATAGGGAAATGCCTGTTAGGCCTGGCGGCGGGGCTGTATTTGTGCGGTGTCATGGCGCTTTCCTGCACCAAGCCACAGCCGCGCATGCGGGCAGCCTTTAACTGGAAAACGGACGGATTGGTGTTTGCTTTGGTATTATCTGGCCTGTTGGCGGTATACTTGGTGTTTGTTATCATCCAGTTCCGGTATTTGTTTTGCGGGGCCAAATTGCCGGAAGGGCTGAACTATACCGATTATGCGCGGCGGGGGTTTTTTGAATTGTTTGGGCTTACCTGTGTTAATTTGGGGCTGATTGTTGTTGGAACACGGCTGTTTGGTACACAAAAAACGCTGGCTGGCCGTTGGATGGTAATTTGTAATTTGCTGCTGTGTGTTGTAACTTTGGTGCTGCTTGCATCTTCTTTTTACCGTATGTTGCTCTACACATGGGATGACGGCCTTACGCGCCTGCGGCTGATGGTATTTGGCTTTTTGCTGTTTGAAGCAGTGGGGCTGGCCATTACGGTGTTTTATGTGTTGCGACCACAGTACAATATATTAGCGGTGTACGCGGCATTGGGGCTGTCCTATTACCTGTTGCTGAATATGGCAAATATAGATGGGTTAGTGGCTAAAAACCAGATTGACCGGTATTTCCGCGGGGATAACAGCGGTATCCATTATGTGATGACACTTTCCGCAGACGCCGCACCGCAGATTGTCCGGTTGCTGCAGCCGGACCACGGGCCGGTAGATATCGATACAGCACAGAAGGCGCGGCAGTATTTAGAAGCGCATTACCAAGCGTTGCATCAGATTCCTGGCCGCTGGCAGCGGGGAAATTTTGCAGATTTGCGGTTAGAACAATTATATGGGGCATATGTCCAGTAGCGAACTCTTTTTTAGATATGGAAAATGGAGTCCTTGAGGCCAGTGTTTTTTCCGCAGCGGCTGCGCTGCCATACCTGCTAGTCTGTCTAGTCATAGTTTTTCCCATTGTCACATAAAATGTAAAAAAGGAGCAGGGTTCTCCAAGCATGCAATGTGACAGGGGGTTATGGTGTTGAAGGATTACATCACCAATCGGGTTGTTACTTTGGCGCACTACGTCATCGAGCACAAGGCAACTGTGCGTTCGGCCGCGAAAAAATTTGGGATATCCAAATCTACGGTACATAAAGATATCAGTGAGCGTTTGGCGAAGCTCAATCCTGCACTAGCGGAGGAAGCGAAGGCTGTATTGTATGAGAATAAGCAGCAGCGGCACATTCGGGGTGGCTTGGCAACCAAAAATAAATATAAACATATTTCTTAAAAAAA